>NZ_ATHV01000065.1 GCF_000422205.1 Desulfovibrio sp. X2
TCCGGCCCGGCTTTTTTTTGTTTTCTACCTTCCACGCCCAGGCTTCGTCCCGTTCTTTCCCGGACGTTCGGTCGCGAAGCGGGTCAAGGGGTCACCCCTTGCGCAGGAGGGTCCAGGGAGGGGCGCGCAGCCCCTTCCTGGCCGCCGGAGGCATCTCGCCTCGTCTTTCCTAGAAGTCGAAGTTCATCAGCCTGCGCAGGTCGGCCATGGTCTCTTCGGCCAGGGCGCGGGCCTTGGCCGAGCCTTCGTTGATGATGTCCTTCAGCGTGTCCGGCCGGGTCTCGTATTCCTTGCGCCGGGCCTGGATGGGCTCCAGGAAGTCGGCCATCTTCTCGGCCAGGAGCTTCTTGCAGTCGCCGCAGCCGCGGGTGGCGGCGCGGCAGCCTTCTTCGATCTCGGGCAGGATGCCGGTGGGCGCGAGCAGCTCCAGGTAGGGAAAGAGGTTGCAGTCCTTGGGCTCGCCGGGATCCTTCAGGCGCATGCGCTTGGTGTCGGTGAGCATGCTCATGATCTTGGGCCGGACCTCGGACATGGGGTCCTTCAGGTAGATGGAGTTGCCGTAGCTCTTGGACATCTTGCGTCCGTCCAGGCCGGGCAGCTTGGGCGAGGTGGTCAGCCTGGCCTCCGGCTCGGGGAAGAAGTCGCCGTAGAGGTAGTTGAAGCGGCGCACGATCTCGCGCGTGAGCTCGAGGTGGGGCAGCTGGTCCTGGCCCACGGGCACCAGCTTCGGCTTGTACATGATGATGTCCGTGCACATGAGCACGGGGTAGCCGAGGAAGCCGTAGGTGGAGAGGTCCTTGGACGACTCCTCGCGCACTTCCTTGTAGGTGGGGTTGCGCTCGAGCCAGCCGTTGGGCGTGATCATGGAGAGCAGCAGGTGCAGCTCGGCGTGCTCCTTGACCTGGGACTGCTGGAAGAGGACGCAGCGCTCGGGGGAGAGGCCCGCGGCGAGCCAGTCGGCCACGAGTTCGGGCACGAAGGCCTTCACGTCGCGCGCCTCGGCGTAGTTGGTGGTCAGGGCGTGCCAGTCGGCCACGAAGTAGAGGCAGTCGAACTCCTCCTGCATCTGGACCCAGTTGAGCAGGACGCCGAAGTAGTGGCCGAGGTGCAGCGGCCCGGTGGGCCGCATGCCGGAGACGATGCGGTTGTTCGGTTGCATTGCGGGTTTCCTCAGAGAAGCAGTTGCGCAGCGTACATGACCGCGGGCTGGAGAATCTGCCCGAGCACGCCGGTCACGGCGAGCAGAATGATGATGATGAAGCCGTAGCGGCCGAAGGACATGTAGCGCATGGCGGTGCGCGGGGGCATGAATCCGGCCAGAATGTTGGAGCCGTCGAGCGGCGGGATGGGCAGGAGGTTGAAGAAGCCGAGCACGAGGCTGATGAGCACGCCTTCCTTGCAGATGAGGGCCAGGGGGAGGAAGAGGCGCACCTCGAGCGGCGAGGGCTGGGTGAGCAGGACGTGCGCGCAGCCCTTGAGGCAGATGGTGAAGACCACGGCGAGGACGAAGTTGGCCGCCGGACCGGCCAGGCCCACGAGCATCATGCCGCGCTGGGGGTTCTTGAAGAAGCGCGGGTCCACGGGCACGGGCTTGGCCCAGCCGATCATCCTGGTCAGCACGAGGACCAGTGTGCCGACCACGTCCAGGTGCTTGAACGGGTTCAGCGTCAGCCTGCCCGCCATCTTGGGCGTGGGGTCCCCGAGCTTGTAGGCCACGTAGCCGTGGGCCGCCTCGTGGCAGGTGATGGCCAGGAGAAAGCCCGGCAGGAGAAGGACGAGTTTCTGGATGTAGGCGAAGATGTCGAAGGATGGCATGGCAGGGGGCTAGCAGAAGCCGGGGGCCAGGGCAAGAAAAACCGGACGGCCGGGAATCCCGGCCGTCCGGCGAAGCGTCGCGAAAGTCGAGGCGCCGCGGGGATCAGCCCTGGGCCAGGGCCTTCTTCATGGCCAGGTCGACCTTGGACTTGAGCTCCGAGAGGTCCACGGATTTGACCACGTAGTAGTCGGCGGCGATGGACTTGAGATCGTGCTGGAACGAGTCGTAGGCGGTGGAGAGGATCACGGGCAGGTCCTGGTCCTTGCTGCGGATCTCCTGCAGCAGGTCGAGCCCGGAGCGATTGGCCCCGAGCTTGATGTCCAGGATGACCACCCGGGGCCGCTCCCGTTCGATGAGCTCGACGATGTCCTCTTCGCCGTTGGAGGTCACGACGGTCATGCCTTCGGACTCCAGCTCCTCTCGATAGAGCATGCGGATGTGCTTTTCGTCGTCTACGACCAGGACCTTTTTCTCCGGAGCAGCCATGGCGCGTCCTCCTCGATTGGTAATGCCGCCTGAGAGTAGTGTATGGAAGATTTTCCCCCTTCGGTCAACACCCGTTGGCCCATGGAGGTCATTTGCCCTTCAAGCGTTTTTGGGGCAAGAGCGGGGCTGCGGGGTTGATTTCATCCCACCACGCGGGTATGAAACCTCCCCCGCACACAAACCGCCGGACACGAAAAAAAACAATGATCACCGTCATCCGCGAACCGGACGGCGAGACGCTCGAAGTCCACGACGTGAAGAGCGTCAAGAGCCTCCTGAACCGCCTGGGCGAACGCTGCACCTCGGTCCTGGTCATCCGCGGCCGCGAACTCCTGACCGAGGACCGAAAACTCGTGCCCGGCGAGACGCTCGTGGTGCGCTCCGTGCGCTCGCGGGGCTAGGAGGACCGCCGCCCATGAAATGCCGCCGCTGCAAGGCCCCGGCCCAGGTCAAGCTGCCGAGCCACCACACGGGCTTCTGCCCGGACTGCTTCTTCCTCTTCTTTTCCCGCCAGGTGGCCAAGGCCGTCAAGGACCACGACATGTTCGGGCCCGACGACCGCATCCTGGTCGCGCTGTCCGGGGGCAAGGACTCCCTGGCCCTGGCCAACGAGCTCAAGGAGCAGGGCTACGACGTCACCGGCCTTCACGTCTACCTCGGCATCCCCGGCTCGTCCGACGCCTCCCTGGCGCACATCGAGGCCTTCTGCGAACCGCGGAACATTCCGCTGATCGTGGCCTCCACGCCCGAGATGGGCCTCGCCATCCCCGAGGTCAAGCGGGCGCTCACGAGCCGTCCGGTCTGCTCGGCCTGCGGCAAGATCAAGCGCCACGTCTTCAACAAGGTGGCGCGCGAGCAGGGCTTCGACGTGCTGGCCACGGGCCACAACCTGGACGACGAAACCGCGCGCCTCTTCGCCAACGTGCTGCGCTGGGACGCGGGCTACCTCTCGGACCAGGGGCCGAGCCTGCCGGACGAGGGCGGGTTCGCGCGCAAGGTGAAGCCGCTCTACCGTCTGACCGAGTTCGAGACGGCCTGCTACTCGTTCCTGAAGGGCATCGACAACGTCACCGCCCCCTGCCCTTACAGCCCGGGCGCGAGCTTCACGGGCCACAAGGAGCTGCTGGAGAACCTGGAGGCCACGCGCCCCGGGGCCAAGACCCAGTTCTACGAAAGCTTCCTGTCCAACGCCCGGCACATCTTCTCGCAGAACGCTGCGGCCAACCCCGAGCTCGCGCCCTGCACGGAGTGCGGCTCGCCCACCTCGCGCGGGCGCTGCGGCGTGTGCGGCCTGAAGGCCATGGTCCGCGCCGCGCGCGAGGCCCGGGAGTCGGAGAGCGCCGAAGCCGCCGGGAGCGCGGCCGGAGCCGGGGACTAGGCCGTGCTGCTGCGCCTGGCCGGAGCGATCGAGCGGGGCTTCCTGCCCCTGGCCGTGGGCTTCTCCGTGCTGGCCCTCGTCTGGCCGCCGCTCTTCACCTGGATCAGGCCGCACATCGCGCTGGGCCTGGGCATCATCATGTTCGGCATGGGGCTCACGCTGGAGTTCACGGATTTCCTGCGCGTGTTCAGGCAGTGGCGCATGGCGGGCACGGGCGTGCTCCTGCAGTACACGGTCATGCCCGCGGTGGCCTGGACGCTGTGCGCCGTCCTGAAGCTTCCGCCCGAGACCGCCGTGGGCGTACTCCTGGTGGGGGCCTGCCCCTCGGGCACGGCGTCCAACGTCATCAGCTATTTCGCCAAGGCGGACGTGGCCCTCTCCGTGGTCATGACGCTTTGCTCCACCCTGCTCGCTCCGCTGGCCACCCCGCTCCTGATGGAGCTTCTGGCCGGGCAGCGCATCCACGTGGAGTTCTGGCACATGGTCCGCTCGGTCTTCTGGATCGTGGCCTTCCCCCTGCTCGACGGCCTGATCATCCGCCGCCTGCTGCGCGAGCGCATCCGGCCGCTCCTGTGCATCTTCCCGTCGATCTCGGTGCTGACCATCTCGGCGGTCATCGCCTGCGTGGTGGGGCTGAACCAGAAGACCATCATGGCCTTCCCGGCCCTGGTCATGGCCGCGGTCATCCTGCACAACGCCGCGGGCTTCTGGCTCGGACACTACGGGGCCGGGCTGCTCGGCGCAAACAGGCGCGGACGCCGCACCATCTCCATCGAGGTGGGCATGCAGAACTCCGGGCTCGCCGTGGCCCTGGCCGGAGCCTTCTTCGGCCCGGCCGCGGCCCTGCCCGGGGCCATCTTCAGCCTGTGGCAGAACCTGGCGGGCGTCTTCCTGGCGCGGCTGTGGGCCAGGGACGAGGAGTCGTCCTGTCCCACGGGCCCCGACTCGGCGGGTCCGACAGGCGGGGCAGGCCCGGCCGACCGGACCGCGACGCCCAGGGCCTGAGCGCCCGAGGCCACCCCCTGGGCCTTCGGCTCACTGCTTCAGAAACGTCCCCAGATCCTTCTGGAAATCCTGGTCCGCGAAGGGATCCGCGCCGCAGCGCACGCACAGCCTGACGTCGAAGGGCCTGAAGTCGTCCGGGGCCTTGCAGACCACGCGCACCGCGCGCTCGGGCTCGGCCTCGTAGGACTCCACCGCGCCGTGCTTCGTCTCCTTGCCCGCCACCGTGACCCTGACCGGCTCCGACGTGCCGCCGCTGCCGTAGACCACCTCCAGCCTGCACTCGGCCAGCTGGTCCTTGTCGCGCCCGACGATCTCGTAGGTCGCGGGCAGGTCGCGGCAGCTCTCGGGCAGGTCGACCTTGAGCTTCCAGGGCTTGTCCTGCGGTCCGTAGAGGCCCGCCGGGCCCGACTTCCAGCCGTCCTCGCAGCGCTCGAAGTCCTGCGCGCGGGGAGCGGCCGGGGCGGCGACCGAAGAAGAAGAAGAAGAAGAAGAGGAGGAAGAAGCAGCCGGCGCGGCCTTGTCCGGCTGCTTCTCGGCGGCGCGGGCAGGCGCGGCGGGCAGGGCCAGGGCCGCGGCCAGGCAGAGGGCGGTGAGGGCGTGGGAAAGTCTCATGGCGCGGATGCCTCCGTGTCGGCTTCGGTTTCGGACGCGGCCGGTTTCGCTTTCGAAATACGCGCCTGCCGGGCCTCGGGGCAAGGCCCGAGCGGCAGGGGGGCGCCGAGGGCGGTGGCGACCACGGGCCCGGCGTCCGGCGCGTCCCAGGAGACGCGCACCGCGCCGTCGGCTGCCGTGGCGTAGAGCGGCAGGCCGAGGTCGCGCATGGCCGCGCGCGTGCGGCAGCCGGGGAAGTTCCAGCGGTTGAGCCACCCCGCCGAGGCCACGGCCAGGCGCGGGGCCACGGCCCGGTAGAAGCGGGGATTGACGCTGCCCGACGCGCCGTGGTGCGGCAGGACGAGGAGATCGGCGGCCAGGGGAGAATCCTTTTGCACCTCGGCGGCGCGCAGCATGTCGGCGATGGCGGGCTGCTCGGCGTCGCCCGGGATGAGCGCGAGCCCCCGGCCGTTCCAGGTCAGGCGCAGGACCAGGCTCAGGTCGTTCAGCCCCTCGGCCGTAAAGTCCGGCTCCGGATGCAGCGCCGTCAGCGCCACGCCGTGGCCGAGGTCCAAGGTCTCGCCCGTCTTCATGGCGTGCACGGGCACGCCCGCGGCCGCGCAGTCCGTAAGCAGCCGCTCGCCCGTCTTCGTGCCCTGCTCGAGCCCGCTCCACACGAACGAGTCCACGCGAAGCGCCCCGAGCACGGCCGGGACGCCTCCGGCATGGTCGGTGTGCGTGTGCGAGAGGAGCAGCGCGGTGAGCACGGGGTCGCGGCCGAGCGTCAGGCGCGGCACCACCACGGCCCGGCCCATGTCGAAGCCCGAGGCCGAGAGCCCGCCCGCGTCCACCAGCACGCGCCTGCCGCCCGGCGCCGTGACCAGCACGGCCTGCCCCTGCCCCACGTCCAGGACCTCCACGGCCACGCGCGGCCGCGCGTCCTCCCAGGCGTTTGCCGCGACGGGCCCGGCCAGCAGGCAGAAGGCGAGGCCCGCGAGCACGAGATCCTTCCTTCCCCCGTTCCGGTTGCGCCGCGCGAGCCACCAGACCCAGAGCAGCCAGTAGCCGAGCATGGCGGGCCAGAGCGGACGCACGCCCGTGAGCGTGCGCAAGAGCCCTGCCCCCTCCGCACGGGCGAGGAGGTCGAGCAGGAGCGACGCGGGCAGGGACGCGCAGTGCAGCAGAAAGGCCGCGGGGCCGGGAAGCCCGAGCCCCAGGGGCAGGAGGGAGAGGAGCGCCGCGGGCATGAGCCAGAACTGCATGAGCGGCAGCCAGAGCAGGTTCCAGAGGAGCCCGGCGGGCACCTCGCCGAAGACGCGAAGGGAGAGCGGCAGCAGGGCCAGGTTGGCCGCGAGGCTCACGCCCAGCAGCGAGAGCGGCCAGCGCAGCACGGGGCGCAGGCGCGGCGCGGGGATGAGCCGCTCGGCCGCGCGGCGGGCCAGGGAATCGAAGGCCGGGGCCAGGACGATGATCCCGGCCACGGCCAGGGCGGACATCTGCAGGCCGAGGTCGTAGAGCGAGAGCGGCGAGACGAGGAGGATGGCGGCCAGAGCCAGGAAGAGGCCGTCCAGGAAGGCCCCGGCCCGGCCGCGCCACAGCGCCGCGCCCCAGGCCGCGAACATGCAGGCCGCGCGCAACAGGGAGTAGCCCGCCCCGCCGAGCCAGAGATAGAGCAGCACCAGCGGCGCCCCGAGGAGCACGGAGAGGCGCGGCAGGGGGATGCGCAGGAAGAGGGAGGGCCGCGCGCGGCCGAGGAGCCAGGCGAGGATCAGGCCGAGCCCGGCGGCCATGGCCAGGTGCAGGCCGGAGAGCGCCAGGGTGTGCGACAGGGCAGCGGCGCGCATGCGCTCCACCGTGGCCCGTTCGAGGCCGGAGCGGTCGCCCGCGAGCACGGCGCGCACGAGGGCGCCGGGCTGGTCCGGCGGCGCCAGGGCGGCCAGCCTCTCCACCACCCGCGCGCGCGCCGCGGCCAGGGTCTCGCCCAGGGACGACCCGGCTCCGGATATTCCACCGCCGGGCTCGGCCCGTGCCTGCCCGGCCATGGCCCAGGCGCGCCAGAACACGCCGCGCGCGATCCAGGAAAAGGAGAAGTCGTAGCCGCCGAAATTGACCAGCCCGCCTTCGGGGTAGACGCGCGTCTGCGCCGTCACGCGCTCGCCCGGGCGGGGTGGTGTTTCGGGCTTGACCCAGGTCAGGACGAGGCGGCCGGGGAGCGTCTCCTCGCGCCCGTCGGGCAGGCGGCAGGAGACGCCGTCGAGCACCGCCCGCCAGCTCTCCTCGGGCCGCGACTCCACGTCCGCGACGCGGCCGGAGAGCACGACCCTGTCGCGCTCGAGGATCCATTGTGGGATGTGGGCGGGCGGCGCGGGCAGGCGCCGGGAGGCGAGGCCGAGCCCCAGGCCGAAGGCCGCGGCCAGGAGGAGCAGAAGGACGGGACGGAAGCGGGGTGCGTCGTAGAGGCCCAGGAACAGGACCAGGACGAGGAGGCCGACACCCGCGGGCACGGGCGCGCGAAGCGCCAGGATGCCCGCGGCGTAGGCCAGGAGCAGTATCTGCCAGGAGAAGAGGCCGCGCGCGCCTCGCGGCGGTGCCGTCCCCTCCCCTGCCAAGAGTCCTCCGGCGTCCTCAGGCCCGCACGCGGGTTATGCGCGCGCCCACCGCGGTGAGCTTGTCTTCCATCTTCTCGTAGCCGCGGTCCAGGTGGTAGATGCGCTGCACCTCGGTCTTGCCCTCGGCCACGAGGCCCGCGAGCACGAGCGAGGCGCTGGCGCGCAGGTCCGAGGCCATGACCGGGGCGCCCACGAGCTTGCGCATGCCCTTGATGATCGCGGTGTGGCCCTTGACCTTGATGTCGGCGCCCATGCGGTTCAGCTCCATGACGTGCATGAAGCGGTTCTCGAAGATGTTCTCCTCGACCATGGACAGCCCCTTGGCGCTGCACATGAGGGTCGTGATCTGGGCCTGCATGTCCGTGGGGAAGCCGGGATAGGGCATGGTCTCCACGTCCACGCCCACGAGGTCGTCGCCGCAGGCCACGCGCACGCCGCCCGCCACCTCCTCGATGCACACGCCCATCTCGCGCAGCTTGACGGCCACGGCATCGAGCTCCGGCAGGGGACAATGCTCCAGCAGCAGCTCGCCGCCGGTGAGCGGCGCGGCCATCATGAAGGTGCCCGCCTCGATGCGGTCGGACATGACGCGGTACGTGGTGCCGCGCAGCCCGTTCACGCCCTCGATGCGGATGACGCTCGTGCCCTGGCCCTCGATCCTGGCGCCGCAGGCGTTCAGGAAGTTCGCGAGGTCCGCGACCTCGGGCTCACGGGCGGCGTTCTCGATGACCGTCTCGCCCTCGGCCATGGCCGCGGCCATGATCAGGTGCTCGGTGGCGCCCACGGAGGGGAAGCGCATGACGATGTGCGCGCCCTTGAGCCCGTCCGTGCGGCCGATGATGTAGCCTTCCTCCAGCTCGAAAGTGGCGCCGAGCTGCTCGAGCCCGGTGAGGTGGATGTCCACCGGGCGGGCGCCGATGGCGCAGCCGCCGGGCATGGAGACGCGGGCCTCGCCGAGCACGGCGAGCAGCGGCCCCAGGCAGAGGACCGAGGCGCGCATGGTCTTGACCAGTTCGTAGGGCGCGTGCGGATTCAGCTGGCCGCACTCGATGACCACGGTGTTGCCCTCGAAGCTCGTGTTGCAGCCGAGGATATTCAGGAGCTTGCACGAGGTGCGGATGTCCGCCAGGCGGGGGACGTTCTGCAGCTCGATGCGGCCCGTGGGCAGGATGCAGGCCATGAGGATGGGCAGGGCGGCGTTCTTGGAGCCGCTGATGGTGACGGTGCCGCTGAGCGGCCCGGATTTTTCGACGATGAGCTTGTCCATGAAATAAACCTTCCTTGCGACGTATCGCCGGGCGCATCCTAGCGGCTAGGCCGATTTTGTCACCCCCTTTTTTGGGCAGATGTCCACCACCGCGCAGGCGGAACAGCGCGGCAGCCTTGCGATGCAGACGTTCCTGCCGTGCTGGATGAGCAGGTGGTTTATCTCGCCCCAGACCTCGCGCCTGAAGGCCGCGCAGAGGTCGCGCTCGATGACCTCGGGACGGTCGGTATCGGAGAGGCCGAGGCGCTGCGCCAGACGGCGCACGTGGGTGTCCACGGCGATGCCCTCGACCTTGCCGAAGCCCTGGGTGAGCACGATGTTCGCGGTCTTCCTGGCCACGCCGGGAAGCTGCAGGAGCCTGTCCATCTCGTCGGGCAGAACGCCGCCGAGCTCCTCGGCCACGATGCGCGCGGCCTCCTTGATGTTCCTGGCCTTGTTGCGGAAGAACCCAGTGGAGCGCACGGCCTCCTCGAGCTCGGCGATGTCCGCCGCGGCCAGGTCCTTCGGCTCGGGCCAGCGGGCGAAGAGCCCGGGCGTGACCATGTTCACGCGCTGGTCCGTGCACTGCGCGGAGAGGATGGTGGCCACGAGGAGCTGCCAGGGGGTGGTGAAGTCGAGGAAGGAACGCACCGGGGGATAGAGGGGACAGAGCCTGTCGTAGACGGAAGCGGCGCGTTGCTGTAGCGTCATCGCGAACCTCTCATGTGATGGACGGCGGCTGCCGTCGGCGCTGCATCGCGGGATGCATCGCGGGATGCGTCATCCGATGGCGCACAATGCTCCATCGGGTCCGGAAAGTACACCCGTTGCGGGTGCCGCGGTTTGCGTTTAGAAGAACCCAGGCCCCCGGCCCAGTTGCGCCCTTTCGGCGCCTCCCGCGTCCGCGCAGGACGCATGAAGATCAGCAAGGAGCGAGACGTGTCGACCATGATGAAGTTCCTCTGCCTGCTGGCCTTCGTCCTCGTCTTCATGGCCTCGGCCGAGAACCCGGGCAGAGCCACCGACACGGTGGACGCGGCCACGGGCGAAGCGCTGCTGCACCGGGCCTGCACCGTCTGCCACACGTCCGAGAACGTCTGCGCCAATCTCGGCCGCGACGAGGCATGGTGGCAGAGCACGCTGACCCGCATGCGGCAGCAGGGCGCGGCCCTCTCCGCAGACGACGTGAACAGCGAAAGCGCCTATCTGGCGGCGCAGGCCCCGGGGGCCGCGCCCATCTGCAAATAGACCCCTGACCTCACCCAAGGAGCCAGCATGTCCCTCGCAACGATCTATCTGACCGCTCCGGACAAGGAGACCGCCCTCTCGCTCGCCCGCCAGCTGCTCGAACGCCGCGCCGTGGCCTGCGTGAACGTCGTGGACAACGCAACCTCCCTGTTCTGGTGGAAAGGCAAGATCGAGCAGGAGAACGAGGCGGTCATGTTCTGCAAGACGCGCATGCGCGACGTGAACAGGGCCATCGAGATCATCAAGGAGCTGCACCCCTACGAGCTCCCCGTGATCACCACCACCCCCATCCTCAAGTCCAGCCTCGAGACCATCGAGTGGGCCGACTCGGTCCTCGACGCCGGCAGCGACGCCGAGAAGGAAGCCTAGCATGCGCATCTTCGTCAACGGTTCCCTGGCCTACGACCGCATCATGACCTTTCCGGGCCGCTTCCAGGACCACATCCTGCCCGACAAGCTGCACATCCTGAACGTCTGCTTCCTGGTGGACGGGCTGGAGGAGAAGTTCGGCGGCACCGCGGGCAACATCGCCTACTCCCTGCGCCAGCTGGACGAGGACCCGATGATCATCGGCAGCGTGGGCAAGGACTTCGACGCCTACGCCCAGTGGCTGCGCGGCCTCGGCCTGTCGCTTCGCGGCATCCACACCTTCGACTCCGAGTTCACGGCCGGGGCCTACATCACCACGGACAAGGCGGACAACCAGATCACCGGCTTCAACCCCGGGGCCATGCGCCACGGATCGCAGTTCGACTGGAACCTTGTGCCGCCCGAGGACGCCCTGGCCATCGTCTCGCCCGGCAACGTGGGCGACATGACCGAGTACCCGGCCAAGCTCAGGGAGCTGAAGATCCCCTACCTCTTCGACCCGGGCCAGCAGACCACGGCGCTCTCGCCCGAGCAGCTGCTCGGGGCCATAAACGGCGCGGCCATCCTGATCACCAACGACTACGAGCTCGAGCTGATCATGAACGTCACCGGCAAGACGCGCGAGGAACTCCTCACACTCGCCGGGGCGATCATCGTCACCCTGGGCGAGAAGGGCTCGGTGATCTACATCGGCAAGGGCGGCAAGACGCCCGGCCACGAAATCCCCATCCCGGCCGCCAAGGCGCGCAAGGTGGAGGATCCGACGGGCGCGGGCGACGCGTATCGCGCCGGGCTTCTGAAAGGCCTGGCCATGGGCAGGGAGCTCGCGGACGCGGCCCTCCTCGGCGCCACCTGCGCCAGCTTCTGCGTGGAGCACAAGGGCACCCAGGAGCACGCCTTCACCAGCGAGGAGTTCTGGGCCCGGCACAAGGAGAACTTCGGGGTGTGAGACTGCAGGCCGCTGAAAAAACGCCGTCTGTTGCGTCGCCGCGAAAGGTCCGCCCCCTCGCGTAGGAGGACTGCGCGTCGGGCCCGGACCTTTCTTGCGCCTTGCATCTGACGTCTTTTGAGCAGCCTTGGCGGATAGTTGGGATCAATCTAGGGGGAGCCCTTGAAGGGCTCCCCTTTTTTGCGTCCGTCGTGCCCCGAACATCCCGATCCCGGGCGCTCAAAAAGCGTCGGATGCAAGGAGCAAGAAAAATGCAGGCCCGACGCGTAGCTTGGCCTACGCGAGGGTCTGCATTTTTCGCAGCGACGCCGCAGACGGCGTTTTTTCAGCGCCCGGGATCAGGCGGAAGCGTCGTTCAGCCGCGCCATGTCCTCAGCGCTCAGCTCGATGCGCGCGGCCTGCAGGAAAGCCTGCACGTGCGCGGATTTGGTGGCGCTGGCGATGGGCGCGGTGACGCCCGGCCGGGCCATGAGCCAGGCCAGGGAGACGGCCGCCGGCGCGACCTCGTGGCGCGCCGCGACCTCGTCCAGGGCGGCCAGGATGCGCATGCCGCGCTCGTTCAGGTACTTCTTCACGCCGCTGCCGCGCGCGCTCTGCCCGAGGTCCTCGGCCGAGCGGTACTTGCCGGTGAGGAAACCGCTGGCCAGGGAATAGTAGGTGATGACGCCGAGCCCGTGGCGCGCGCAGACCTCGGCCGCGCCCTGCTCGAAGCCCTTGCGCTCGCAGAGGTTGTACTCCGGCTCGAAGACCTCGTAGCGCGGCAGCCCGCCCTTGGAGCTGGCCTGGATGGCCGCTTCCAGGCGCTCGGCCGGGAAGTTGGAGGCCCCGATCCAGCGGACCTTGCCCGCGCGCACGAGCTTGGCGTAGGCGGAAAGGGTCTCCTCGACCGGCGTGCTCTCGTCGTCCCAGTGCGAGAGGTAGAGATCGATGCGGTCCGTCTGCAGGCGACGCAGCGACTCCTCCACCGCCTTCATGATGTACTTCTCGCTCAGGTCCTTCTTTCCCTGCCCCATGTCCGAGCCGACCTTGGTGATCAGCACGACCTTGTCGCGATTGTTGCGGCTCTTCATCCATTTGCCGAGGATCGTCTCGGATTCGCCGCCCGAGTTGCCCGGCACCCAGCGGGAGTAGACGTCGGCGGTGTCGACGGCGTTGAAGCCCAGACGCATGAATTCGTCGAGAACGGCGAAGGACTGTCCTTCGTCCAGGGTCCAGCCGAAGACGTTTCCCCCGAACACGAGGGGGGCGATGTGCAGGTTGGTCCTGCCCAGCCGTCTTTTTTCCAGTTCCATGGATCATACTCCTTTGGCGGCGCAGGGCGCCCGCCCCCGCCGCCGGAGACACTGCCGGGCCGTTGCAGGGCCCGGACGAGGTTCACCAGATACTCCCTTTGTACTCTCCCTGGAGGACGGATTCAACCGGGCGGAGGGAAATTCCCGTCTCCCCGCGAGCCGCGCGCCGGAAATCCCCACCGGACCGCTTGGACAATCTCCGTTCGCGGGGCTAGCATGGCTTCCGGGCGGACCGTCGGGTGCGGCCGTCGGGTGCGGCTGTCGGGTGCGGCTGTCGGGTGCGGCCGTCGGCTGCGGCCCTTGCCGACACGTCGAAACGGCGACACGTAAGGAGAACGGTGTGAATCTTGCGGATATGACGCTTGCCGAGGCTCTGGCCGCCTGTCCGGGCCTCGAGGAGAAGCTCTGCGCGACGGGGCTCGAGGCCGCCTTGAACGAGCAGGGACGCCGCTTCGTGGCGCCCTACGTCCGGCTGTCCACCCTGCTGCGCTCGCGCGGCATCGATCCGGCCGCCTTCGAGGCCGGGCTTGCCGCGGGCGACGAGGGGCGCAGGGAGCTTTCCCTGCCCGGCGAACGCGTGCGGCTCAACTTCCTCGCACTCATGCCCTGCCCCCTGAAGATGCCCTTCGAGCGGGCACTCGCGGCGCACCTCGCCTCGTCGCCCGAGGCACAGGACTTCACCTGGTGCGTGGAGGGCAACGCCAACCTCCAGACCACCTACTACGACCTCGTGCCCCATTTCGCGGACGCGGACGAGCTGCCCGACCTGATCATCTCGCCGGGGGTGAACGTCTTCTTCGGCGACGACTTCCGCAGGCGCTTCGTGGACACCGGGCTGTTCACGGACGTGACGCCGGACGCGGTCAACGCGGACTTCGCCCGGGATTTCGCCGAGACGCCCTACAAGGACCCGGCGGGCAGCTACTCCATGCTGGCCATGAACCTGCTCGTTTTCCTGGTGGACGAGGCCAGGCTCGGCGGGCGTCCCGCGCCGCGCCGCTTCGCGGACCTGCTGGAGCCGGAGATGGAGGACCTGGTGGCCGTGCGCGGCCAGAAGGGCTTCTACTGCGAGACCATGCTCATGACCGTGTACCGCGAGTTCGGCATGGACGGCGTGCGGCGCCTGGCGCGCTCCGTGCTCTGCGGCCTGCACCCGGCGGAGATGGTGAAGATGGCGGGCAAGGGCCGCGCCGACGCCCCGGCCGTGAGCGTGCTGCCCTACTTCTTCGCCCGCTCCGTGCCGCGCGAGGGCTCCGTGCGCGTGGTCTGGCCCGAGGACGGCGCCCTGGTGAGCCCCGTGACCCTGCTCGCCAAGCGCGAGGCCGTCGCACGCTTCCCGGGCATCGCCTCCTTCCTGGCGGGCCCGGAGGTGGCGCGCATCTTCTCGGGCGCGCTCTTCCCCGCCCTGCACCCGGACGTGCCCACGAACCTGCCCGAGACTCCGGCGGGCTCGCGGCGCCTCAAGTGGCTCGGCTGGGACTTCCTCGCGGCCCGCGACCCCGAGGTCCTGACCCGCGAGCTGACCGAGGCCTTCATCGCCGCCCGCCCGGGCAAGCGCCCCTGAACGCGGCGCAAGCCCCGGCGCGGACGGGCACGAATATCGCCGCGTGCGTGTGACGCAAAACGACACACGCGCGCGGCATTTTCAATTCAACTCGGCATCGTTCCTCGCCTCGTGCAGTCACTTAAAAATGCACTAGAGTGACATTCGATCACTGAATGAATACTGAAAAGTGACAACGGCGACAAAAATGTCGTCTTTTTTGAAGACATCCACGACACACAACCGCGCCGGTCAGCCTTTTCCATCGCCAGAGAACACACTTTTGCGTTTGGCATGATTTGTGGTACGCAGCCGTTGCAGTCCATGCGCGAACGCCGCGTGGGATGCAGGAGACGGGCAATGGCTGACTTCGTTTTCGTGCACGATGCCTTTCAGGGCGGCTGGGTCTGGCGGCGCGCGGCCGCAGAGCTCGCGGCCGCGGGGCACCGCGTGCACGCCCCGAGCCTGACCGGCTGCGGCGAGCGCGCCCACCTGCTTCCCAGCCTGCGCGGGCTGTCCACCTGCGTGGCCGACGTGGCCAGCCTGGTCTTTCACGAGAATCTTTCCGGCGCCGTGGCCGTGGCCGCGGGCTGGGGCGCGTTTCCCGCAGCCGCGGCAGCGGCCCGGCTCGGCGGGCGCATCGCCTGCCTGGTGCTGCTCGACGGCTTCCTGCCCGAGGCCGGGGCAGGCTACGCGGACCTCGCGGGCCCGGACTTCGCCCGCTCTCTCGAGGCCGACCCCCGAGACGGCCTGGTCGCTCCGCCGCCTCCGGACGCGGCCGTGCGCTGCCGGGCCCTGCGCGGCTGGTACGCCGTGCGGCAGGTTCCCTTCCCGGAAAAGCTTTTCCATGAATCCCCGACTGTCGCGCCCGGCGCCCTGCCCGGCCGCGTGGTCCACCTGCGCAGCCGGGGCCGGACGGACGAGGCCGCGCTTCGCGCCACGCAGGCGGCGCGGCGGCTCGGACTGGAGCAGGCCGTGCTCGAGGCCGGGCCCCTGCCCATGGTCACCGCCCCGCGCGGCCTGGCCGCGGCGCTCGAACGGATCGCGCGCGCCCCGGCGCGCGGCCGGGCGCGGCGCGCGCCGGTACCGCGTCCACACGGCCCGCGGCCGCGCGACTCGCGCCTCTGAGGCCGGGCAGAAAACCGTCGCGGCGGGCAACGCCGACGACACGGGAGGAATCATGTCCACGATCATGCTGCTGCACGGAGCCTTCCAGGGCGGCTGGGTCTGGGGCCGCACGGCCGACGCCCTGCGCGCCCTGGGCCACGACGTCTACGCCCCGACCCTGACCGGCTGCGGCGAGCGCGGCCACCTGCTGCGCAAGGGGCTCACCATGGCCGACTGGATCGAGGACGTGGTCTCGGTCATGCGCCACGAGGAGCTGTGCACCGTGACCCTGGTCGGCCACAGCTGGTCCGGCCTGCTGGCGCACGCCGTGGCCGTGGAGGCCGGGCCGCGCGTGGTGGGGCTGGCCATGGTGGACGCGGTGCTGCCCGTGCAGGGCAAGTCCTTTCGCGACGTGGCCGGGCCGGAGTTCGCGCAGATGCTCGCCCGCCACACGGACGGCGACCTGGTGCGGCCCTGGCCGCTCCCGGCCTTCGGCGTGGAGGACGAGGAGACCAAGGCCTGGTTCGCGGCGCGCATCGCCTCGTTCCCCCTGTCCGGCTTCACCGAGCCCTTCGCCTGGGACGAGACCGCCGTGCCCGCGCGCCGCACCTACATCTCCTGCACGCGCACGGCCATGCCGCTCATCCGGCGCATGGCGGAAGAGGCCCCGGCCCGGGGCTTCGCCATGCGCACGCTCGACAGCGGCCACTGCCCCATGGCGACGGTCCCGGCCCCCCTGGCCGAGCTGCTGCACGAGGCAGCAAGCCTGCGGCCCACGGCCTGACGCAGCCGCCGCGCGGAACTGATCCCGGCCGGGCCGCGGATTCCCCGCCCTGCCCGCGCTTTTGCAATCGGGCGTTTTTGGGCTACCTTCCTTCGCGACGAATGCGAAACGCGGACCCCGTGGGCCTATGCCCCCCGCGCGACGAACCCCATCCCGGAGAACGCATGCGCCTCGTGACCGTGGCCGGTCCCCCTTCCAGCGGCAAGACCGCCGTCCTCATCAAGAGCCTCGAACATCTGCGCCGCGAGGGCCTTTCCGCCGCCGTGGTCAAGTTCGACTGCATCTCCAGCCGCGACCGCGAGGCCTTCGTCCGCGCGGGCATCCCGGCCGTGGTCGGCCTCTCGGGCGGCCTGTGCCCGGACCACTTCTACGTCAGCAACGTGCAGGACGCCCTGGCCTGGGGCCGCGCGGAAGGGCTTGACCTGCTGCTCTTCGAGAGCGCGGGGCTGTGCAACCGCTGCGCGCCGCACATCACCGGGGTGCTCGCCGTGTGCGTGGTGGACAACCTGAGCGGCGTGCACACGCCGCAGAAGATCGGCCCCATGCTGAAGCTCGCGGACGTGGTCGTGGTCACCAAGGGCGACATCGTCTCCCAGGCCGAGCGCGAGGTCTTCCTTTTTCGCGTGCGCCAGGTGAACCCGCGGGCCACGGCGCTGACCCTGAACGGCCTCACGGGGCAGGGGGCACGCGCCCTGGCGAGCCTCCTCTCCGGCGCGCCGGTAACCGAGAGCCTCGACGGCGCCACGCTGCGCTTCTCCATGCCCGCCGCGGTCTGCTCCTACTGCCTGGGGCAGCGCCGCGTGGGCCAGGACTTCCAGATGGGCAACGTGCGCAAGATGCGCTTCGAGAAGATCGCGCAGGAAGCGCCTGTTCCGGGGGAGGACGCATGAGTCCCGCATCCGCGCTGCCGTATGCCGACACGCCCTGCGGCGAGCTGATCGCCGCCCGCCCCCACGTGAAGGACTTCCTGGCCTCCGTCGGCGTGGCCGCGCCGCGGCCGGACCTGCCGCTGGGCGCCCTGCTGGCGGGCCTCGACGAGGACGAGCTGGCCGACCTGGGCGTGGAGAAGGCGGACCTGCCCGGGCTCTTCGCGGACTTCATGGAGTCCATGGAAAAGATCGCCGAGCCGGGCGAGGAGCGCGTGCGCTCCGTGACCGTGCGCGGCGGCCACGACAAGTCCGGGGCCGCGGAGGCCCTGGACCTGACGCTCGCGCCCGGCGACGTGGTCTGCATCGTCGGCCCCACGGGCTCGGGCAAGAGCCGCTTCCTGGCGGACATCGAGTGGCTGGCCCAGGGCGACACGCCCACGGGCCGGAGCGTCTTCCTGAACGGCCGCGCGCCCGATCCGGGCCTTCGCTTCTCCGCGCAGCGCAAGCTCGTGGCCCAGCTCTCCCAGAACATGAACTTCGTCATGGACCTCGGCGTGCGCGAATTCCTCTCCCTGCACGCCGAGAGCCGCATGATCGGGGAGCCGGAGCGGGCCGTGGAGGCCATCATCGCGCTCGGCAACGAGCTCGCGGGCGAGTCCTTCGGCCCCCACACGCCGCTCACCTCGCTCTCGGGCGGGCAGTCGCGCGCCCTGATGATCGCGGACACGGCGCTTTTGAGCGTCTCGCCCATCGTGCTCATCGACGAGATCGAGAACGCGGGCATCGACCGCCGCAAGGCGCTGAGGCTCCTCACGGACGAGAAGAAGATCGTGCTCATGGCCACGCACGACCCCATCCTGGCGCTGCTGGGCGACAGGCGCCTCGTCTTCGGCAACGGAGCGGTGCGCGCGGTCATCGAGACCAGCGGCCGCGAGCGGGAGATGCTCGCCGCCTTCGAGGACATGGACAGGCGGCTCTCGGCCGTGCGCGACGCCCTGCGCGCCGGGCAGCGGCTCGACCGGACGACCTTCTGAGGCCTCGCGAGGGCGCATCGCGGCCCTCTCGCGAAGCCCCGTCGTTCCCTGCCTGCGGTCTCCCCGCTAGCTCCCCGGCGCGGCCTCGTCCGGCCCGACCTTGCCGTTCACGAACTCCAGATTGGGCTCCATGAGATAGAAAAGGTTGCCGTACGGATCCCTGAAGCGGGCCATGCGGCCCCAGGGCATCTCGCGCGGCGAGTCCAGGAAGGAGACGCCCCGGGTCTGCCAGGACTCGTACACGGTATCGAAATCATCTACCTGGATGATGCACAGCGGGGTCCTGTCTCCCGCCGACTGCCTGCCGATGAGCGCCCACTCCTCCTCGCTCGCGGCCTTGTTCAGGACGAGGTGGCACCCCTCCCCGCCCTGCGGCGCCACGGTCAGCCAGCGGAAGCCCCCGGGCAGCGGCAGGTCCCATGTCTTTTTGAAGCCCAGCACCCCGACGTAGTACTCCAAAGCCGTGTCATGGTCGTCCACGGTCAGGAAGATGTGGGAAATTGCGGCCTGCATGCTCACCTCCAGCGTTGCAGGTTGCGACGGTCCCTTTGCGGCGCATAGCATGAAATCCGGGGCGAACGCGAGCCCGGAGGGCGCGGCCGTCCGGGGAAAAACGGCTCTCCCGCGCCTGCCCGCGCCGCGCCTGGATCGAGCCCCTGCAACGTCCCCGAGGGCAGGAAAAAGATCGGCTGTCCCCCGCGCTGACCTTGTTGCGATAATCTCACGCGGATTTATATTTACGTGACCATATGCCAGTTCTGACGCAATGCGCGCCGGACGACGCCAACCATCCAGCAAGGGAGAACCATAATGAAGACCAGCGCCCGCAACAGCTTCACCGGCACCGTGTCCCAGATCCGCACCGGCACCATCCTCTCCGAGGTCGAGGTCAAGACCGCCTCCGGCCTGGCCGTGGTCTCGGTCATCACCAACGAGAGCAAGGCCGCCCTGGGCGTGGCCGAGGGCAAGAAGCTCACGGCCATCGTCAAGGCGCCCTGGGTCATCCTGGTCAAGGATTCCGAGCTCGAGAAGACCAGCGCCCGCAACCGCTACCAGGGCACGATCACGGCCATCAACGAGGGCTCCATCTCGGCCGAGGTCATCGGCAAGCTCGAGGACGGCACCGTGATGTGCGCCCTGATCACCGACGAGAGCGTCAAGAAGCTCGGCCTCAAGGTCGGCGAGAAGACCTGGTTCCTGTTCAAGGCCTTCTCCGTGATCCTGAACGCCGAGTAGCCGTTCCACGCCCCGCGCGCCTTCCCGCCCGCAGCCCGTCCGCGGCGGGAAGGCCGCCCTGGGCCGTCGCCCTCCATCCGTCCATCTCCCTGCGCCCTTCCTCTTCCCCTTCCTCCCGCCATGCGCTAAATCGAAACAATGATCGAACTGACGCACGCGCTGATCGAGGACTACCTGCGCCGCGCCCACGGTCCCGGGACGCGGCTTCTGGCCGCGGGCTCCATAGGCAGCCTGGACGCGCAGGGCATGAAGCGCTTCGGCTACGGCAAGCCAGTGCTGGTGCGCTTCGCCGTGCGCACGCCGGGAGGTGCCGAGGAGGAGCGCGAGGCCGTCGTCTCGGTGATGAAGGGCGACGCCTACGGCCACCAGTACTACTGGGACCGCGCGGCAATCCTGCTCTTCCAGTACGAGACCGGCGGCCGCATGGAGCGCCACGTGAAGCCGCTCGGCGTCGGCTACGTGGACGGCGCGGGCAGGCTCGTGCCGCTGGACGCGCCGCAGGAGTTCTTCATCGTCAACGAGCGGCTGCCCGGCCACGACTACTTCCTGGACCTCGACCGCATCCGGAAGCAGGGCCTGGCCGAGGGCGACGAGGCCATGGCCCGTGCCTTCGCCCGCTGGCTGGCCGGAGTGCACGCCGGGAAAAAGGACGATCCGCACCTCTACCGGCGCCGCATCCGCGACCTCATCGGCTCGAGCGAGTGCATCATGGGCCTCGTGGACGAGGCCTACCCGCGCGGCTACGAGGCCTTTCCCGAGGAGAGGTTCCGCGCCCTGGAGCAGAGCCTCATCGACTGGCGCTGGCGGCTCAAGCGGTACGCGCGCAGGCTCTGCGCAGTGCACGGCGACTTCCACCCCTGGAACGTGCTCGTGGACGGAGGCGACTTCCGGGTGCTGGACCGCAGCCGGGGAGAGCACGGCGAGGCCGCGGGCGACCTGGCGGCCATGGCCGTGAACTACCTGCTCTGGGGCATCCTGGACGGGCCGCGCATGGAAGGCGCCTTCCTCACCCTCTGGACGGGCTTCTTCGAGGAGTACCTGGCCGCCACGGGCGACCGCGAGGTGCTCGAGGTCATCGGCCCCTTCTTCGCCTTCAGGGCGCTGGTCGTGGCCTCGCCGCAGTGGTACCCGGACCACCCGCCCGAGGTCCGCGCGGCCCTCTTCCGCTTCCTCGAGCGGGCGCTCTCCCGCGCGCCCTTCGACTACACGGACGTGAACGGATACCTGGCGTGAAGAACGGCGGGCGCGTGAACGGCAGGAACGGCCGCAGTGAGACGGGCGGCCCGTCCGCCGGGGAAGGCTGGGCCGTGTGGATCACGGGGCTGCCCGGATCGGGCAAGAGCACCGTGGCCCGGGCCGTGGTCGAGGGGCTGACCAGGCGCGGCTTCGCGGCCGTGCGCCTGTCCATGGACGAACGGCGCAAGCAGTATTTCCCGAATCCCGACTACTCCGCCGAGGAGCGCGAGAAGGCCTACGCCATGTTCGTGGACGAGGCGGCCTTCATGGTGCGCAGCGGCAAGGGCGTGGTCATGGACGGCACGGCCCCGCGCCTGGAGATGCGCCGCCGCGCGCGCAGGCTCATCCCCCGCTTCGCCGAGATCTTCCTGCGCTGCCCCGTGGGCACGGCCATGCGGCGCGAGGCCGCGCGGCCCGAGGGGCTGGTCATGGCCGGGCTCTACGAGAAGGCCCTGCGCCGCCAGAAGACCGGCGAGCAGGTCGCCGGACTCGGCCTCGTGCCCGGCGTGGACGTACCCTTCGAGGAGGACAGGAAGGCCGAGTGCGTCATCGACGCGGGCACCCTCTCCGAGGACGAGGTCTGCTCGCGCGCCGTGGCCTTCGTCTTCCTCTGGCTCGTGGACCATTACGGCACCTGAGCCGCCTCTCCCCCGCCCCATCCGCCATGCGGCACTTGACAAAGCGGCCGCAGACCACAATGAAGTCCTGGCCCGCGGTGCGGGTAGATGAACAGCTCAGCGATGACTAATTTCATTTGTCAGGCCGCTCAAAAAGGGCCGGATGCAAGGCGCAAGAAAAATTCGAGCCCGACGCGTATCTTCACATACGCGAGGGGTTGAATTTTTCGCAGCAACGCAGCAGATGGCCCTTTTTCAGCGGCCTGGAGACGAGATGCGATTCCACGTTATTACCTTCGGCTGCCAGATGAACGTCGGCGACTCGGACTGGCTCTCCCGCTCGCTCCTCGCCCTGGGGTGGGAGAGGGTCCCGGCCGCCGAGGCCGACGTCGTGGTGGTCAACACCTGCAGCGTGCGCAAAAAGCCGGAAGAGAAGGTCTACAGTCTGCTCGGCCGCCTGCGCGACATGATGCAGGGCCGCCCCGGAACCTTCGTGGCCGTGGGCGGCTGCCTGGCGCAGCAGGTGGGGGCCGACTTCTTCGGCCGCTTCCCCCACGTGCGCCTGGTCTTCGGCACGGACGCCACGGCCTCCGTGCCCCAGGCCCTGGCGCGCCTGGCCGCGGAGCCCAGGCTCCGCCTCTCGCTCCTGGACTTCAGCGAGGAGTACGCCCCGCGCGAGCGCCCGGACCTCGCGGGCGGCGGACAGGTCGTGCCCGACCAGGCCTTCGTGACCATCATGCAGGGCTGCGACAACTTCTGCGCCTACTGCATCGTGCCCCACGTGCGGGGACGGCAGAAGTCGCGCGCGGCGGCCGACGTGCTCGCCGAGTGCCGCGAGTGGCTTGGCGCGGGCGCGTCCGAGTTGACGCTGCTCGGCCAGAACGTCAACTCCTACGGCCAGGACGCCGCGGGCGACGGCACGAGCTTCGCGGAGCTCCTGTACCGCGTGGCCGAGCTGCCCGGACTGCGCCGCCTGCGCTTCACCACCTCGCACCCCAAGGACATCGCGCCCGAGGTCATCCGCGCCTTCGCCGAGCTGCCCGTGCTCGCCCCGCACCTGCATCTTCCGCTGCAGTCCGGCTCGGACAGGATCCTCGCCCTCATGGGCCGCAAGTACGACCGCGCGCGCTACCTCGAGATCGTGGCCGCGCTGCGCGAGGCGCGCCCCGAGCTGACGCTCTCCACCGACCTCATCGTCGGCTTCCCCACCGAGACCGAGGAGGAATTCGGCGAGACGCTCTCCGTGGTCGAGGAGGTGGGCTTCGAGTCGAGCTTCTTCTTCCTTTATAATGATCGTCCGGGCGTGCGCTCGGTGAAGATCGAGCCCAAGGTCTCCGAGGCCGTGAAGACGCGCCGCCTCCTCGAGCTGCAGGCCCTGCAGGACGGCCTGACCGAGAAGGCCTACGCCGCGCTCGTGGGCACCGAGACAGAGATCATGTACGTGGGCAGGAGCCGCGTGGACCGCGACGCCGAGGGGAGCGCCCTGGCCGAGGGGCTGACCTCCTGGGCCGGTCGCGACGCCTGGGGCCGGGTGGTCAACGTGGCGGTTTCGGGCGATGCGGATTTGACCGGCGCCTTCGCCCGTGTCAAGATCGAAAAGGCCAAGAAGCATTCCCTCACCGCCACGCAACTGGGGGCGACATGGTCGAAGTGAAGGTTTTCGGACTTGCGCTGGACGAAGATTCCCAGGTGCCCATCCTGATCCTCAAGGACATGGGCGAAGAGAAGGCGCTGCCCATATGGATCGGCGCCATGGAAGCCATGTCCATCTCCATGGCGCTGAACGACGTGGCCCTGCCGCGTCCCATGACCCACGACCTGCTGCTCTCCGTGATCCACCAGATGGGCGGCGAGATAAAGGCCGTGGAGGTCGTGGACCTGCGCGAGGGCACCTACTACGCCGAGATCGAGGTGGCCACGAACAACGACGTGCGGCGCATCGACGCGCGCCCCTCGGACGCCATCGCCCTGGCCATCCGCGCCAAGGCGCCCATCCGCGTGGCCGAGCAGGTGCTGGAGCAGGCCGCGAGCGACGGCAAGACCCCGGGCAAGCCCGTGCTGCGCGGCGAGGACGCCAACAAGTGGAACGACATCCTCGAGAAGTTCGACCCCGAGGACAAATACAAGATGTGATCCCGCCGCACACGGCGCGATATCTTCCCCTTCAGCCCAAGACACCGCGATGATCGACCTGCACACCCACTCCACCTTCTCCGACGGCGAGCTCATCCCGGCGGAACTCGTCCGCCGCGCCAAGGTCGCGGGCTACAAGGCCCTGGCCGTCACCGACCACGCCGACCTCTCGAACCTCGAGCACAACATCGCCAACGTGCTGCGCCTGACTAGGCGCTACGGCGCGTTCGCGGGCATCGACCTGCTGGCCGGGGCGGAGATCACCCACGTGCCGCCCGCGCTCATCCCCGAGACCATCGCCATGGCCCGCAAGGCCGGGGCGGAGATCGTGGTCGTGCACGGCGAGACCGTGGTCGAGCCGGTGGAGCGCGGCACCAACCTGGCGGCTATCGAGGGCGGCTGCGACGTGCTCGCCCACCCCGGCCTGATCACCCCGGAGGAGGCGGCCCTCGCCGCCGAGAAGGGGGTCTTCCTCGAGATCACCACGCGCGGCGGCCACAGCCTGTCCAACGGCCACGTGGCCGCGGTGGCCCGCGCCGCCGGCGCCCGCCTGGTCATCAACAACGACGCCCACGCCCCGCGCGACCTCGTCGGGCCGGAGCTTCGGCGCGCCGTGGCCCTGGGCGCGGGGCTCAGCCAGGCCGAATACGAGGCCTGCGAGGCCAATTCCCGCGAACTCGCCGCCCGGCTCCTGGGCCTGCGCTGAGAACTTCCCGGAGGAGACGATGAGCGACCAGGCTCGGCCCGAGCCGCGGCAGGCGGACCTCGAACGGCTGCTCATGGAGACCACGCGCGCGGCCTGCCGCCAGCAGATGCTCTCCTTCGCCAAGATCATGCGCGACCTGCTGCTGGCGAAAAAGGTGCCGCCCGCAGTGCTCAACGCGGCCATCCGCGAAGCCTTCGACGAGTACAAGGACCTCGGCGGCCTGCCCGAGGAGGCGTTCTCCGCGCTCTTGCGCGAGATCTACCTCTACGGACAGCCCGAGGGGCTGGCCGACGATCCCCTGGGCATGATCCTGGCCGAGCACGGGCTGCGCTCCGGCGGGACGCACAGGCTGCTGCACCCTGCGGGCTCGCCCAAGGACAAGGCCGCGCGCGAGGCCTACGTCAAGGGCGCGGTGCCCTGGCCGCTCGTGCGCTACCTGCTCATCGGCGTGCGCGGCACGGTGCCCCATTTCGATCCCTTCGACTCCACGCCGCTCCTCTTCGGGCCGCACAACGAGCAGCTCATCGGACTGGCAGACCGCGCCAGGGAGATGGCGGACGCCCACCGCGTGCGCTTCGCGGACGGCCGCACCGTGGTCGACTGGCAGACCCTCTACGCCAGGCCGGAATGCCTCGTCCTGGCGCGGGAGTTCATCGCCTTCGTGCTCAAGGGGCTGGACGTGCTGGGCCCCCAGCGGCTGCAGAACATCCTGGAGAACCTGCGCCACCGCGACATCCAGGCGGGCAACGAGGACGCGCTGCGCCGCCAGATTCCCGAGGACGACGCGGCCCAGCTCGTGCGCGGGCTGAAGACAGCGCTCACGCGCCTGGAAAAAGTTCCCGGACAGGACAAGCCCGCGCCCGCGCCCCGGGCGGCCGCCCGGGCGGCATCTCCCAAAACTCCGGCCCGGTAAGCTCCCCTCCCCCCCTTCCGCCCCGCAAAGACAAGTGCTATAGGGCCACCCCATGTCCGATTCCGCCATGGAATCCTTGCTCGCGCGTGCGGCGAAAGCCCTGCGCGGGGCACGCCATGCCGTCGCCTTCACGGGCGCCGGCATCTCGGTGCCGTCCGGCATCCCCGACTTCAGAAGTCCCGGCGGTCTGTGGTCCCGCTTCGATCCCGAGGAGGTCGCCTCCATCGGCGCGCTGCGCGCAAGGCCCCGCCGTGTCTGGGAGTTCCTGATCGAGGCCATGGACTTCTTCGGCCGCGCCGCGCCCAATTCCGCCCACCTGGCCCTCGCCCGGCTCGAGGAGGAGGGACGGCTCGCCGCGGTCATCACCCAGAACATCGACGGCCTGCACCAGGCCGCGGGCTCGCGCCGGGTGATCGAGTTCCACGGCGGCTGCGAGCACTTCCACTGCATGTCCTGCGCCGCGACCTACCCGGCCGCCGGGGCGAGGCGGCTCACGCGCGAGGACATCCCCTGGCGCTGCGCCGAATGCGGCGGCGTGATCCGGCCGGACGTGGTCTTCTTCGGCGAGGGCATCCCGCCGCGGGCCGTGGACGAGACCTCGCACCACGCCTCCAAGGCCGACCTGGTGATCGTCGTGGGCACCTCGGGCGAGGTCGCCCCGGCGAACCAGATTCCCCTGCGGATCAAGGCCAAGGGGGGCACCGTGATCGAGATCAACCTCGGTCCGACACTGTACCGTGACGTGACGGACATACGATTCGACGCACCGGCCGAAGATATCCTGCCGCGCCTTGCGTCCATGGTCTGTTGCTAGGCGCGCCGCAATACCGTAAAAACCAATGCTCAATTCCAAGACAAGGATGTAGCTTTATGGGTGAGATCTTTCTCAAAGTGATGCTCGAGTCCGGCATCGTCATCCAGTTCGTCATGTTCCTTCTCGTGGCCATGTCGATCATGAGCTGGACGGTCGTGTTCATGAAGATCTTCGGTCTGCTTCGCGCCCGCAAGGAGTGCAACGCGGAATACGAGGCCTTCCAGCAGGCGCACGACATCGCCGGGGCCATGAAGAACATGGACCAGCAGACCGGCGTCTACCAGGTGGGCAACTTCGCCCTGCGCGAGCTCCGCCGCCTGGAGAAGGCCGACCTCTCCCCGAGCGTCAAGGGGCGGCTAGCCATCGACAACGTGCGCCGGGCCCTGCGCCAGGGCGTGAGCGTGGAGCTGGACAAGCTGGGCACCTACCTCGTGGTCCTCTCCACCTGCACCAACATCGCCCCGTTCCTCGGCCTGTTCGGCACGGTCTGGGGCATCATGCGCGCCTTCAACGACCTGGGCATGATGAAGAGCGCCTCGCTCATCGTCGTGGGCCCCGGCATCGCGGACGCCCTGGCGACCACGGTCTTCGGCCTGGCCGTGGCCATCCCCTCGGCCATCTTCTACAACATGTTCCTCGGCATCCTCGCGGGCATCGAGACGACGCTGGTCAACTTCGCCTCGGCCTTCCTCAACCGCATCCAGCGCGAGCTCGCCTGGACCGCGGAGAACGGCGAATAACCCAGGAGGGGCCGACCACATGGCCTTCGACTACAGAAGCAACCGCAAGTTCCTCACGGAGATGAACCTCACTCCGTTGATGGACCTGGTGTTCAACCTCCTGATCATCTTCATGATCTCCGCCCCCCTGATGAACCAGGGCCTGGACGTGGACCTGCCCAAAACCAAGGCGGTGCAGGACCTGCCCACGGACAAGGACCACCTCGTGCTGACCGTGAAGAAGGACGGCAGCATCTTCGTGGACGAGTACCAGGTGAAGGCGGACGAACTGGAAAACTACCTGCAGAAGCTGGCCGTGAACCAGAAGAAGGCCCTGTACATCCGCGGCGACGCGGACGTGCCCTACGGCGTGATCATGCGCGTCATGGGCGAGGCAAAGGCCGCGGGGATCGACAAGGTGGGCATGGTGGCCGAAGAGTCCGCCATCACCCCGGCCACCCCTGCCAAGCAGCAGGAAAAGAAGAAATAAGCGAATGCGCCGCGGTTTCCTCCTCTCACTGGC
Source organism: Desulfovibrio sp. X2 (assembly GCF_000422205.1). Taxonomy (NCBI): domain Bacteria; kingdom Pseudomonadati; phylum Thermodesulfobacteriota; class Desulfovibrionia; order Desulfovibrionales; family Desulfovibrionaceae; genus Desulfovibrio; species Desulfovibrio sp. X2. Next base: position 27,224 of record NZ_ATHV01000065.1, read on the forward strand.
CCTGCACCTGAGCGTGGTGCTGGCCGCCTGGATCATGGCCGTCTACGTGCCGCAGCCCATGGTCCGGCTCGACCTGCCCGTGGTCCAGGTGGACGTCATCGACCTGAAGAAGCTGAAGCCCGGCCCCGGCGGCCCGGCCCCGGAGGCCCCCGCGCCCAAGGTCGAGACGCCGAAGGCCGAGCCCGCGCCTGCGCCGCAGCAGGCGGAGCCAAAGCCAGCGCCCGCGCCGAAGGCCGAGCCCACGCCCGTGCCTCCGCCGCCCAAGCCCGAACCCAAGCCTGAGCCCAAGAAGGTCGAGCCGCCCAAGCCCGAGCCTCCCAAGGAAGAGGCCAAGCCCATCAGCGAGAAGGCCAAGGAGCAGCCGAAGCCGGAGCCTCCCAAGGAGGAGCCGAAGAAGCCCGAGCCGAAGAAGGAAGAGCCCAAGCCCGAGCCCAAGAAGGAGGAAGCCAAGAAGGAGCCTCCCAAGAAGCCCGAGCCCACGCCGCAGGACATCATGCGCCAGGCGCTCGATCAGGCCAAGAAGCAGAGCGCGACGGAGGCCAAGAAGGCCGAGCAGGCCGAGCGTTCGGCAGTGGCCCAGACCCTGGCCGCGGCCAAGAAGGAGGCCTCCAAGCAGCCCGCGGGCGGCGGCACCCCGGGCGGCGAGGGCACCGAGTCCGGCGTGTCCATGATCTACGCCCAGGCCGTGGTCGCGACCATCAAGCCGCACTGGCGCTATCCCGCGGTGAAGCCCGACCCGAGCCTCGCGGCCACGGTGGAGATCGCCATCGCCCAGGACGGGACCATCACCGGCTACAGGATGGTCAAGGCCTCGGGCAGGCCCGACTTCGACTCCTCGGTGCTCAAGGCCGTGGACGAGACGAAACAATTGCCTGTACCACCGACCAAGGATTTGCGTACAATCCAGGTCAACTTCAACCTTCAGGAACTCAGCCAATAGCCATGAAACGCCACGTCCTCACCATATGCTGCGTCCTCGCCGTCCTTCTGGCGACGGCGTGCGCCCCGACCGCGCGGCCGATGCTGGCGGACGCCGGGGCGACGGAGGAGCAGCAGCGGGAGGCCCTCCTCCGGTTCCTCGCCGAGGCCAGGAAGAAGGCGGCCGAACGGCCCGGCGGCGGCGTCCCGGAGAGGATGGACGGGCCCATGGACGCGGAGGGGATCTTTGCCCAGGCCGTGGTCGCGACCATCAAGCCGCACTGGCGCTATCCCGCGGTGAAGCCCGACCCGGCGCTCAAGGCCCTGATAGAGATCGCCATCGCCCGGGACGGCACGATCACCGGCTACCACATGGTCGAGTCCTCCGGCCGGGAGGATTTCGACGCTTCGACGCTCAAGGCCATCGAGGACACGAAACAATTGCCCGTACCACCGACCGAGGATTTGCGTACAATCCAGGTCAACTTCAACCTTCAGGGACTCGACCAATAGCCATGAAACGCCACGCCATCACCATATGCTGCGTCCTCGCCGCGCTCCTCTGCACGGCGCTCCCCCTGGCGGCGCAGGGCCTGTCCGTGGACATCTACGGACCGGGACAGCGCCAGCTCAACTTCGCCCAGACCGCGCCGCTGCCGCTCAAGGCCGGGCAGTCCCTGCCCGCGCTCGCGCAGAGCCTGCAGGCGCGCATCCAGCACAACCTGATGTACATGCCCTTCCTCAAGCAGATGATGGACAACGACGTGCTGGGGGGCATGACCACCGCGGGCGTGACCGGCGACAAGATCGACTTCAAGCGCTTCCAGCTCTCGCGCGCCGACCTGATCATGACCTCGGGCTGGACCTCTACCGGCGCCGAGGGCGGCGACGTGGAGCTGCGCGTCTACGAGAGCCTGTCCGGCCAGCTCCTGGTGGGCAAGGGCTACTCCGACGTCAAGCCCATGAACATCCCGGACGTGGCCGACCGCTTCTGCGCCGAGCTCATGCGCGTGCTCACCGGGCAGGGCGAGTTCTTCCTCTCCGAGATCGGCTACTCCAAGAAGGAAGGCAACAACAGCAACATCTGGCTCGTGCACAGCACCGGCCACGACACCCAGCGCCTGACCAACCTCGACGGCATCAACGAGGGCGAGGGCTTCAGCTTCAACGGCAAGCAGATGGCCTTCACGCACATCGGCATGACCGGCCACGAGCTGGGCGTGTGGACCGAGGGCGAGGGCACCAAGCTCGTCAAGCTCAAGGGCAGCACGGTCATCGGCCCCACCTTCCTGCCCGACGGGCAGATCGCTCTCAGCCTGTCCTTCTCCGGCACGTCGAGCATCTACCTGCTCGACCGCGACTACAACATCGTGAAGCCCCTGGCCCAGAGCTGGGGCATCGACGTCTCGCCGTGCTTCGACGCCGGGGACAAGACCATGGTCTTCACCTCGAGCCGGGACGGCAACCCGCACATCTTCAAGATGGACGTGGCCACCGGCCAGGTCTCCCGCGTGACCTACGACGGCAAGTACAACACCGGACCGAGCATCAGCCCGGACGGCCGCCTGCTGGTCTTCGCCCGCCTCACCCCGCAGGGACAGCGCATCTGGCTGCACGACATGCAGACCGGCGCGGAGCGGCAGATCAGCGACGGCCCGGGCGACGACGAGGATCCGTCCTTCGCGCCTGACGGCTACTATGTGGCCTTTGCGTCCAGCCGCACCGGTGAGTGGAAAATCTACCTCACCACCCGCCACGGCGATCCGGCCATTCCGGTGGACACCGGACCCGGTTCGGCCACCTCCCCCGCCTGGAGGTACAAGCGCTGAAAAACTTGTCCCACAGGGGAAAATTATGGCATTAGGAAGCGGACGCCCCGCGAGTGGCGTCCTGCTTTCATCGCCGGACTGCTTTACAAACGTTAAAAACGGGGTAGTGTTCCGGCCCGCGTCGTCCCCGGAAGGGACAAAGGCAAAAAAAGGGGCCCCCATGGAATGGACGCGCCATGACCCCTAGGAAGGATCACACTTTACTTTGAGGAGGGCTTTATGAAAGCCGTGCGTACGCTTTTCGTGGTGCTCATGATCGCGGTTATGGCCGCTGCCATGGGCTGTTCCAGCAAGCAGGCCAAGACCGAGCAGCCTGCCGTCAGCAACGACGACGCCGCGCGTCGCGCCGAAGAAGAGGCCATGCGTCAGCGTCAGCTCGAGGAGCAGCGTCGTCGTGAGGCTGCCGCCATGGCTGCCGCCCAGCAGGAAATCGGCCGCATGATCCACTTCGACTTCGACAAGTACGATCTGAAGCCGGAGGCTCGCTCCATCCTGCAGGCCAAGGCCCAGGTGCTGAAGCAGTACGCCAACCTGAAGATCGTCATCGAGGGTTACTGCGACGAGCGCGGCACCGAAGAGTACAACCTCGCCCTGGGCGAGCGTCGTGCCAAGTCCGCGTACGAGTTCCTGGTCCTGATGGGCATCCAGGGCAACCGCATGACCACGGTCAGCTACGGCAAGTCCCGTCCGCTGGATCCGGCTCACAACGAGGTCGCCTGGGCCAAGAACCGCCGCTGCGAGTTCAAGGTTGCCAACTAGCCTCGAGTCTTCCACCCGCTTAGGGTAAGAAAAGGCCGCGCCGGCAACGGTGCGGCCTTTTTTTTCGCCCTTTCAGCAGTTTCTTTTCGCGCCGAGCGTTTTTCCTCTCCGAATTCCTTCTTGCGCCCGGCTTTTCCCGCGCGAAGACGCCTTCCCCTCTCCAACTCCCCTCCTCTTCTCCTCCCCTGCGGGTGCCGAAAAGGCGTTCAGGGGAAAAAACACGCCTCCCGGCACCCCTCCGGCCCCCCCGGCGCACGAAACGAGAACGCCCCGGCCGCACGGCAGGCGGCCGTGCGGATCGAGGCGTTATTTTTTGCGATTTTTCATGTGGACAGGAAGAGGCGCTCCGGAACTGCGCCGGAGGTGCTTGGACGTGGGCTCCGGGCATGCGCCGGGTCCTCATGGAACCGGCGCGCACGCGATGTTCCGGTCCGGGGCGCGAAAAAATCACCCGGAAGTGTTTTTCCTCAGTCCCCGGGCGGACAGAAGCCGGAAGCGCTAGAGCCAGTGGCGCAGCAGGGCCATGCAGGCCAGGGCGTAGAGACCGGCCAGGACGTCGTCGAGCATGATCCCGAAGCCGTCGGGCAGCCAGCGCTCCGAGCTCTTCACGGGCCAGGGCTTGGCGATGTCGAAGAGGCGGAAGAAGCAAAAGCCCGCGCCGATCTGCCACCAGGGCAACGCGGCGAAGGGCAGGAAGGCCAGCCACTGTCCCAGGACCTCGTCGATGATCACGCAGGAGGGGTCCTTCCTGCCGAGGATCTTCTCGGCCCGGGTCGCGGCCAGCCCGCCCACGACGAAGAGCGCGGCGGCCACGGCCAGACGGCCCGCCAGGGGCAGGGAGAGGAAGAGCGTGGGGGCCACGAGCGCGGCCACCAGGGAGCCCGCCGTGCCCGGCCCCGGGCGCACGCGCCCGACGTAGCCGAGGGTGGAGAGGCTCAGGCAGAAGGCGTCGAGGCTGGTTTCGGGCCGCGGAAGTTCGGAATCGTCGTGCTGCATGTTCTCGTGTGCTCGTCTTCGCGGCGGCCGCGCCGGTGTCGCGGATGCAACTCCCCGGCACGGCCGATGATTTTCCGTTCGCGTGATTTTTTCGTTTCCAGGGGCTAGCCCGGGGAAAAATACTCGTCCCTGGTCAGCCAGAGCTCTTCCATCCTGTACATGTGCCAGTGGTCGTGCATCAGGGCGTGGCGCGCCAGGATGTAGAGGCCGTAGCGCTCGTACTCGGGATGCTCGGCTCCCCGCTGCCAGGCGGCGTCGCCGGGCCCGGGCAGGATCTCCAGCAGGGCGGCCCGGCGCTCGGCAAATTCGGCCAGGGCGGCGTTTACGTCTATCCGAGGCTTTTCCGCGGGGCACTCGTCCTCTTCCGGAAAAAACGGGACGAAGCGCGGGGTGTCCTCGGCAAGGATGCGCTGCATGCGGCCGAGCAGCATCTCCTGCACCTCGGCCAGGTGCGCCACGTGCTCGGCGATGGTCCAGCACCCCTCGCCGCGGGTGCGGAAGAGCCGCTCCTCGGGAATGGAGCGGACGAAGGATTCGAGAATCGCGGGCACGCGGGAAAGCCCGTCCAGGATGTCCGCGACGTCGTTCGCGTCAGTGTGCATGATGTCCTCGCTTTTCGCTGCGCGGCCGCCCCTTCCGGCGGCCGCCTCCCGGGCATCCTCTCACGCCTCGCCCGGCCTGACCAGCCCCTTGTCCGCCTCCCGGCCGCCTCGGGGTGGGCCGGAACTCGGCGTTGCCTCGAGCCATATCCTGAGATAAAATTTTTGATATGCTCGAACGAAAGGACCCCACGACCGTGCTCCCGCGCGTGAAGATGTTCCGTGGCGCCTGCCTCTTCGTCAGGCCGGCCGCTGGCATGTCGGTCGGCCACGGGAAGCCTTCCTCTTCAACGCTGCCGAGCACCGGCCACGGAAAGCGAACGACACTCGGGCGGCCCTCCGAGAGGCACCGCCGCACGGCCCGACACAAAGCCGAAACCTCCTGGAGAATGTAATGGAAGTCGTCTCCCTGAACATCCCCCTCCCCTGCTACCGGCAGGTCCTCGGCGGACACGGCCTCGAGGCGCATCACGTCTCCGAGCTGCAGAACCTCGTGGGCGCAAGGCCCGTGGTCATGTTCGGCGACGGGCTCACCGCCGCCTACTTCGCCTCCCTGATTCCGAACGTGCTCTGCTGCCAAACGACGAAAACCCTGCAGGTTCCCGGCAGCCTGGAATACGACACCATTTTCGTGGGCATCAGCCCCTCGCACTATGCCGATGTCGTGGACAACCTCGCCCTGCTGGCCGGAAACAGGGAGCTCAAGGTCATCCTGCCCTTTGAACGCTTCTCGCCGTCCATCGCCTGCGTGGTGGAAACGCAGCCCCGCTCCGGGACCATGTACGTCGTGAACTCCCTGATGCGCTCGCTCGGCTGCAACTACGCGACCACGCACGGCTCGGAGATCGGCACGCCGGTGTTCACGGGGTATCCCTTCGAGCACGCCGGGGTCTTCTTCGACCTGAACGACACGAGCGCGTCGCATGTCGTGATGACCCACTTCTTCACGCGGGCGCGCGCAGAACGCCGCTACCGCGACTGCAAGTACATCCGCGTGGTCGGCTATCCCTTCGACTCCTACTTCCGGTGGGCCAAGAACCTGATCGCCCGGAGCGCGGACGAGAACTACGTCCTGCGCAACACGAGCCCGGAGTGGAAGAACCTCAAGCAGCACCTGCTCGCGAACAGCCTCTGGATGGTCGAGGACACGCAGGAGCTGGTGGTGCGCTACGAGGACTTCCACCACGATTTCGAGGGCACCACCCGCAGGTTCAGGGACTATCTGCAGCGCGACGGCATCACCTTCAAGGATTTCCGGAAGGTCGATCGGATGTACTATTCCGACAACTATCGAGAGAAGATGGACAGCATCGTCTACGGGACGCTGAAGGACTTCTTCATGGACGCGATCCGGTGCCATTACCCGGAGAAGGTCGCCTCGCTCTAAGGAGCCTACCGCCGCACAGCCGGACGCCGGGCCGACCCCGCGCGCAGCCCTCCCGGGGCTGGCCGATTTGTCGGCCGTGAGTCTGGACCATGCCGAAAAGAATGGCCGAGCGGCCGCCACGCCTGCGGCTTCCTCGACGCCCGGTTTGAAAGCCGGGAGAAAAAGCGGGGAGTCAGATCAAGCGGCAGGAACGTCCCCCGGCCTGCAGCATCCGATACAACCGGGTTCCGCCGCCCCCTTCGCGCGGGGGGAGGAGCCGAGGATCAGATCAAGCCGCCGAAGCGCCCTGCCTCGCGCGTCCTGTACAGGGCCTCGTCGTCCGGATTGTTGCCCTTGCGGTGCTTTTCGTAATCGACCTCGAGCATCACGCATCCCGGGTTGTAGACCAGCGAATCCTGGTGGATGGCGATGGCGGAGAGCTCGGTGTCGCCGAAGTGGCTCTGGTAGCCGGGGAAGAAGAGGAACTTGTGGTACAGGCCCTCGAGCCACGTCCTGCGCGCCATGCCGAAGACAGCGAGGGTGCCGTGGAAGCGTCCGTCGTTGAACGCCAGGAGGCTGCCGCCCGTGGAGTCCATGGTGGCGAGGGCGGCGCGCAGCCATCCGTCGCTGGGGAAGGCGTCCTGCGCGAGGTAGCCGAAATAGCGGGACGAGGAACGGGAGCAGACGAAGTTGGCGACCTTCATGAACCCGAGCCGCTCGTCGTCCTCCACGAGCACCAGGAGCCCCGAGTGGAGAGCCCGGCGGACGAGGACGTCGGCGAGCCGATGCGCCAGCTCTCCGTCGATGAAGGGCAGCACGAAGACGGCATCCTCGTGCCGCACAGGGCCGAGGTTCGACAATTCGGAGGTCCTGGCGGTGATGATCTGCAGCATGGTGAAGACAGGCTACTTTCTCGGGCCGATCTGCGCCATCATTTTCAGAGGCAGGGGGCTGCGGCTTCCTCAGCAGCCCGCGGGGGCGATGACGCCCCAGGTTCCCAGAACCTCCACCATCTCCCCCAGGAGCAGGCCTATCCCACAGCTCAAATATTTCGAGCTGGAGCTACACGCAGTCGGTAATCTTGGCATGTCCCCGGGTGTGGCGCTGCGTGTTTTTTTCAAGGGCGATGTTTTATTCTCTCGAGCGAAGAACCTTGCTCACTCATGGGGGATGCGCACTGAATCGTCATCAAAAACTCCACGATCAGCACCGGTGTGACATGCAATGCAGTTGGAAAGACTTCCGATTGACTGCCTTGAAAGCACTTCCGCTCTTATTTTACGGTGCTCTTTTCGAATTTCAGGAACATCCGTAATACGTAAGACAACTCTGTTCCCCAAGTCTTCGGAAATATCTCTCGCCAATTCTCCCGGGGCGTTTTCCGCCGCAGATTCTTTCAGATAACGCTCAAGTTCCTGCGCGTCGTTTTCATCAAGCGAGAGTGCATTGCCGAAATGGTCGTCAGAACCATGTATCAAGGCAGACCATGATGCAGCGTTCAACAAGGCAGGTGGATACGCCATGTGGCATGAGCCGCACGTTTTTATATATAAATCATTGGCAGGAGCTGGGACAGCATCTTCTACGAGCTCTTGTCCGCGATGCCTTTCCCGATGCCTATCGTGCCTTCCATGGTCATCGGCCTCGGCGGCAAAAGGTGCAAGACTTGAAAAAAACATTGCCAGGACCATTAAGATAGACGCCCTGTACATATCGAATTTCTCGCTTTGATTAGTTTTCGTACTTTTTTGTATCTCTTTTAAATTTCCACGGAAGAAAAAAAACGACAAGAAATTTCTTTCAGACCCATCCAAATCAATTCGCACGGAGGTATTTCACTCGAGCCTCTCGGCGGGAATTCGACGGGGGCTTCGCTTAGGAAATACCGCGGATCTAAAAGCTTCAGCCTTGCCCAGGAAGGATGACGTCCCACTCCAGCAGAACCTTCACCACCTCCCCCAGCGGCAGCCCTACCACGTTGGTGTACGAGCCCTCCACCCGGGTGACCAGGAAGGCGCCTCGGCCCTGGATGGCGTAGGCGCCTGCCTTGTCCAGGGGCTCGCCCGTGGCGGCGTAGGCGGCCAGGGTCTCTGCGCTGTAGGCGCCCATGGTCACGGCCGTGGACACGGCGAAGGCCACGGGCTCGCGGCCGGGAATCGCGAGGACGCAGCCGGTGACGACCGCGTGCGTGCGCCCGGCCAGAAGCCCCAGCATGCGGCGCGCGTCGGCCTCGTCCGAGGGCTTGCCGAGGATGTGTTCGATCCCGGCATCGTGCCCGGGCCCGCCATCGTCCTCGCGCACCGCGACTACGGTGTCCGCGCCCAGGACCACGGCATGGGGAAAGCGCGCCGCGACCTCGAGAGTCTTGAGCCCGGCCATGCGCAGGGCATAGGCCGCGGGCTCCTCGCCGGGCTTCGGCGCGGGCTCCTCGGCCCGGCTCGGCTGCACCTCGAAGCGCAGCCCGAGCGAGCCCAGCAGCTCGAGCCTCCTGGGCGAGGCCGAGGCCAGGACGATGTCGCGGGTCTCCTGAAAGATGGCCGGGGGGCGTGCCGTCATGCGATGCTCCTTGTGTCCGCCCCGGCCCGCGCGGCCCGCGGGCGATCGAAGAATCCAGACATGGTACGGGGCGGAAAGTCCCGCATGGCCTAGCCCAGGCCGCATGCGAGGTCAACACGGCCCGGCGCGGCCCTCCCCTTTCCCGGTCCGCACAAAAACGCGCCCGCCGCGAACCGGCCGGAACGTGTCCGGCCGGAACGCGGCAGGCGCGCTTTTTCCGGGTGCGTGCGGCACGAGGCCGCGGCCGCGCTACTTCACGGAGGCCATGAAGCTCTCGAACACGGGCAGGGCGGGCTCGCCGTCCACCGTCTTCACGCCCTCAAGCCATCCGGCGTAGGTCTTCGGATGCTTCTTGAGCCAGGAGAGCCCGGCTTCGAGGGGCTTCAGGTCCTCGTTGTCGTGCATCGCGGTCATGATCTCGTTCATCATGGAGACCGGGAAGACCAGGTGCTTCAGGAACACCGCCACGTTGGGCCGCTGTGCGGCGAAGCCCTTGCGCAGGTTGGTGTACACGGTGGCCGTGCCGTCGTTGGGGCCGAAGGTCTTGTCCGTGCTCCCCGTGAGGTAGGTCATGTCGATCAGGGTGTTCATGTAGTGGGGAGCCCAGCCGAGGAAGACGATCCACTTGCCTTCCTTGGCGTAGGACATGACCTGGGCGAGCATTCCGGCCTCGCTCGAGGGGATGAGCTGAAAGTTGCCGAGGCCGAAGTCGTTGCGCTTGATCATCTGCTCGATGATCTCGTTGCCGTCGTTGCCTTCCTCGATGCCGTAGATCTTGTGGTCCAGCTTGTCGGCGAAGCGGGCGATGTCCGCGAAGCTCTTGAGACCGGCCTTGGCCTCGTAGCTGGGCACGGCCAGGGTGTACTTGGCCCCGGTCATGTTGGCCACGTATTTCACCACCGAGCCGTCCGCGAAATACTTCTCCGCGATACTTTTCATGGAGGGCATCCAGTTGCCCAGGAAGACGTCGGCCTCGTTCGTCGAAAGCGCGGTGTAGACGATGGGCACCGAGAGCATGGTGTTGGAGGCCTGGTAGCCGAGGGTCTGCAGGATCTTCACGGCCAGCTCGGTCTTGACCGTGACCCCGGTCCAGCCGACGCTGGCGAAGCGCACGGCAGGGGCGGACTCGCCTTTCTTTGCGGCGAAAGCGGGCGCGCCGCAGGCGAGCATCGCCGCGACCGTGACACATACGAACAAACGGTGAATTCGTGAACCGAACATCACACCTCCCTGGTTGAAGTTCTTCCGTCAGGACATCTGCCGGATGAAACAAGTCTCCGCTCTTCTCCAGTGACGTTCCCGTACCTCAAATCCCGAACCAGCGCACCGGCCGGGAGGCATGGTTGGAGAAGACGTGCTTCTGCTCCGTGTATTCCTCGAACCCCGCGCGGCCGAGCTCCCGGCCCATGCCGGACTGCTTGTAGCCGCCCCACGGGGCCTGCACGAAATAGACGTTGAAGTCGTTGATCCACACCGTGCCGAAGCGAAGCGCGCTGGAGACGCGCTGCTGCCGCGCCGCGTCGCTCGTCCAGAAGCCCGCGGACAGGCCGTAGACGGTGGAGTTCGCCCGGGCCACGGCCTCCTCCTCGCTCGCGAAGCGCTCCACGCTGATCACCGGGCCGAAGACCTCTTCCTGCACGATGCGCATGGCGTTCGTGCAGCCGGTGAGCAGCGTGGGCGTGAAGAAGAAGCCCCGTGCGAGCGCCGGATCGTCCGGGACCATGCCGCCGAGTTCGAGGCGCGCGCCCTCTTCCTGGGCCAGGGCCACATAGCGGGCGACCTTTTCGCGGTGCTCGGCCGAGATGAGCGGCCCCATCTGCGTGGCCCCGTCCATGCCGCTTCCCATGCGGATACGCGCCATGCGCTCCGCAAGCCGCGCCACGAACTCGTCGTGGATGGAGTCCTCGAGCATGAGACGCGCCCCGGCCGAGCAGATCTGCCCGGCGTGGAAGAAGACGCCGTTCAGCGCCCCCTCCAGGGCCGCGTCCAGGTCGGCGTCGGCAAAGACGATGTTCGGGTTCTTGCCGCCGAGCTCGAGCGCGATCTTCTTCACGTTGGCGCTCGCGGCCGCGATGATCTTCTTGCCGGTGACGATGCCGCCGGTGAAGGAGACGAGGTCCACGTCCGGGCTCTCGGCAAGCTCAGCGCCCACCGTGGCCCCGGGGCCGAGCACCACGTTCAGCACGCCCGCGGGAATGCCCGCCTCCGCGGCCAGCTCGGCCAGGCGCAGGGTGGTCAGCGGCGTCAGCTCGCTCGGCTTGACCGCCATGGTGCAGCCCGCGGCCAGGGCCGGGGCTATCTTCCAGGCGGCCTGCAGCAGCGGGTAGTTCCAGGGGCAGATCATGCCGCACACGCCCACGGGCTCGCGCACCACGAGGCTCGTGGTGTCCGGCAGCGGGGAGGCCACGACCTCCCCGCCCTCGCTGCCCGCGAGCCCGCCGTAGTATTTGAAGATACCCACGATGTCCTGCATGTCCCAGCGGGACTCCTCGAGGGTCTTGCCGGTGTCGATGGTCTCCAGGCGCGCCAGGTTCTCGGCGTCGCGCTCGATCAGCCCGCCCAGACGGGAGACCAACGCGCCGCGCACGGCCCCCGGCAACCCGGGCCAGTCCCCGGCGTCGAAGGCCGCGCGCGCGGCCGCGACGGCCGCCGCGGCGTCCTCGCGCCCGCCCTCCGGGGCCAGGGCCACGAGGCTCGCGTCGAAGGGATTCAGTATCCCGCGCGTCTCCCCGGACAGGGCCGGGACCGCGCGCCCGGCCACGGACATGCGCAGCCTGGGGGCAGCGCCGCCGTTCAGGACGTCGAGCGCCCCGGTCGCGTTGTCGTTCATCATTTCGGCGCCTCCCGGCCCTCGGCTCCGTGGCGGTAGAAGTCCGCGCGCGAGGGTTCCAGGGGCGTGTTGCCGAGGATCAGGTCCGAGGCCTTCTCCGCGATCATCATCACCGGCGAGTAGATGTTGCCGTTGGTGATGGCGGGCATGACCGAGGCATCCACCACGCGCAGGTTCGGCACGCCGTGCACGCGAAGCTCGGAGTCCACCACGGCCGCGTCGTCGTAGCCCATCTTGCAGGTGCAGCTCGGGTGGTAGGCGCTCTCGCCCTCGCGGGCCACGAAATCGAGTATCTCGCGGTCGCTCCGGGCCGAGGGGCCGGGCGCCAGCTCGTCGCCCCTGAACTCATCGAAGGCGGGCTGGGTCATGATGCGACGCGTGCAGCGGATGGCCTCCACCCACTCGCGCCGCTCCTGCTCCGTGGAGAGGTAGTTGAAGCGGATGGCCGGGTACTGCGCCGGGTCCGCGGACTTGAGCTTGACCGTGCCGCGCACGTCCGTGTTCATGGGGCCCACGTGGACCTGGTAGCCGTGGCCCTGCTGCGCCACCGAGCCGTCGTAGCGGATGGCGATGGGCAGGAAATGGTACTGCAGGTTCGGGTAGGCCACCTGGTCGTTGCTGCGGATGAAGCCGCCTGCCTCGAAGTGGTTGCTCGCGCCCACGCCCTTGCGGCCGAAGAGCCACTGGAAGCCGATCCACGGCTGGTTGACGGGCTTCAGCGCCGGGAAGAGGCTGACCGGCTTTTTGCAGGCATACTGCACGTAGACTTCCAGGTGGTCCTGCAGGTTCTCGCCCACGCCGGGCAGGTCGCGCACCACCGGAATGCCGAGGGCGCCGAGCTCGGCGCCGTTGCCCACGCCCGAGAGCTGCAGGAGCTGGGGCGAGTTGATGGCCCCGCCGCAGCAGATGATCTCGCCGCCGAGCGCCGTGTGCACGCGCTTGCCGCGGCGGTATTCCACGCCCACGGCGCGGCCGTTCTCGAAGAGGATGCGCGTGGCCAGGGAGCGGCAAGAGACCGTGAGGTTGCGGCGGTTCGCGACCGGGTGCACGTAGGCCCGGGCGGCGTTCAAGCGGCGGCCGCGGTACGTCGTGCGGTCGAAGCGGCCGAAGCCCTCCTGCTGCCGTCCGTTGACGTCGGAGGTCAGCGGGTAGCCCGCCTGCTGCACGGCCTCGAAAAAGGCGTCGAAGAGCGGATTGGCGCACTCCGGGGTGGTCAGGCAGAGCGGGCCGCCCGTGCCCTGGTAGGCGTCGGCCCCGGCCAGGCGGTACTCGAAGCGCTTGAAGTAGGGCAGGCAGTGGGCATAGTCCCAGTTCTCGAGCCCCTCGTTCTTGGCCCACTTCTCGTAGTCCATGGCGTTGCCGCGGATGTAGATCATGCCGTTGATGCAGCTCGACCCGCCGAGCACCTTGCCGCGCGGCTGGTAGACGCGGCGGTCGTTCATGAAGGGCTCGGGCTCTGACTCGTACCACCAGTTGTAGGTGCGTCCGGCCAGCGGATAGGTCAGCGCCGCGGGCATGTGGATGCGGAAATCGAAGCGATGGTCCACGCCGCCTGCCTCGAGCACCAGCACCTTGTGCTTGGGGTTCGCGCTCAGGCGGTTGGCGAGCACGCTGCCTGCGGAGCCGCCGCCCACGATGATGAAGTCGTACGTCTTCTTGGCCATTGTTCCTCCTGTTATCGGACTGCGGGCCAGGCCTGGCCCGCGACGGTGAACCGAAAAAGATCCCGGCCGCGCTCAGCGCCCGGAGTTCAAGGCGGCACGCGGTGCCAGGAAATCCGCGCCGCGCGGCGAAAGCCCCTTCTCCTCCACGCAGCGCCTGAGCAGCGCGTAGTGCAGCCCCACGAAGGACAGGGCTCGCAGCGGCTCGCCCGCGGCGATCTCGCGCGCCGTGTCCACCCAGTTGTCCGCAGTGCGCACCCGAAAGCCGGGGTCCGCGTACAGGGCGTGGTCCAGCGAGCTGAAGCCCAGCTGCAGGGCGTGCATGACCCACTCGAAGACCGGGTTGCCCGAAAGCTGCGCGAGCCGCATGTTCAGGCCGCGGTCCATCTCGCCCAGGGCCTCCTGGTCGGGAGCGTCGCCGTGCGCGGCCAGGGCCAGGGCCTCGGCCTCCTCGAGAAGCAGGCGCTTCTCCTCGGCGCTGCCGCGCGCGGCGGCCAGGGTGGTCAGGGTGCGGTCCATGGACTCGCGGAACTCGATGACGTGGTCCGCGCCCACGGCGTGCTGCGAGAGGAAGAGGGCCAGCGGCTCGCTGACGCTGGCCATCTCCACCTTCTTGACGAAGGCGCCGCCCTTGGCGCCCTTCCTGATCTCCACCAGGTCCTTCTGCTTGAGCGCGCGCAGCGCCTCGCGCACCACGCCGCGGCCGGTGCCGAAGCGCAGCGCCAGGTCGCGCTCGCTGGGCAGGCTCTGGCCGGGCGCGATGCGGCCTCCCACGATGGCGGCCTCGATCTGCAGCACCACGTCCTCCACCGCCCTGCCCACCCGCGCGGGCGTGAACAGGGAGGCCTCCGCGGCCGTGTCCGCGGCCTCGGCCGTTTCTTTGGTCATACTTTTCGTCATTTCAGGCATACACTTCCGCTGCGCTGCACCCTGTCTGAGTGCAGACTATCCATCTAATTTTGTGTTAAATAAAAAACTCCGCTCATTCCAAGCACGGGCGAGAGGGATATGCCCTCGCGCTGATTGGCATTACCATTAGGTGCCCCAGCCCAAGGATTATGTCAACCCCGCCCCGAAAACCGTGGCGGCAGCGGGCCGTGCCTGCAGCCGACGCGCGGGACGGGAAGCGGGACGCATGGAGACGGGCGAGTGACCTGGGGCGGAGAGCGGGCGGCGAACAGAGGAAGCGGACGATGCGACGGCCGCGTCCGGACGCGAAGGGCACGACGGATCGGGCCCTCGCGGGGCTGCGGGACGAGGCAAAAAAGGAGGAAAAAGAGGCCTGAGGCCGGGGCGGGGCTAGGGCGCCTTGGCGGCCGCCCGGTCCAGGAGCTTCTCGGCGTAGGGCAGGATGCGGCGGGCGATCTCGGTCGCGCCCCGGGCGTTGGGGTGGATGCCGTCGCCCTGGTTCAGGGCCGGGTTTGCGGCCACGCCCTCGAGCAGGAAGGGATAGAGGAGGTCGTGGTGCTTCTCGGCCAGCCTGGGGAAGACCGCCGCGAAGGACGTGGTGTAGGCGGCGCCGAGGTTCATGGGGGCCTTCATGCCCGCCAGCAGGACCGGGATCTTTTCCTGCTCGAAGCGGGCGAGGATGGCGTCCAGGTTCCGCTCCATGCGCGCCACGGGCAGGCCGCGCAGGGCGTCGTTGGCCCCGAGGCAGACGATGGCCGCGTCCGGCCGCTCGGCCAGGGTCCAGTCCAGCCGGGCCAGGCCGTCGCCCGAGGTGTCGCCCGAGACGCCTGCGTTGACCACGCGCACCTCGCGCCCGGCCTTGCGCAGCAGCCCCTCCAGCACCTCGGGGTAGCCCTTGCCCGGCCCGAGGCCGTAGCCCGCGGTCAGGCTGTCCCCGAATGCCAGGAGAACCTGCGGTCGGTCGGCGGCATGGGCGCCGTGCGTTGCAAAAAGGATCGACATCGTTAGAATGAGAGCTTGGAGCAGCAGTTTCACGCGACCACCAGAGGGATGCCCATGGCTGAAACGATACCCGGAACAGACGCCCGAAATCCCGCGGCGGATTTTGCGGCCGATTCCGCAGCGGAGCCGATAGTCGAGCTTTCCTCAGTCTCGCTGACCCTACAGGGCAGCGCAGGGAGCGTCAACATCCTGCGCGGCGTGGACCTCACGGCCCGGCCCGGCGAGACGGTCGGCATCATGGGCGCCTCGGGCGCGGGCAAGACCTCGCTGCTCATGGTCCTCTCCGGCCTCGAGCGGGCCACGGGCGGCAGCGTGCGCGTGGCCGGGCAGGACGTGCTGGCCATGGACGAGGACAGGCTGGCCCGCTTCCGCGGCAGCCACGTGGGCATCGTCTTCCAGGGCTTCCACCTCATCCCGGCCATGACCGCGCTCGAGAACGTGGCCCTGCCCCTGGAACTGGCCGGGGTGCGCGGCGCCTTCGAGCGGGCGCGCGACAGCCTGTCCGCCGTGGGCCTCTCCCACCGCCTGTCGCACTTCCCGGGCCAGCTCTCGGGCGGCGAGCAGCAGCGCGTGGCCGTGGCCCGCGCCTTTGCCTCGGCCCCGCCGCTCATCCTGGCCGACGAGCCCACCGGCAACCTGGACCACGCCACGGGCGAGAAGGTCATGCACCTGCTCTTCGACCTCTGCGCCACGCGCGGCGCCACGCTCCTGCTGGTGACCCACGACGCGGACCTGGCCGGGCGCTGCGCCCGCCACCTGGTCATGGCCGACGGCCGCCTCAGCGAAGTCGCGAAAGAGAACGCGGTCTGAGGGCGCGGCGGTGGCGATGAATTCCTCTTCCCTCCCCTCTCCCTCGGGGCCCATGTCCCTGCGCATCGCCCGGCGCGAGCTGCGCCAGGGGCTCTCGCGCTTCGGCGTGTTCGTGGCCTGCCTCGTGCTCGGCGTGGCCTGCATCGCGCTCGTGGGCAGCCTCGCGGCCGGGGTGGAGGCGGGCATCTCGCGCGACGCGCGCGCCATCCTCGGCGGCGACGTGGAGGTCAGCCAGTCGTTCCAGGTCCCGCCCCAGGCGGTGCGCGCCATGCTCGAGGCGGCCGGAAAGGTCTCCGAGGTGGCCACCATGCGCGTCATGACCCGCGCCGCGGCGCCCGGCGCGTCCGCTCCGTCCGGCGGCGAGGCCGCGCCCGTGCTGGCCGAGCTCAAAGCCGTGGACGCAAACTGGCCGCTCTACGGCCACGCCGAGCTCGCCCCCGCCATGCCGCTCGCCGCGGCGCTCGAGAAGCGCGACGGGACCTGGGGCGCGGTCTGCGAGGACGCGCTGCTCGCGCGCCTCGGCCTCGCGGTGGGCGACTTCGTCCAGGTGGGCGAGGCCAAGCTCCAGATCCGCGCCGTGCTCACGCGCGAGCCCGACCGCGCGGTCTCGGTCTTCACCCTCGGCCCCCGCCTGCTCGTCTCGCTCGACGCCCTTCCGGCCACCGGCCTCGTCCTGCCGGGCTCCCTGGTGCGCCGCGAGTACCGCGTGCGCCTGACCCCGCCGCAGGACGCCCACGCCTTCGTGCAGAAGATCGAGGACCGCTTCGCGGACGCGCCCTTCCGGGTGCGCGACTACACCTCGGCCGGGCCGAGGCTCAAGCAGTTCATCGACGCCCTGCACCTCTACCTGACCTTCGTGGGGCTCGCGGCCATCCTCGTCGGCGGCCTGGGCATGGGCAACGCCGTGGCCTCGTTCCTCGAGGACAAGCGCCCCTCCATCGCGGTCATGAAGTGCCTGGGCGCCACGCCCGGGCTCCTCTTCCGCGCCTACCTGCTGCAGATCATGGTCCTGGCCGCGGTCGGCGTGCTGCTCGGTCTGGCCCTGGGCGCGGGGTTGCCCTGGCTGCTGCGCGGCCAGCTCGCCCGGCTCCTGCCCGTGCCGCTGGCCGCGGGGCTCTATCCGCGCCCCCTGCTCACGGCCGCGGGCTTCGGCCTGCTCACGGCCCTGGCCTTCAGCCTGCGCCCCCTGCTCGCGGCGGGCACGGTTCCGGCCGCCGGGCTCTTCCGCGGCTATCTCGACGGCGGCGCCCTCTCCCGCCGGGGCCGCGCGGTCACCCTGCTCGGGGCCGTGGGGCTTGCGGCCTACGCCGTGGCCGTCACCCCGGACAGGCGCATGGCCTTCTTCTTCACCCTGGCGGCAGCGGCGGCCTTCGCGGTCTTCAAGCTGGCGGCCATGGCCATCCGCCGCGTCTCGCGCCTCGTGCGGCCGGAGAACGCGCCGCGCCTGCGCCTGGCCGCCTCGGCCCTGCACCGCCCGGGCAACGCCACGGACGCCGTGGTCTTCGCCCTGGGGCTCGGGCTGACCGTGCTCGTGGCCGTGAACCTCGCGGGCGGCAACTTCGCGCAACGCATCGCCGCGACCATTCCGGCCCACGCGCCCTCCTACTTCTTCATCGACATCCAGCCTTCCCAGGCCAAGGCCTTCGATACGCTCGTGCGCTCGCTGCCCGGCGTCCACGGCCTGACGCGCCAGCCCATGCTCAGGGCGCGCATCACGCGCATCGCGGGCAAGCCCGTGAACCCGGAGGCCATCCCCAAGGACTACCGCTGGACCGTGAACTCCGACCGCGGCGTGACCTACATGGCGACGCCGCCCGAGAACAACCCGGTGGTCGCGGGGAAGTGGTGGCCCGCGAACTACAAGGGGCCGCCGGTCATCTCCCTGACCGAGGACATCGCCCGCGCCTTCGGGGTGCACGTGGGCGACACGCTGTCCATGAACCTCATGGGGCGCGAGATAACGGCCAGGATAGCGAACCTGAGGCGCGTGGAGTGGGCCAGCCTGGCCATGAACTTCGCCATCATCTTCCCGCCCGGCGTGCTCGAGCACGCGCCGCAGACGCACATCGCCACGGTCTACGCCGACGAGGACGCCGAGGCCGGGGTGCTGAAGGCCGTGTCGGCGGCCTTCCCCAACGTCTCGGCCATCCGCATCAAGGAAGTGCTCACGCGCGTGGGCGGACTCATGCAGGACATCGCCACGGCGGGCAACGCGGTGGCGGCCGTGGCCCTGGCGGCCGGGCTGCTCGTGCTCTCGGCCACGCTGCGCGCCGCGGCGGACCGCCGCATCTACGAGGCCGTGGTGCTCAAGGTGGTGGGCGCGACCAGGGGCGACATCCTGGCCTCCCTGGCCATGGAGAACCTCTTCCTCGGCCTCGCCGCAGGCGTGGTCGCCGGGGGGCTGGGCACGGCGCTCGGCTACGCCGTGGTCACGCGGGTCATGAAGCAGGAGTGGACCTTCCTGCCCGCAACGGTGCTGCTCACCGTGCTCGGCTCCGTGGTCCTGACCCTGGCCGTGGGGCTTTTGGGCGTGCGCCGCGTGCTCGGCCAGAAGGCCGCGCCCATCCTGCGCAACGAATAGTCCCGGCCGGACTTCCGCAAAGCGTGACTTCGGGTTTCAATGCCCTGCCGCACAACGCATTGCCCCGGTCCGGCATTGTGGGCTATACGGAAGCATGCGCATCCGAACCAAGGTTCTTCTGACACTGCTGGCCATCTCGGTGGTGCCGCTGCTCCTCCTGCGCCTCGCGGGCCAGGAGGCCATGCGCTCCCTGGGCATGGACCTCGCGTTCAACATCTCTTCCACCCTCCTGGACAACGCGGAGGGCGACCTGACGCGCATGGTCGAGGACCACGCCCGCGTGCTGCACAGCGAGCGCCAGCTCATGGAGGCCATGCTGCGCACCCGCTCGGCCGAGGTCGAGAGCCTCATGGCCTCGCCGGAGAATCCGATGAACGCGTCGCTCGACTCCGAGAAGCCCGCCGTGCTTCCGCGGGGCCTGGACGAGACCTACTGCGCGCGCGACGACTCCGGCGACTGCATCTCCCTGAACCCGGACTTCGACGCCCTGACCCTGTTCCCGAGCGGCCGCGAGGCCGCAGACGGCAAGGTGGCGGACATCCCGCTGCAGCAGATCCTGCCGTACATGCGCAACCTGAGCGCCGCCATGAACGGGGCCGTCTTCTGGCAGACCATCCAGCCCAACGACGGGCCGACCATGGTCTACCCCGCCATCCGCTCGCTGCCGCGCTTCGTGCGCTTCCGCTCGCTCATGCCCATCGCCCCGCACACCTGCGAGGCGGGCACCCCGGTCTGGTCCGAGCCCACGCCCGACCCGGTCACCGGAACCCTCCTCATGACCATCTCGCGCTGCTACAACGACCTGCGCACCGGCAAGCCCGCGGGCGTGGTCAGCCTGAGCCTCCCCCTGCACGCCATACTGCGCCAGAACAAGAACGTGCGTGCCCTTTCCGGCCACACGGTGTCCATGATCGTGCGCGCGGAAAAGGGCACGGGCCGCCTGCGCATCATCGCCCGGGAGCAGAGCGCGTCCGACGGCGACCTGGACCTGGACGACCTGAAGCGCCTCGCGCGCTCGGCGCGCATGGGCGACCGCATGGACATGCGCCCGGAGGGGAGCAGGAGCCTCATGGGCGGCGCCCTGGGCAGGGGCATGGGGGGCCACCGCGCCTGGCACTGGTCCTCGGTGCCCAAGGAACTCTACGTCGAGAACGAGGACCCGGACGGCTACCTCTCCCTGGTCATGGACGTGGAAAAGGGGCGCTCCGGCGTCACGGCCATGTCCTACGAGGGCGACGAGAGCTTCTGGGCCTACGCGCCGCTCACCCCTTCGCACGGCACGGCGCTTCTGCTCATCGTGCCCAAGGGCGACGTCACCACGCAGGCCGACGACGCCAAGAACTACGTGGAGAGCCGCGTGCAGCGGCAGATCAGACTGACCGGGCTGTCCCTCTCCGGCGTGCTGGCCGCGGTCCTCATCCTGGCCTTCGTCCTGACCCGGTCGCTCACGCGGCGGGTGCAGGCCCTGAGCGAGGTGGCCACGCGCGTGGCCGCGGGCGACTTCACCGCCCGGGCGGGGCTGGACGGCAAGGACGAGATGGCCGACCTCGGCCGGACCTTCGACGCCATGATCCCGAAGCTCGAGGAGCGCCTCAAGCTCAAGCAGGCCGTGACCCTGGCCCAGGAGATCCAGCAGCACCTCCTGCCCCAGACCCCGCCCAAGCTGCCCGGCCTGGACCTGGCCGGAGCGGCGCTCTTCTGCGACGAGACGGGCGGGGACTTCTACGACTACGTGCGCTTCGCCCAGTCGCTCACCCGCATCGGCATCGTGGTGGGCGACGTCTCCGGCCACGGCGTGCCCGCCGCCCTGCTCATGGCCTCGGCCCGCGCGGCGATGCGCTCCTATCTCTTCGCCCCCGGCCGCGCCGCCAAGGCCGTATCCACGGTCAACAGCCTGGTCTCCGGCGATACCCAGGCCACGGGCCAGTTCCTGACCCTCTTCTACCTGGAGCTCGACACCGCGTCGTGCCAGGCGACCTGGGTGCGGGCGGGCCACGACCCGGCCATGCTCTACGATCCGGCCACCGGCCGCGTGGAGGAACTCGTGGGCGAGGGCACGGCGCTCGGGCTCGACGACGAGGCGGTCTACACCGCCTCGGAGCGCTCCCTCGCGCCCGGCCAGGTCATGCTGCTCGCCACGGACGGCGTCTGGGAGACGCGCTCCCCCGGGGGCGAGATGTACGGCAAGGAGCGGGTGCGCGAGCTCCTGGCGCAAAACGCCGGGCGCACGGCGGCCGAGATCATCGGCGCGGTGCTCACGGACCTCGGGCGCTTCCGGGACGGCCTGCCCCAGGAGGACGACGTGACCCTGGTCGTGCTCAAGCTGTTGGACGAATGCGGGGACTAGGCCGGAAAACGCGCGCGGACGGGAACACCCCGCGCAGGGAAACCGCAAGCGGGCGCGAAAATTCGACTCGAAAATTCGGCCCGAAAGTTCAGCCTGACGAATCCGATCTGAAAGGGATGGGGAGCGGCGGGGAGCGTCAGCTCCAGCGCACGATGACCGCGACGAGGATCACCGCGGCCACGATCCATTCGACATAGCGCAGGCGGCGCTGCGCCACGGGCCCGAGCCGGGGGCCGAGCCCCCGGCGCAGTCCCATGAGGATGTGGAAGAGGCCGAGCCACCAGGCCACCGTGATCCACAGGAACACGCCGACCACGAGCAGCACGCCGGCCAGTCCGCCCCGAAGGCGTGCGCGCCGGCTGGCCGCGTCCACTACTCGTCCTCTTTGGAGAGCCAGACGCGGAAGGCCTCGAGCTCCTCGGGCCACTTGGTGGCGGACAGGCGCAGCGCCAGGAACTCCTTGTAGATGGCGTCGAAGAACTCCACGCACTTCTCGTAGAGGTACATCTTCTCGAGGAACGCGCCGTCCGCGTCCTCGTCCTCGCCCGCCTTCTCGGTCTTGGGCGGCTTCACGGAATTGAGCGCGAAGTCCTCGGACTTCAGCTGCAGCGTCCAGCTCTCGCCGTCCTGGTCGAAGCGCAGCATGGCCTTGTTGACCTTCTTGCCGCGGCGAAGCCCGGCCTTGGCCTCGGAGAGCCGGGCGTGCGCGCCCGAGACCACGGCGGTCTCCTTGGAGTCGCCCTCGCCGCCCTGCACGGCCACGCGCTGTTCCATGTAGCAGGTGAAGTGCGCGCCCTCGGCCGTCTTGAACAGGCCGCCGCGGGCCTCGCCGGCGTACCAGAGCCAGGTCAGGAAATCCTGGCCCAGCAGGGCGCTCTCGCGGTCGGTCAACGTGTATTCGGTCATCTTTTTCTCCTCGGGAGAGGGGTTCGGAACGCGAAAAGCGCGTCCCTAGCCCGCGAAGTCGCTGGGCTCGAGGTTCTCGAGGCGGCTTACGGCCTCTTCCCCGAGCATGCGGCCGGCCAGGTAGAAGGGGGTCTGGGGCTCGAGCTGCAGCTCGAAGCTCTGCTGGAAGCAGTCCTCGAAGAGCTGGCGCACCTTGGTGTTGGTGGAGCCCAGGTAGACCGTGCGGCTCTGCATGTCCCAGACCACGTCGAAGACCGCGGGGATGGGCAGCATGCGGGCGCGCAGGCGCAGGGCCACCTGCTCCTTGATCTCCTTCTTGCGGGCCTTGGAGACGAAGCGCTTCTCGTCGTCCTTGATGGAGGCCTTGTATTCGCGGATGGCGATCTCCACGTGCTTCTTGAACACGGCCGGGGGCACGCGCCGGGTCTCCAGGCGCAGGAGCCAGACGAGGTAGTTGCCCTTTTCGGGCGGCGCGGCCTTCCACTCGGTGTCCAGCCAGTCGTCGAAGCAGGACCAGCCGAAGGAGCGTTCGTCGGCCGTGTGGTCGATGTCCTGGAATGCGTTCTTGCGCAACCGCTCGGGGATCTCGCGCCAAAGGCTCTCGGGCACGTCGCCCACGGGCAGGTAGCGGGTAAAGCTGAGGCTTGCGGACAAAAAGCCCATGCCGTCCTCCTTGATCAAAGTCGACCAGCCCTACCCCATTTGGTTCGCCCTTTCCAGCCCTCGGCCTGCACGGCCTGCCTCAGAACGATATTCGGCGGACTTCCAGGGACAGGCCGGGGTTTCCCCCGGACGCCTTGCCGGATTCCTCCGAAGCGACACGAAGGACCGTTTGGGGCAGACGCTTTCCGAGGAGACCGGCCGCCGTGTCGGCGGGATTCAGATCCGGCCGCCGTGGTGCACGCCTGGAGCCTTCGCGTGCACCGAAACGTCGAAAAATCGCAATATGCGCGCCATTGATTCATTTTAAACAATTTTGTTCAGAACGGATAATGTGGCTCTGGACGCTGCCTCCCAGCCTCCGGCATATGTCTCGGCAAACATCATTCGTGGAAAAACCCCCTTGTCAGGAGCCCGTTCTTGGGGCTATTGCTACTCGTTCTCAACATCCAGGCCGGAGGCCCCATGGGCGATGAAAGGAAAGAACGCCAAGCGATGGTCGAGGTGATCTGCCCGGTGTGCAAGCACACCGAGATCGTGCTCATTCCCAAGGAAGAAATCCCCAAATGTCCGAGATGCGGCAAGCAGATGCTGGTCAAGGAACTGCTCACCGAGGGCAAGTCCTACTAGCTCGTTGTCGCGGCAGATAACACAACCCAACGCAAAGGAGAGCACCATGCGCAAAGCGGTCAAGGTCCTCGGTCTGGTACTCATCTGCCTCTTCGTCGCGGCCCAGGCCATGGCTCAGGACATCAACCTGGCCAAGAGCTCCAGGCTCGAGAAGATCCTCCAGCGCGGCGAGTTGCGCGTCGGCTTCGAGGCGGGCTACGTGCCCTTCGAGATGACCGACAAGAACGGCAACTTCGTCGGCTTCGACATCGACATCGCCAAGGAAATGGCCAAGGCCATGGGCGTCAAGTTCGTGCCGGTCAACACCGCCTGGGACGGCATCATCCCCGCCCTGACCACGGACAAGTTCGACATCATCATGTCCGGCATGACCATCACCCAGGAACGCAACCTGAAGATCAACTTCGCCGATCCCTACATCGTGGTCGGCCAGACGATCCTCCTCTCCAAGAAGCTCGAGGGCAAGGTCAAGTCCTACAAGGACCTGAACGATCCCAAGTACGTGGTCACCTCCAAGCTCGGCACCACGGGCGAGCAGGCCGTCAAACGCATGATCCCCAAGGCCACCTACAAGTCCTTCGAGACCGAGACCGAGGCCTTCCTCGAGGTCGTGAACGGCAAGGCCGACGCCTACGTCTACGACATGCCCAACTGCGCCTTCCAGTACTCCCAGCAGGGCAAGGGCAAGGTCGTCTTCCTCGACAAGCCCTTCACCTACGAGCCCCTCGCCTGGGCCATCAACAAGGGCGACCCCGACTTCATGAACTGGCTCGACAACTTCCTGCGCCAGATCAAGAACGACGGCCGCTACGACGCCATCTACGACAAGTGGCTCAAGAACACCGATTGGGCCAAGGAAGTGCAGTAGGCGAACCCGCCTGAACCGGAGGGGCCGCAAGCGGCCCCTCCTTTTTTGCCGCACACGCGAAGCTTCGGACGAAACGCATGAGTCAGCCATCTCGGCACAGCCGCGCCTACCTCGTTTTCTGGAAGACGGCCTTCGTCGTCAGCCTGCTCCTCGTCTGCGGGGCGCTCTACTATTCCACCCAGAAGATCGACTACGTCTGGCGCTGGTACAGGCTTCCCCAGTATTTCATCGCCCACCAGGACATCGACGTCAAGACGGACATCCAGGGCGAGGTCGCGTCCATCATCTCCGAGGGCGCCAAGAGCGTCGTCGTGGTCAAGAGCGACAGCAGCAACGAGCAGGAGAAGTACACCGTCCCGACCAAGGGCCTGCGCGTCTCCAAGGGTGATGTCGTGTTCGTGGGCGACGTGCTCTCGCGCGTGCAGAAGACCGTGCCGGGCATCATGATCATGGCCACGTGGATGACGCTCTACATCAGCGCCATCTCCATCGTCATCGGCATCCTGCTCGGCATGTTCACGGGCCTCGCGCGCCTCTCGGAGAACCCGTTCCTGCGCTGGTGGTCCATCACCTACATCGAGCTCATACGCGGCTCGCCGCTGCTCGTGCAGATCTACATCTGGTATTTCGTGCTCGGTACGCTGATCAACAACCTGCTGGGCAAGGCGGGCATCCCCGAGATCCCCACGCTGTGGTTCGGCATCGCCTCCATGGCCGTGTTCAGCGGCGCCTACGTGGCGGAGATCGTGCGCGCGGGCATCCAGTCCATCCACCGGGGACAGCGCGAGGCCGCGAGAAGCCTCGGCATGAACTCCTACCAGGCCATGCGGCACATCATCCTGCCCCAGGCCTTCAGGCGTATCCTGCCCCCCCTGGCCGGACAGTTCATCAGCCTGGTCAAGGACTCCTCGCTGCTCGGCATCATCTCCATCCGCGAGCTGACCAAGGCCTCGCGCGAGGTCGTCACCGTGAGCCTGCAGCCCTTCGAGATCTTCTTCGTCTGCGCCCTGCTCTACCTCATGCTGACGTTCGGGCTCTCGCTCGCCACCAACTATCTGGAACGGAAGTTCATACAAGCATGATCAAGGCACAAAACGTCAGCAAAATCTTCTACGTGCCCCAGCGCCTGGTGGCGCTGAACAACGTCTCGGCCGAGATCGCCCGCGGCGAGGTGGTGGTCATCATCGGGCCCTCGGGCTCCGGCAAGTCCACCTTCCTGCGCTGCCTGAACCGGCTCGAGCACGCCGACGGCGGCCACATCTTCGTGGACGGCGTGGACATCCTGGACAAGAAGACCAACATCAACAAGGCGCGGGCCGAGATGGGCATGGTCTTCCAGTCCTTCAACCTCTTCCCGCACAAGACCGTGCTCGAGAACGTGACCATCGGCCAGACCGTGGTCCGGCAGCGGAACCGCCGCCAGGCAGAGGAGAAGGCCATGGCGCTCCTCACCCGCGTGGGCCTGGCCAACAAGGCCTCGGCCTACCCCGACAACCTCTCCGGCGGCCAGCAGCAGCGCGTGGCCATCGCCCGCGCCCTGGCCATGGACCCCAAGGTCATGCTCTTCGACGAGCCGACCTCGGCCCTGGACCCGGAGATGGTCGGCGAGGTGCTGGACGTCATGAAGAGCCTCGCGCGCGAGGGCATGACCATGGTCGTGGTCACGCACGAGATGGGCTTCGCCCGCGAGGTGGCGGACAGGGTGCTGTTCATGGACCAGGGGCAGATCCTGGAAGTCGGCACGCCCGAGCACTTCTTCAAGAATCCCGAGAACGACCGCACCAAGCTCTTCCTGAGCCAGATTCTCTAGCCGTCCGGCCACGCGCCCGGCCGCCCCATGAAGCGCGGCCGGGTCGGCCCGGCGCCCCGCCGGGTTCCCTTCACCTTCTCCCTGACCACGACGCAGACGAGCGAGGGCGCGAGAGGCGCACACGCGCCGATGCGCAGGCGCGTCCGCGGGTCGTCGTTCTCGGGCGTTCGGGATTCCTGCCGCAGATGACGGCAGGTGGCCGCAGATGGTTTCAGGGGAAGCCGGAAAGGCCGGGGGTCAGTCCAGGAGGTCCACGATCCGCTCGAACTCGGCGCGCAGGCGGGCGATGCCCGCGCGCAGCTCCTCGGGCGCGGCCTCAGCCGAGGTGTCCTCGACCAGCTTGGCCGCGTCGCGCACGTTCGCGGCGCCCACGGCCGCCGCCCCGCCCTTCAGCGAATGCGCAGCCTCGCGCAGCATCGGCCTGTCCATGGCTTCGGCCGCCTGCTCGAGCTCCGCGAGCTTTTGCGGCGCGTCCTCCTTGAAGACCTCGATCAGCTCGAGCAGGAAGCCCTCGTCTCCGCCGAGACGTTCCAGGGCCTCTGCCCGCTCGTAGCCGGAGGGCGGACGCTCCGCCGCGCCCGCGGCGTTCATGGAAAAGGCCCGTCCTTCCGAAGCCGCGCCGCTCGGGAACGCATTCCCGGGCGCGGCTTCCTTGGACGCATCGGTCCCGGGCAGCTGCGCGGCGCAGCGCATGCGGCGGTGCATGACGCGCATCATGGCAGTCTGCAGGAGCAGGAAATCGACGGGCTTGGGCACCACGTCGTCCATGCCCGCGGCCAGCATCTCCTCGCGGTCCATCTGGGAGACGCGGCCGGTCATGCCGATGATCGCCACGCCAGGATTGACGTGCTCGCGCCCCCCGCCGCGTATCACCCGCGTGGCAGTGAGGCCGTCCATGACCGGCATGCGCGCGTCCATGAGCACCACGTCGAAGCAGTGGCGGCCGAGCAGGTCCAGGGCCGCGGCGCCGTCGCCCACGATCATGTACCGGTGCCCGCTGCGCCCGAGGAAGGCCCCGGCCAGCTTCTGGTTGACCGGATTGTCCTCGACCACGAGCACGTTCAGCGGCTCGATCCGCTCCACGTCGCCCGGGTATGCCGGGCGCTCGACGAGCGGTCCGCCCGGGGCGAAGCGGGCGGTGAAGGTGAAGGTGCTGCCCTGCCCTGGGTCGCTGGCCACGGAGATCTCGCCTCCCATCAGGCCCACCAGCCTGCGGCAGATGGCCAGGCCGAGGCCGGTGCCGCCGTAGCGCCGGGTGATGGAGCCGTCGGCCTGGGTGAATCTCTCGAAGATGGCCTCGCTGCGCTCCCCGGGGATGCCGATGCCCGTGTCCCGGACCTCGAAGCGCAGGAGCACCCCCGGGGCGACCAGGCCCGCGCGCTTCGCGCGCACGCGCACCTCGCCCCGTTCCGTGAACTTGATGGCGTTGCCCACGAGGTTCACCAGCACCTGGCGCAGCCTGCCCGGGTCGCCGCGCAGGGAGTCCGGCACGTCGTCCGCGACCGTCGCGCCGAGGGCGAGCCCCTTGCGCTCGGCCTCCACGACGAGCCCCTTGATCACGCCCTGCACCAGGCCGCGCAGGGAGAAGTCCACGGATTCGAGCTCGAGCCCCCTGGCCTCGATCCTGGAATAGTCGAGGATGTCGTTGACGATGCGCAGGAGCGTGCGCGCCGACTCGCCGATCGTGGAGACGAAATCCCGTTGCTCCGCGCCGAGCTCGCCGTTCAGGACCAGATCGCTCATGCCGATGATGGCGTTCATGGGCGTGCGCAGCTCATGGCTCATGTTGGCCAGGAACTCGGTCTTGGCGCGGTCCGCGGCCTGGGCTTCGTCGCGCGCCTGGGTCAGCTCCCGCTCCATGCGCATGCGCTCGGTGAGGTCCTGGATGATGCCCACGACCACGCTCTCGCCGGACAGGGGCAGGTCGGCCGCCCCCTTCCTGATGAAGAGATGGCGCGTGCGGCCCTCACCGTCCTCGACCTCGGCGTCGTAGCCGAGCGGCAGCCGCGTGGACAGGACCTGCATGTCCTTCTTGCGGAAACGGTCGGCGAGCTCGGCGGGCACGATGTCGAAGTCGCTGCTGCCGATGATGCGCTCCCGCGGCATGGCGAAGAGCGTGCAGAAGGCCTCGTTGACGAGGACGAAGCGGGATTCTGCGTCCTTGACGAAGACCGGCAGGGAGATGGTCTCCAGGACCTGGCGCACGAACTCCGAGCTGCGCGTGCTGGCACGTTCCGCGGCGCGGCGCTCGGAGATGTCCATGATCGAGACGATGACCCGCGCGAGGCTCTGCTCGTAGCCCTGGGGCACACAGACCTGCACCTGGGTCTCGAAGACTCGCCCCCTGCGGCTGCGGTGCCTGGCCTCGCCCGAGAACACCGTCGCGCCCGAGGCCAGGGCGGTCATGCGCGCGGCGAAGCCCGCCATGGAGGGCTCGTCCAGGAGGCGGTGCAGCCTGCCGCGCAGCTCCTCGCGGCTTTCTGCCTCGAAGATGGCGAGCGAGGCCTGGTTGGTGTCCAGGACCACGCACAGCCGCGCGCAGTGGCGCAGGTCCTCCGGATGGGCCGTGAAATGCGCCGCGAAATCGCGCACGCCCCGGCCGCGCAGCTCGTCGAAGAATTCCTTGACCGCCGAGAGGTCCTCCTCCCACAGCGAGATGGGGCTGTGCTCGAAGAGGCTTCGGTAGCGCGCCTCGCCCTCCGCGAGGGCGGCCTCGGCCCGGGCCTCGGCGGTCACGTCGAGGATCACGCCCTGCAGCAGGCCGACGCTCTCGCCGCTTTCCGGGTCCTGGACGGTGGAGCCGTCGAAAGGGGGCCAGATCTGCAGATGCGCGTGGCGCACCTCTCCGTTGCCGGCCAGGAGGCACAGGCGCAGCGTCTGCTCCTGGCCGCCGCGCGCGTGGCCCAGGGCCTGTTCGAGCCTCGTCTTGTCCGGGGGCGCGACGATGTCCATGAAGCGCAGGCCGTCGGGACCGAAATCCGCGCGGCAGTAGCCGAAGCGCGAGACGTTGCCGCTCACCAGGCGCACGGGCAGGTCGGGCCGGTCCTCCCAGAGAAAGGCCACGGCCGGTCCCTTCTCCATGATCTCCCGAAGCCCCTTGGCCCGGAGCCCGCCTGCGGAAGCGGACTCGTCCGGCGTGTCGCTGCGCTCTGCCATCCCTTCATCCATGAGAGTGTCCCTGGAAGTGTCTGCGGAAATGTCCGGGGGACGCGGGGGATCGGGCAGGCCCTCCGCCTGCCGGAAAATCCCTCCCGTCGGCCATTACCGATCCCCGCGGCGCTTGTCCACAACGCACGGAGGTCATCTCCGGCGCCCCCGGGCGAGGCCGCGCCGCTCGGCGCCGCACAGGTCGCGCAGCACGCGGGCAAGAGCCCCGGGCCGCAGGGGCATGGGGGAGGCAGGTCGGCGCGCGGCGGACACGCTCGCCGTCGTAGGAACTGAACCGTGATTCAACGACTATATCCTCGCCTCGAAGGCATCTGCCGAGGGGATCGGCAAAGAGCTCGGAGAAGTCCTCGAGCCCTGGGACATCGAACAGTCTCCGGCCCACGACCTGCTCGCAACCAAGTTCGATGGCCGAGCAGAACATGCTGTCAACATCCTGGAATACAAAATTTTCATCGAGAATTGCGGAGATTTCCACGTCCCCTTTCCGGGGATCTGGCTCCGCTGTTTCAGCGGCATCCGCGACGGCGGAAGGCATTCCCGCGGCAACCGAATCCTGTCCAGTGGTGTGTGATCCGGCAGCCTGTGCGGATCGCAGATCACTCTTCATCCTCCCCCCCAGGAAGACACGAACGGCACAAGAAATGAACAGATGTTCAAATCAACTACACGAGATCGGAAAGCGTGTCAAAAATACCAGCGCCAGGCGCGCCCGGCCTCGAACAGCTGGCGCAGGGTGGTGATGCCGCCGCCCGAGAGCTTGCGCACCAGGAAGACGAAGAGGTAGGCGGTCTGCAGGGCGTCGGTCAGGGCGTTGTGGGCGGGAAAGCGCGGCAGGCCGTGTTCCGCGGCCAGGTCGGCCAGGGAGTAGGAGACGCGCAGGTCGTAGCGGTCGTAGAGGTTCTCCCAGTTCTGCGCGCGCAGGATGCGGGCCATGTGCATGGTGTCCAGGCAGGGATTGCGCAGCCTGCCGCCCATGAGCGAGAGGCAGGCCCTGTTCAGGAAGCCCATGTCCAGCCCCACGTTGTGGCCGATGATGAGCGAGGTGCCCAGGAACTCCACGAACCCGGGCAGGACCTCGGGCAGGGGGGCGGCCTCGCGCACCTGGGACGGGGTCAGGCGATGGATGAGGGTCGAGGCCTTGGGCAGCTCCCTGCGCGGACGGACCACGCAATAGAAGGTCTCCTGCGTGCGGATGGAAAGGCCCGCGAGGCGCACGGCGCCCAGGGAGACGATCTCGTCGCCGCGCGGATCGAGCCCGGTCAGCTCCGTGTCCAGCACGGTGAAGGAGCACTCGGACAGGGGAATGTCGTGGTCCACCCGGGCAAAGGCGTCGCGGTTGGCGCGCAGGAGCGGGTGCTCGCGCGCGGCCCCGGGCAGGGGAATGCCCAGCGCCCCGCACAGCCCGGCCATGCGCCGCGCCCAGCCGCTCCCGGCTCCGCCGCTTCCGTGGTCAGGTGCCATCGCCGTCATGACGTCCTCCTCATCCGCCCTCTGTCCGCCCGCATCAGCCGGGCAGATGGAACTCCTCGCGCACCAGCGACTGCATGGCGCCCACGAGGCCGAAGGCCTCCTTGAGCGTGCGGCGCTCGAGCTCGCTGAGCGAGGCGGGGTCCACGTGGTTGTCCGGCTGCCTGCCCTGCTCCATGAGCCGCAGCTGGTGCACCAGCCGCACCTGGGAGAGGAACTCGAAGGCCTGGGAGAGGTCGGCGTGCAGGCCGGTGGAAACGAGCCCCGCGTCGCGCGCCAGCGCCAGGCGCGAGAGGGTGTTGCTCTCCACGGCCCCGAGCTTCAGGGCCATGAGCCGCGCGAAGTCCACGAAGGGCAGGATGCCGCGCTCCTTGATGTCCAGGGTGTTCTTGTGCTCGCCGTTCTTCTCCACCAGGAAGCCGCGGAAGAAGGAGAGCGGCGGCCGGGCGCGCAGGCAGTCGCGCGCCATGAAGCCCAGGAAGACCTCGTTGGCCGCCGCGGCGCGGCAGGCCGCCTCCTTCACGGACTCGCCCAGCTCGAGGAAGCCGAAGCCCGCGCGCATGTCGAAGAAGATGGTCGCCTCCATGACCTGCTCGGGCTCGGGCGCCGCGATGATGCGCCTGAAGAAGGCGTCCCAGTCCGTCGCGCTCCTGTTGCAGCGCGGCTCCGAGGCCATGATCCCGAAGGGGCACGGCGGGAAGCCGCAGCGCTTGAGGTGCGTTATGGCCGCGCGCCCGAAGTTCAGGAAGTAGTCGCGCGCCAGGGCCGCCGCCTCCGCCCCTCCCGCTGCCCCCTCGGGCGGCTTGTAGACCAGGGCGTTGTCCTGGTCCGTGCGGAAGGTCTGCTCGCGGCGGCCCTCGCTGCCGAGCAGGAGCCAGGAGAAAGGCGCGGGCGGCGGCCCCAGCTCCTCCTGCAGCAGGCTCAGGATGCGGTCGAGCAGGGCCTCGTTCAGGAGCGCGATCATGCGCCCCACGCTGCCCGCCCTGGCCCCCTCCTCCACGAGCGGCCGGATGACCAGGGGCACCTTGGCCGCGAGCTGGTAGAGGCCGTCGAAGCCGCGCTCGCGCTCTATCTCGCTGAACAGCCCGAAGGGCGAGCGGCCCTGCAGGACCATCAGGTCGTGCGAGGTGATGACGCCCGTCACGCGGCCGCCCTGCTCCACGGCCAGATGGTGGATCTGGTGCTTCATCATGGAGAGCAGGGCCTCGAAGCAGTCCTGCTCCGCGGGCACGGTGCGCACGGGCGCGGACATGACCTCGGACACGGGCCAGTTGTAGTTGAGCCCCTGGGCCACGACCTTGTAGCGCAGGTCCTTGTCCGTGACGATGCCCGCCACCCCGCCCTGCGCGTCCACGGCCAGGATGGAGCCCACGCCCTCCTCGGCCATGACCTCGGCCGCGCGGCGGATGTCCGCCGAGGCGGGCAGGGTGACCGGCGCGCGGCGCACGGCGTCGCCCACGCGCACGGCGAAGAGCGGCAGGCTCGACTCCGCGCGCGGCGGCAGGCGGCGGCGCCTGAGCTCCGCAAAGGCCTTGGCCACGTAGGACTCGGAGAAGTTCTTGAGGAAGTACCTGGCCATGGCGGGCTGCGTGGCCAGGAGGTCGCGGAAGACCTGGGCGGGCAGGCGGAAGACGAAGGTGTCCTCCACCGCGGCGGCCGAGAGATGGGCCGGGCCGCCGCGCACGGCCGAGAGCACGCCCACCACGCCGCCCTCCCCCCTGAAGTCCGCCAGGGTCTCCACGCCCGCGTCGTCGGCGAGGAAGATCTTCACCGCCCCGCTCTGGATGACGTAGACGTCGTCCGGCGCCTTCTGGCCCCGGCTGAGCAGCACGGAGCCGGAGGGAAAGAAGTCCACCGCGCACTGCGCGGCCGTGCGGGCGAGCACGTCCGCGGGAAGCTCGGAAAAGGGCAGGGTCCTGCCCAGGAATTCGGCCGCCACGTTGCTGTCGTCGCTCACGCTGCACGCTCCTTGCGGACCGGGTTCCCGCGCCCGCCGTCCCCCTTCCGGAAGACGGCGGAGCGGGCACCCTCCCGTGCTAGTGGTCCACCGCCGTGCCCGCGCCCCTCGGGATGCGCACGGACTCGACGAGCTCCTGGATCTCCTGCGGCGGGGGCGGCGTCACGGCCGAGACGAGGAAGGTCACGGCGAAGTTGACGACCATGCCCACGGCGCCGATGCCCTCCGGGCTTATGCCCATGAACCACGGCTTCATGCCCAGGAACTTGGTCTGGATGATGTATACCATGGTGAAGCCGATTCCGGCGACCATGCCCGCGATGGCGCCCTGCCTGTTGACCCGCTTGGAGAAGATGCCGAGCACCAGGATGGGGAAGAAGCTCGACGCCGCCAGGCCGAAGGCCAGGGCCACCACCTGGGCCACGAAGCCCGGCGGGTTGATGCCGAAGTAGCCCGCCACGAGCACAGCCAGGGCTATCATCACGCGGCCGAGCATGAGCCGCTGCCGTTCCGTGGCCTTGCGGTTGACGATGCGGTAGTAGAAGTCGTGCGAGATGGAGCTGGCGATGACCAGCAGGAGGCCCGAGGCCGTGGACAGGGCCGCGGCCAGGCCGCCCGCCGCCACCAGCGCCACCACCCAGGCGGGCAGGTTGGCGATCTGGGGGTTGGCCAGCACCATGATGTCGTTGTCCACGTAGAGCTCGTTCCCCGAATCCGTGGGCGCGTTGGCCAGGAGCTTCTGGCCGAGCGGCCCGGTCTCGCCCGTGAACTCCGGCTTGCCCGCGAAGGGCGCGCCCGCCCGGTACTCGATGAGCCCGTCGTGGTTCTTGTCCATCCAGGCCACGAGGCCGGTCTTCTCCCAGTCCTTGAACCACTGCGGCGCATCGGCGTAGGGCTTGCCGTTCAGCGTGTCGATCATGTTGTAGCGCGCGAACACGGCCACGGCCGGGGCCGTGGTGTACAGCAGCGCGATGAAGAGCAGGGCGTAGCCCGCGCTGAGACGCGCCGCGCGCACCGTGGGCACGGTGTAGAAGCGCACGATGACGTGCGGCAGTCCGGCCGTGCCCACCATCAGCGCACAGGTGATGGCCAGCACGTCGAGCATGGATTTCTGCCCCGCGCCGAAGCCGGACGTGTAGCGCGCGAAGCCGAGATCCTTGTTGATGGCGTCCAGCGTCTCCAAAAGGAAGCGCCCGGCGTGCGGGCCGGAGGCGATCTTGCCGCCGAAGCCGAGCTGCGGCAGGGGATTGCCCGTGATCTTCATGGAGATGGCCACGGCCGGGATGATGAAGGCCAGGATGAGGACCACGTACTGCGCCACCTGGGTCCAGGTGATGCCCTTCATGCCGCCCAGCCCGGCGTAGAAGAAGACGATGCACATGCCGATGATCACGCCGGTGTTCACGTCCACTTCCAGGAAGCGCGAAAAGACGATGCCCACGCCGCGCATCTGCCCGGCCACGTATGTGAGCGAGACGAAGATGGCGCACAGCAGGGCCACGATGCGCGCGGTGCGCGAGTAGTAGCGGTCGCCCACGAAGTCCGGCACCGTGAACTTGCCGAACTTGCGCAGGTAGGGCGCGAGCAGGAGGGCCAGGAGCACGTAGCCGCCGGTCCAGCCCATGAGGTACACGCTGCCCTGGTAGCCGTTGAAGGAGATGATGCCGGCCATGGAGATGAACGAGGCCGCGCTCATCCAGTCCGCGCCGGTGGCCATGCCGTTGGCCAGGGGCGGCACGCCGCCGCCCGCCACGTAGAAGCCCTTGGTGTCCTTCACCCGCGATGCCCAGGCGATGAACATGTACAGGGCGAAGGTCACGCCCACTATGATGTAGGTCCAGGTCAGGATGCTCATGCCCTACTCCTCCACGTCATGCTCTTTGTCGAGTTTCCGCATCCGGGCCACATAGATGAAGATGAGCGCCACGAAGCAGAGGATGGACCCCTGCTGGGCGAACCAGAAGCCCAGGGGGAAGCCGCCGATGTGTATGGTGTTCAGCACGTTCAGCAGCAGAATGCCGCAGACGTAGGAGACCAGCGCCCATACTGCGAGCAAGACGACCATCAGCCGGAGATTCCTCCTCCAGTATTCCTGCACGTTTCCCTTCATGACCGCCTCCTCGGGCTTTCGGGGTTTGCGTCCGCGGCCCGGCCGGGCATTCCCGCCTTCCCCGCGCCCCGGCATCCGAACGGACGGAGCCGGGCAGGACCGCACGCCCCCTGTCTAGGGGCGGCCGGAGGCAGGCGCATTTTTTTTTCGGTGAACGGCAAACGGGCCTCCCCCTGCCCCTTTTCACGCTCGCGCAGGACGGAAGATCGCCGTTGACCCCGGGCACTTCGGCCGTTCACCCCCCGCCCCGGCCGTTCACCCGGAGACGGCGGACGGCCGTGACGGCGGGAACCCCGGGCCTTCAAATTTCCGGCCCGTTCTGTTAGGCAGAGCGAAACCGTTGCGCCGGACCACTATCCACATGAATACCCTGGACATAATCTTCCTCATCATCCTCGGCCTGTTCTGCCTGCGGGGGTTCATGAACGGACTGGTGCGCGAGGCGGCCGCCCTGGTCGGGCTGGGCTTCGCCTTCTACGCGGCCAACCTGCACGGCGACGCCCTGGTCCCCCTGCTCACGCCCCACATGGGCGACGGCGCCGCGGCCCACACGGCCTCCTACCTGCTCGTCTTCGTGGGCACGCTCTTCGTGGTCTGGATAGGGCTTCGCCTCGTCTCGAGCCTCCTGAAGCTCCAGGTCCTGGCCCTAGCGGACCACGCCCTGGGCGGGCTGCTCGGCTTCCTCAAGGGCGGGCTTCTGTGCGCGGTGATCATCCTGGTCATGGCCACCTTCCTGCCGAACTCCGCCTGGCTGACCGGCTCGCGCCTCGCGCCGCAGATCGCCAAGGTGGCAGTGCACATGGTCCGCTTCCTGCCCGAGGACATGCAGCGGAGCCTGCGCGACCAGCAGAAGAAGCTCGAGGGCATGCACTTCCGCATGCCCGACCTGCCCCTGTGAGGCCCGCGAGGCAGCCGGTCCTCCCCTTTTTTCCCGAAACTTCCCGCCCGGACCGGGTACGCCCCGGCCGGAACCACCCTTTCCGGAGAACGCCATGCGCAACGAAGAGGCCCTTTCCTCACTGATCCAGGTCATCAAGAGCCTGCTCGCGCCCGAGGGCTGCCCCTGGGACCGCAAGCAGACCCCCGAGACGCTGTGCGACTACGTCATCGAGGAGTCCTTCGAGCTGGTCGAGGCCATCCGCGCGGGCAGCGCGGAGGAGACGCGCGAGGAGGTCGGCGACGTGCTCTTCCTGCTGCTCTTCATCAGCGAGCTTTCCGAGCGGGCGGGCCGCTTCAGCCTGGCCGACGCCCTGGAGGAGAGCGCGGCCAAGATGATCCGCCGCCACCCCCACGTCTTCGCGGACACGAAGATCTCCTGCCAGGAGGAGCTCCTGCGCAACTGGGAGCGCATCAAGCGCGGCGAGCACAAGGACGCCGAGGGCCGCCCGGCCGGGGTCTTCGACTCCCTGCCCAAGGGGCTGCCGCCGCTTTTGCGCGCCTACCGCATGCACTCCAAGGCGGCGCGCACGGGCTTCACCTGGGCCTCGGACGAGGACGCGCGCGGCCAGCTCGACGCCGAGTGGAAGGAGCTGGAGGAGGCGCGCGCCGGAGGCGACGCCGAGCGCATCGAGGCCGAGTTCGGCGACTACCTCTTCACCGTGGTGGAATGGGGCCGCCGCCTGGGCGTGAAGGCCAACGCGGCCCTGGACAAGGCCAACAACCGCTTCCTGGCCCGCTTCCAGGTCATGGAGGAGCTGGCCCGCGAGCGTGGCCGCGACCTCGCCGAGCTGGACCTGGACGCGCAAAACGCCCTGTGGGACGAGGCCAAGGCCCGGGAGAACCCGACCTCTTAAGGATACAATATCTCGGCAACATTGACTTTTCTCCTGCTCCCCACCATAGAGGGAACCACATCCGGCGGCCGTCGGCGGCCGCCCCAAGGAGAACGCCATGCCCGAATTCGCCTCCCCCTTCGCCGTGCTGGCCGGCGACAGGAAGCTCAGCCATTCCGAGCTCGTGCGCGCGGTGCGCTACATGATCGCCGCGGAATACGAAGCCATCCAGCTCTACACGCAGCTCGCCGAATCCACCGACCATGCCCTGGCCAGGCGCGTCCTCGTGGACATCGCGGACGAGGAGCGGGAGCACGTTGGCGAGTTCCTGCGCCTCCTGCGCGAGCTCGACCCCATGGAGGAGGCCTTCTACGAGCACGGCGCGGAAGAGGTCGAGGAGATGATCGAGGAGCTGCGTGAGGCCAATGCCAAGAAGGCCTCGGCCGCCAAGGCCAAGGCCCCCGCGGCCAATAGCGCCAAGACCGCCAAGACCGCCAAGACCGCGAAGAAAAGCCCGAACAAAGGGCGCGCCTAGGAAAATCCGGGCACCGGCCGTGCGCATCCCGACCCGTCCGTTCCCGGCCCTCGCCCTGCTTTTTCCCCTGGCTCTGGCCCTGGCACTGGCCCTTGCCCTGGCCCTTGCCCCGGGCGCGGCGCAGGCGCAGGGCCAGGGCGGCCGGTCCGACTATTTCGACAAGGACTGCTACGCCTCCTGCGCCAACCTCGATCCCGGCCCGTGCCGGGACATGACCGACGACGACCAGTACCGCCGCTGGCTCGAGCGGGAGCGCGAGCACGACAGGTGCCTGCGCGACTGCGAGCACGCCTTCTGGGAAGCCCACGACAAGGCGGGCTACCGCCAATTCAAGTACAAATAACCCTGCCCCTCCCGCGCCAAAGCGCTTGACCCGTCGGCCTTTTGCGGCTGAAATGGAGTGCTTGCGCCAAGGAGTGAGGACGACATGAACGCGCTCTACGAAGTCAGGCCCGAGGCACGCGAATTCGACGCCTACGTCCCGGGTCTCTCCATCGAGGAAATCCGCCAGAAATACGGCCTGGCGAACATCATCAAGCTGGCCAGCAACGAGAATCCGCTGGGCGTCTCGCCCATCGTGGAAAAGGCCCTGCGCGACCACGCGCCCGAGGCCTTCCGCTATCCGCGCTGCGGCAACCCCGAGCTCAACGCCCGCCTCGCCGACCATTTCGGCGTGCCCGTGGAGCGGGTCGTCACCGGCAACGGCTCGGACGAGATCATCGACCTGCTGGTGCGGGTCAAGGCGCGTCCGGGGCAGGACAACGTGGTGGCCTTCAAGCCCTGCTTCAGCATGTACGAGCTGTGCTCGCGCATGTGCGGGGTGGAGTTCCGGCAGGTGCCCTTGGCCGAGGACTTCTCCTTCCCCTTCGACGAGCTCATCGACACCTGCGACGAGAACACGGCGCTGGTCTTCATCACCAGTCCGGACAACCCCACGGGCTACACCGCGACCTCGGCCGAGATCCTGGACCTGGCCGCGCGCCTGCCCGAGCGGGCCATCCTGGTGGTGGACGAGGCTTACGTGGACTTCGCCGACGAGCCGGAGCAGCGCAGCGTGCTGCCGCACCTGGCCGAGCTCGAGAACGTGGTCATGCTGCGCACCTTCTCCAAGGCCTACGGCCTGGCCGGGCTCAGGCTCGGCGCGGGCGTGGTGCCGGGCTGGCTCGGCGAGATGATGCGCGCCTGCCAGATCCCCTTCAGCGTGAACATCCTGGCCGTGTACGCCGGGCTCGCCGCACTGTCGGACCGCGTCTTCTACCAGGAGACGCTGCGCGTGGTGCGCGAGGGCCGCGCGAACCTCGCCAAGGGCCTTGCCGCGCTCGGCTGCGAGGTCTCGCCCTCGCAGGCCAACTTCCTCATGTTCCGCCTGCCCGAGGGCTCGCCCGAGGCGAGACAGGCTTTCGAGGGGCTGCTCGCGCGCGGCGTCATCGTCCGGCCGCTGGCCAGCTACGGCATGCCGGACAGGATGCGCGTCAGCGTGGGCACGCGCCGCGAGAACGACATATTCCTGAAGACCCTCGGGGAGGTGCTGCATGGCTGAGAGCTGCTCCGATCATCTGGTCATCACCCTGGACGGCCCGGCAGGCGTGGGCAAGACCACCCTGGCCCGCCGCCTGGCGGCCGAGCTGCACCTCGCCTACCTGGACAGCGGGGCGATGTTCCGCGCCATCGCCCTGCGCCTGGGCGAGGGCTCCTGGGAGTGGCCCGCCGAGCGCATCGCCGAGCGGCTCTCCGGCATGGGCTTCAGCGTCACGGGCGAGGGCGCGGACACGGTCATGGCCGTGGACGGCAAGCCGCTCGGCGACGAGATCAGGAACGAGCGCGTGGGGCTCATGGCCTCCAACCTGGCCACCCTGCCCGTGGTGCGCGACTTCCTGAAGAAGGCGCAGCAGGACATCGGCCGCGTCTGCCGCCTGGTGGCCGAGGGCCGGGACATGGGCACCGTGGTCTTCCCGGACGCGCCGTGCAAGTTCTTCCTGGACGCCACGCCGGACGAGCGGGCGCGCCGCCGCCAGCTGCAGCTGAAGGAACAGGGCGAGGACGTGGACTTCGACACCCTGCTCGTGCAGATCAAGGTGCGCGACGCCCAGGACCGCAACCGCGCCGTGGCGCCGCTCCGCCCCGCCGAGGACGCCGTCATCGTGGACACCACCAAGCTGTCCATCGAGGGCGTGTTCCTGGAACTGGTGAAACATGCCCGCACTTCCTGCATGAAGTAGCAGGCGGCTGAAAAAGCGCCGTCTGGGGACAGGGAAGAACAGGGGCGGATAGGGACGGCGCGAATCGCAAGAGGCCTGAACGGCCCTTGGAAAAAACTGAAGAAGGCCCGCTCGCGGGCCTTTTTTCGTGGCCCGCGCCCGGCCTACTCCAGGGAGGGCACGGAGGCGGGGTCGTATTCCGGCGCGGCCTCGCCGCCCTCCCCGCCGCTCTCCTCACCCGCGCCTTTCAGCAGGCGCAGCTCCACCCCGTGCTCGCGCGAGGGCGAAAGCCCGTAGATGCGATCGGCCTTGAAGCTGAAGCGGTCCAGGCTGTGGTGGCTGATGATCAGCACCTGCAGCCCGAGCTTTGCCGCCACGGCCTGGATCACGGCCACGAGCTGCGGCACGAGCTCGGGCTTGAGCCAGCAGTCCTGCTCGTCCAGGACCAGGAAGGGCCTGTGCCGCGCGGGGTCGAGCTGGGCGAGGGTGATGAGGCGGAGCCCCACGGAGAGGATGTTGCACACCGAGCCGCCCTGGCCCGTGAGCACGTCCTCCACGCAGCCGCCCTGCTCGATCTCGAACTGCACGTGCAGCCGCCCCGCGCGCGACTCTCGCCGGGCGCGCACCACCCGCTCCTGGCCGAGGATACCCCTGATGGCCTGGGTCAGGGTCTGCTCTATCTCGGAAAGCAGCTCGCCGAAGAGCTCCTGGGCCAGCTTCTCGAGCAGTGCCTCGGTGGCCGGGGCGAGGTCGAGGAAGGCGCGCACGCGGGCAAGCGCCTCCCCGGCCGCGAGCCGCCCCGCGTGCCGGGCCGCGGCCTCGGCGTCCAGCCGGTCCAGGCGGCGCGTCAGCTCGCGCGGGCTGGGCAGTTCCCGGATATCCGGCAATTCGGGAGCGCCGTACTCGTCGCCGTTCATGCGGCCTCCGCCAGCGGCGCGAGGCGCCCGCTCATGACGATCCACAGCGCCAGTCCGCCCAGCGGCACGAGGCCGAGCCAGCCGAAATAGGCCACGGCCACGCCGCCTGCGTCCGCCCCTCCGGCCAGGGCCAGGGCGACAAGGGAACCGCCGATGGAGTTCGTGGCCGCGTGCGCCAGGCTCGCGCACCAGATGGAGCCGGAGCACTCGCGCAGCCAGCCGAAGATGATCGAGAGGCAGACGAGGCTCGCCGTGAAGGCGATCTGGCCGGAGACGGGATGGCCGGGAAAGTTGTAGCCGCGCAGGTTCAGCGGCAGGTGCCAGAGCGACCAGACGAGCCCGGTGACCACGGCGGCGCGAAGCGGCCTGCCCGGGGCGATGCGCTGCTGCAGCCAGCCGCGCCAGCCGAACTCCTCGCCGAAGAAGACGAGGCTCCCGGCCAGGGAGGCGAACAGGGCGCTGCCCACCACGCGTGCGGTGCCCGCGCCCTTGAGGTAGGCCCCCGCGTCGGGCGCGCGGGAGACCAGCTCGGCCACGCCGCGCGCGAGCGTCCAGTCCGGCTGCGCGAGCCCCAGGACCTGGCCGAGCCAGAGCACCAGGGCCGCGGCGGGCAGGGGCAGGAGCCAGGCCGCGAGGTAGTACGGCCAGGAGCGCTTGAGGCGCGGCCTGAGCCCGGCGTCGGCAAAGCCCTCGCGGGTCACGGCCGTGCGCACCACCACCGCGGCCACGGCCGGGGCGAAGGAGGCGCACAGGGTGTAGAGCGCCACGCGCGGATCGCCCGGCCCGAAGCCCCGGGAGGCCAGGACCTCCCACACGGTCCAGGCCAGGCCGAAGCTGATGCCCAAAAAGGCGAGGACGCCCCTTGGGATCACCGGCCCGTCCCGCCCGCGTTTCCGCTGCCGGACGCACCGGTGCCGGACGCGGACTCGACCGCGGCCAGGGCGGCGCGCACGGAGTCCACGTGGCTCTTGTACTCGGCCACCAGCCGCTCGTTCTCGGCGCGGCGCTCGGCGAGCAGGGCCTCGAGCTCGGCCGGGTCGGCGGTGCCGTACTCGGCGCGGGCGCGCTCCTCCAGGTCCGCGAGCTGCGCCTCGAGGTTCTTCAGGTTCTGCTCGGTGCGCACGCGGTCCTCGCGCAGCCGCTCGTACTCGCTCTTCAGCGCGGCGAGCTCACGCTCGATCTGCTGGTCGCGCGCATTCTCAGGCGTCATGGTCCACGACCTCCTTGTAGAGTTCCCAGACGAGCCGCGCCTCGGGCAGCTCCGGGTTCAGGTTCGCTTGGAGAAAATCCTTGAGGCCCGCGCCCTCGCTCGTGCGGCGCCAGGCAAGCCGCTCGATGCCCTTGAGGAATCCGGAGCCGGGCTCCTTTAGCGTCTCGCCCGGGGCGGGCTCGGGCGGCAGCTCCTGGTCCGGGAAGACCTGCCCGAAGGGCAGGTACGGCACAGGCAGAAGCTCCAGCTCCTCCGCGCCCGGGCGCCAGACGGCGGCGGCCGGGACGCGCTCCTTGCTGCGCCGGGTGAACGTCAGGCGCGTCACGTTGCCCGGATTGCACCAGCGCGTCTCGCCCACGCGGATCATGGGCTGGGGCCGGTGGATGTGGCCGTTCAGCACCCAGTCCACGCCCGGGATCTCGCGCAGGGCGATCTGCCGGTCCTTGAAGTCCGGGAAGCTGATGCCGTGGTGCGAGAGCCAGACGACCTCCTCGCCGTCCTTGCCCGCGGGCTTCGAGCGCTCGTGCAGGCGCGGCAGCGGGGTGCCGTCGGGCGAGCCGCAGACGAGCGCCGCGCCCGATGAGCCGCGGATGCGGAAGGCGGGTCCGGCACGATCGATGAGGCGAACCGCCCCGGCCGCGGCGAGCACGGCCACGGAGCAGTCGTCGGTCAGCCGCGCCTGGTACTTGTCGTGGTTGCCGATGAGGCAGAACGGCCTGTGCGGCGTGAACAGCCCGATCAGGGCCACGAGCAGGGCGTTGGAGTTATCGCGCGGCCAGTGGAAGAGGTCGCCCAGGACCGTGGGCACGAGGCGGCGCCCGGCCGCCTCCTGCATGCAGAAGGCGAGCTTGTCGAGGATCTGCTCCGTGTAGCCGGGCAGCCTTTGCCCGGGCGGGGTGGAGGCCACGTGCGGGTCCGGGATGAGCAGCAGCCCCTCGGCCTCGATCTCCTCGATCCTTCTGGTCTCGCCCATCGAGGCATTGGAAGACGCGGCCTCGTCGAACAGCGGAAGGGTCGTCTCGTTCATCGCTCCCCTCCTCCGTTCTTCCCGGCAGGCCCGGACACCTCGCCGAAGCGGCCGAGGAAGGTGGCGGCGTCCAGGCGGTGGCCGCAGAGCGGGCAGTCGCCCGCGGTTGCGAGCGCCTCGCGCACGCGCGCCTCGCAGGCCTTCTCGGCGGCGGCGGCGCGCTGGCAGGCGGCCGCGGCCCGGGCCACTGCCGCGCGCGCCCGCGAAAGACCCGCCGCCCGCTCGGCCAGGGGCGCGAGCACGGCGGGCGCGGGCGGCTCGCCGAGCCCGGCAAGGGCTTCCATGCGTGCGGCGAGTCGTGCGCGCCGGGCCGCCAGGCGGCGAAGCTCGGCCCCGCTCCTGGCCGCTCCCGCGGCGTCCGCGAGCACGGGCGGCGCGGCGAGTTCCGCCAGCTCCCGGCTACGTACAGCGGCCTTGCCGCGCGCGCCGCGAAGCCGCGCGAGCTCGGCCAGGGCGCGACGCACCCCGGCGGTATCCGAAAGCTCGGGCGGACGGAGCAGCCCCGCCAGGGCGCCGCTTCGCTCCCTGGCCTCGCCGCGCGCCGCGTCCAGGCGCAGGCGCGCGGCCACGAGCGCGGCCAGGGGCCGCACCTGCGCGGGCGCGGGCGGCGCCTCGAGCCCGGCCAGGGCCTTCTGTCTCCCCTGCCCCTCCCCGCGCCTGGCCGCGAGGCCGCGAAGGGAGGCGCACAGGCGCGCCAGCCCCGGCACGGCGGAAAGGCGCACGGAAAGCGCGCGGTGCATGGCCTCGGCCTCCTCCACCCGAAGCGCGAGCTCCGGCAGGGGCGTGAAGGCCGCGAGCCCGGCGTCGAGCCCGGCCATGCGGGAAAGCACGGACTTCTCGCGGGTCTTCGACTCGCGCACGCGGGCCGCAAGCGCCTGCTGCATGGCCAGCAGATGCGCGGCCTCGGACGAGGAGGCGAGCAGCGAGGCCAGGACCGAAGGCGACTTGTTGAGCAGGAAGATGGGCTCGCGCTGGTTGCCGATGTGCACGTCGATGAAGCGCTCCGGCCCCTCCACCTCCACTGGCTCGAGGCGCAGCAGCGCGGCCACCTCCTCGGGCACACCGGACTTGCCGAGCTTGGCGAAGGTCTCGGGCTCCTCCTGCCCCGGGCGCACTATCTCGTAGAGCGCGTACTTCTCGCGGCGCACCCAGGTGAGGCGCACGTCGTCCTCGAGCACGGCCGTGACCCGCGCCTCCTTGGCGCCGTGGCGGATGTAGTGGCGCGGCGTGGGGTTGGTCGCAAGGCAGCGCAGGGCCTCCACCACCGCGGACTTGCCCGCGTTGTTGGGGCCGGAGAGCACGGTCAGGCCTTCGCCGAGCTCGATCTCGGTGCGGCCGTGGGCCATGAAATTCTCGAGGATGAGCTTTTTCAGCATCAGTAGCGTGGCTTGGTCAGAGACTCACGGTGAAAGTTTTCGGGCCCCTTCTCGGCCATGGCCCGGTTCATGGCGATCCAGCGCGCGCGAAGCGGCTCCTCGAGCCCGGAATCCGCGCAGGGAAAGTCCGCGCACCGGAAGCAGAAGTCCACGCCCCTCTCCCGCGCGCACGCGCCCACGCGGCAGC
Source organism: Desulfovibrio sp. X2 (assembly GCF_000422205.1). Taxonomy (NCBI): domain Bacteria; kingdom Pseudomonadati; phylum Thermodesulfobacteriota; class Desulfovibrionia; order Desulfovibrionales; family Desulfovibrionaceae; genus Desulfovibrio; species Desulfovibrio sp. X2. Next base: position 71,185 of record NZ_ATHV01000065.1, read on the forward strand.
CGCCGTGCAGGCACTCGCCCGAGCGGCAGCCGCGGCAGCGCCCCTTGGCGAACCACCCGGCCAGGGCCTGGAACTCGCCGTAGTGGGCAAAGACCGGATCGAAGGCCGCGAAGCGCCCGGCGTGGCGCTCGAAATTGGTCAGGGCGTCCAGCAGCGCGGCGGCGTGCTCCTGCACGGGCCCGCCCACGAAGGCCAGGCAGCGGGCGCAGGACAGCCCGCAGGGCGCGAGGTCGCGCACGGCGTCTTCGCAGGTGTTCTCACAGGTCATGCAATGGCTCCGTTCTCCGCCAGGATCGCGTCCAGCCGCGCGGCCTTGGCGGCAAGGTCGTCCTCGAGGCGCTGTAGGTCCGCATCGCGGATGCGCGCGATCTCTTCCGCGGGGTGCAGGGCCTCGAGCTTCACCCGGTTGCCCCTGGCGTTGGCCTCGGCCGCGCCGCCCAGCCGTGCCGCGGTGCCCGCGGACTTCATGTGGCGCACGCTAAGGTGCCCCTGGTAGCAGCTGAAGCCTCCGGCAGCGGCCTGCCGGAGGTCGCGCTCGAGGTCGTCGAACTGCGAGGGCGAGAGGCGGATGTCGAAGCCGGACGCGGCCAGGGAGGAGGAGCGCAGCAGGTGGCAGCAGCCCGTGACCGAGACGCAGGGGCGCAGGTAGGCCAGGCCGCCCCAGTCCGGCTCCTGGCCGTGGGCCGTGGAGAAGCGGAGCCCCTCGCCGTCCGGCGCCACGTGCAGGTCGGCGTGCTGCACCACGTGGGGCGCCGCGGCGTCCACCACCCTGCAGCCCCAGGTCGATGCCTCGGGGCAGGCGGCCACGGCCGCGCCCAGGCGGCCGAAGGCGTCGGGCGGCAGCAGCGCGTCGTCATCCAGATAACAGACGAAATCGCGTGCCCTGACCTCGGGAAGGCTCGCCAGCCAGTTGCGCGCCGCGGCCGCGCCCACGTTCACGGGCAGGCGCACCGAGACGAGCCTGTCGCCGAGCGCGGCGGCGGCCCGGGCCAGGACGTTCGGCGTCTCGTCCGCGCTGCCGTTGTCCAGGACGGCGAGCAGCGCGTCCGCAGGCAAAGCGGGCAGGAGCGCGTCGAGCGTGGCGGAAAGATCGTCGGCCTTGTTCCAGGTGTAGCAGCACACGGCGAGCGGACCGGGCAGCGCGGCCACGGCCTGGTCGAAGCCCGTTGCCGCGTCGTGGGTCTTGGCCCAGAGCCTCGCCTCCCAGGGCCGGGCACGCAGCGCGGCCAGGAGATGGCCGAGCCCTTCCTCGCGGCGGGCAAGGCGCAGGCAGGCCTCGGCCAGGAGCAGACGCGGCCGCTGCCAGGGCAGGGAGCGGCCGCCGGAGGTCATGGCCTCCGCGGCGAGTCCGGCCAGGGCCGCGAAGTCCCCGGCGGCCAGGGCCCGTTCCGCGGCCAGCAGCGCGGAGACCGGCCCGGCCCCGCCTTCCGCGGCCGCCACGAGCGGCGCCAGGACCTCGCCGAGCCAGTCCGCCCGGGCCGCGAAACGGCCGAAATGCCAGGCCTGGGCCATCCAGAAGGGGGCGCCGGGGTCGTCCTTGCGCGTCTCTTCCAGGCGCGCGGCCAGGAAATCCAGGAGCTTGCCGCCCTCGCGGCGCTCGAGCAGGCGCTGGAAATAGGCCAGCCCCTTGACCGGGGGCCTGGCCGCGGCGCAGCGCCCAGCCCAGGCGGCAAGGGGCGTGCCCGAAAGGAGCGGCAGGGCCGCGGCGGCTGCCTGCGCGTCGCAGGGCGCGGCCTCGAAGGCGGCCAGCCGCAGGTCGGCGGCCAGCTCCGGCATGCTCCCGGCGCCCGCGGCCAGGGTCAGCAGGCGCGGCGCGCCCGCGGCGCCCACGAGCAGCGGCTCGCGCAGGCTTTCCGGAAGGCGGGAAAAGGGAGGTTCGGGCAGGGGGGCACGCATGGTGTGGCGAGTTTGGCCGAGGCCGGGGGAAAAAGCAATGCGCCCCCGCTCGGAACGAAACTCCCTCTCGGCTCAGGTCGTGGCCGCGAGCCAGGGGCAGAAGGTCCGGGCGGCCTCGGAGTACTCCCTGCCGTCTTGGCCGTGCAGCACGAGCGGGGCATCCACCGCGAGGCCCGGGCGGCCGTTCTTCAGCGCCAGCACCAGGGCCAGCCAGGCGGGCTCGGCGGGCCTGGGGTGGACCAGCAGGAGCCGCTTTGCGCCAAGCCGCGCGTCGGGCAGGACGGCGTAGAGGTCGGCCAGCCTGTTTGCGGCCACGGCCAGGCAGGCCGCGCCGCGCTCCCTGAGCGCGAAGGACAGGGCCGCGACGAAGTCCGCGAGCCCGGCCCCGCCTTCGGCCCGGGCCGCCTCGCGCGCCGCCTCGGGCGAGACGCGCCCCCTGCCCCTGCGCAGCCAGGGCGGGTTGCAGACCGCGAGGTCGAAGGACTCCGGCGCAAGGCGGCCACGCATCTCGCGCATCTCGCGCATCTCCCGCATCTCCCGCATCTCCCGCATCTGGCGGATTTCCCGCACATCGCCCTCGACCGTCGCGACCTGGTCGGAGAGGCCCAGGCGACGGGCATTCTCCGCCAGGCAGGCGGCGGCCCGGGGGTCCAGCTCCAGGGCAGTCAGGGAGAGCCGGGGCCGCAGCAGCAGAAGGCCGAGCCCCACGGGTCCCGTGCCCGCGCCGAGGTCCAGGAGGCGTTTCACGCGCGAGGGGGAGGCGGGCGCGGCACGGTGCGCGAAGGCGGCCAGGAGCAGCGCGTCCAGGGCGAAGCGATGGCCGGACCGGGGCTGGGCCAGGCCGCGCGGAAACCGCGCCCGGGCGTGGGACTCGGGAGGCTCCAGGCAGAGTTTCGGGTCGTCGCTCACTGCCGTCTCCGGCGCAGGCGCGAGCCGAGCAGCGAGACGAAGAGGTGCGCCTCGGGGAGCTTCAGCGCCCAGGCCGAGACAATGTAGAGCACCGCCCAGACCGGGATGAGGGCGAGCGCCCACTTGCCCAGGCCGAGGTGGATGCTGCCCAGGCAGGCCCCGGCCACGCCGAGCGAGAGCAGCAGCGAGCAGACCACGGTGCGGCCGATGCGCGGGCCGCGGCCTGTCTTGCGGCGCATGAGCAGGGCCAGGATGATCACGTTCAGGTAGCCCGCCGCGCTCACGGCCACGGCCAGCCCCACGTGGGCGTAGTGCTGCATGAGGCCGTAGCCCAGGGTGACGTTGCACAGCATGCTCACGAAGGCCGTGATCATGGGGATGCGCGTGTTCTCACGGGCGTAGAAGGCCGAGACGTAGGGCCTGACCAGGGCCACGGCGGGCAGGCCCGCGCCGTAGGCCACGAGCGCGGCCACGGTGGCGGTCACATCGTGGCCGGTGAAGGCCCCGCGCCTGAAGAGAAGCTCGATGATCGGGTGGCCCAGGGCGATGAGTCCGGCGGCCGAGGGCAGACTGATGAAGGTGGTGAGGCCCAAAGAGGTGTCCAGCGCCTCGGTGAAATCCTCGTTCATCCCGGCCGCGGCCAGGCGCGCCAGGCTCGGCAGCGCGGCGGTGGACACGGCCACGCCGAAGACCCCGAGCGGGAACTGCACCAGCCGGTCGGCGTAATAGAGGTAGGAGACGCTGCCCGTGGGCAGGAAGGAGGCGAGCAGCGTGGAGAGCAGGATGTTGATCTGGTAGACGGCCGCGCCGATGACCGTGGGCAGCATGAGCCGCGCCACGCGGCCCACGCCCGGATGGCGCCAGGACCACTCCCCGCGCCAGCGAAAGCCCCGAGAGTACATGGCGGGCTGCTGCATGGTCCACTGCAGCACGCCCGCGGCGAGGACGCCCCAGGCCAGGGCCACGGCCACGTTGCCGCCGCAGTAGTAGCCGATGAGCGCGGCCGAGATGAGGGCCACGTTCAGCGCGCAGGGGCCGAGCGCCGGGGTCAGGAAATGGCCCATGGAGTTCAGGATGCCCATGCACAGCGCCATGGCCGAGACGAGCAGGATGTAGGGGAAGCAGATGCGCACGAGGCGCACGGTCAGGTCGAACTGTTCGGGCGAGTCGAGGAAGCCCGGGGCGATGAGGCCGGAGAGCGGCCGGGCCAGGAGCACGGCCAGCAGGCAGATGCCGCCCACGACCACGAAGAGCCACATCTGCACCGAGCGCGCCAGGGCGAAGGCCGCCTCCTCGCCGTGCTCCTCGCGCAGCCGCGTGAAGACCGGGATGAAGGCCATGGTCAGGGAGCCCTCGGCGAAGAGCGAGCGCAGCAGGTTCGGCAGCCGGAAGGCCACGAAGAAGGCGTCGGCCATCCAGCCTGCGCCAAGGGCGAAGGCGGTGACGAGGTCGCGCACGAAGCCGAGCCCGCGCGAGAGCAGCGTGGCCAGGCCGACGACGGCGGCGTTTTTCGCGATGGTGCGGGAATGGGTGGACATCGGGGGGGCGGAATGCTCCTTCGGGGCGGCATACTGCCACAGCCCCATCGCCCCCGCAAGATGCCCCTCCCGGCCGGAGCGGCCTTTGCAGGATCGAAGCCCCGAACGGCTATTCATAAAACGGCCCAGTCCGCGAGGGACATATCGGTCATTGCAGGCCATTGTTCTGAAAAAAATATACGGCGCCTGAAAAATCATCAGACATCAAATTGCAGAGATCGAAACATCAGAAAATATTTTTTCTTTTTGTAACAGCCTATTAACGTTTATAGCTGAGCTTGGTGGTCTGAATTTTCCGTCGGTTGCCAGAAAAAAAACGATGCCATACTGAACAGAAAATCGGTCAACGCAACCGGACGCACTTCGCCTCCCCGGCGGCCGAGCCAAACGGCCGTCCCGGGGGCAACCGGCCTGCCACGTCCGGCGATCCGAATCCGCAGGCTCAACCGCGCCAAGGCGCGCACGAGGAAGGACGGTCATGCTCAAGAACATGAAGCTGCGCACCAAGCTGCTGCTGGGCTTCTCCCTGGTCCTGCTGCTCACGGCGGCGGTTTCCGCCGTGGGGCTCAGCAGCCTCTCCGGCGTGGCGGACAGGGTCGGCAAGGCGGAGAACGTCAACCGCCTGGTCAAGGACATGCTCGAGGCCAGGCGCCAGGAAAAGGACTTCATCATCCGCCGGGACGCCGCCTACGCCAAACGGGTGGACGACATCGTCGCCGGGATGCTCACGCAGGTCGCCACGGCCAGGGACAAGTTCGCCGATCCGGTGAACAAGGCCCAGATGGATCGGGTCGAAAAGAGCGTGACGGCCTACCACGAGGCCTTCACCCGCATGGTGCGGCTCGAGGCCGGGAAGGAGGAGGCCCTTGCGGGCATGGTCGCCGAGGCCGCCGAGGCCCAGCGCCAGGCCGAGGAGATTCGAGCCGACCAGAGAAAGGAGCTGAGCGCGATCATGGGCCAGGGCAAGGCGGACACCGCGGCGGTGAACGACAAGCTCGCCAAGGCCGATGCGGCCAACCGGATCGTCAAGGGCTTTCTGGCCACGCGCCTCGCATCCCGCGAGTTCATCGCCTCGGGCACGGCGGAGCTGAGGCAGAGCACGGAGCGTCAGTCCGGCGACGTCCTCGCCAAGGCCCAGGATCTGACCGAGCACTTCCGCACCCCCGAGAACATCGCCCGCGGCAAGGCCCTGCTGGCCTCGCTGGAGAAGTACAGGAGCCTGTTCGCGGGCTTTGCCGACAGTTCGGCGCTGCAGGCCGAGGCGGAAAAGGCCATGGTCGAGGCGGCACGCGACGCAGTGAAGGTCTGCCAGACGGCGCGCGACGACCAGAGGGCCAAGATGGAGGGCGAGATGTCCACGGCCCGCGTGCAGATCTGCGCCGTGCTCGCCGCCGCCCTTCTTCTCGGGCTCGGCATCGCCCTGGTCCTCACCCGGGCCGTGACCGGCCCCGTGCTCATGGGCGTTCAGTTCGCCGAGGCCATGGCCGGGGGCGACTTCACCCGCACCCTGCAGATCGACCAGAAGGACGAGATCGGCACCCTGGCCAAGAGCCTCAACGAGATGGTCGTCCGGCTGCGCGGCGTGGTCGCAAACGTGCAGTCGGCCACGGAGAACGTGGCCGCGGGCTCGGAAGAGCTCTCCGGCTCCGCGGAGAACCTCTCGCAGGGCGCCACGGAGCAGGCCTCGGCCGTTGAGGAGGTCTCGAGCTCCATGGAGCAGATGGCGGCCAACATCCGCCAGAACGCGGAGAACGCCCAGCAGACCGAGCGCATCGCCCTGCAGTCCGCCGGTGACGCCGAGTCCGGCGGCAAGGCCGTGGCCGAGACGGCCGGGGCCATGAAGCAGATCGCGGAGAAGATCCTGATCATCGAGGAGATCGCGCGCCAGACCAACCTGCTGGCCCTGAACGCGGCCATCGAGGCGGCGCGGGCGGGCGAGCACGGCAAGGGCTTCGCCGTGGTCGCGGCCGAGGTGCGCAAGCTGGCCGAACGCAGCGGCCAGGCCGCGGGCGAGATCAGCGACCTCTCGGGCCACAGCGTTGCCGTTGCCCAGCGCGCGGGCGAGATGATCACCAAGATGGTCCCGGACATCAAGCGCACCGCGGAGCTCGTGCAGGAGATCGCCGCGGCCTGCAGCGAGCAGGACGCCGGAGCCGCCCAGATCAACAAGGCCATCCAGCAGCTCGACCAGGTCATACAGCAGAACGCCTCCTCTTCCGAGGAGATGGCCTCCACCTCCGAGGAGCTCTCGAGCCAGGCCATGCAGCTGCAGCAGACCATGGGCTTCTTCCGCCTGGACAACGACGGCGCGCATGCCCGCAAGGCGCTTCGCGCCAAGCCCGCGGCCCAGGCCAGGCCGACGGCTGCTCCCGGGTCCCGAAAGGCCCTGGCAGCGGCCGCCTCGCCCGCCTCCTCGGGGATACGCCTGGACCTCGGCGCCGAAAGCGGGGACGAGGAGTTCGAGAGCTTCTAACCCGGCCGCGCGCCGGGGGGCATACGGTGGCGCGCCCAGAAGCGCTGCCGCGGCGCAGCACCCGACCTTCGGCCAGGCGGACGAAGGCCATGCCCTGCCCATCTCCCGGGTGCGCGAGGTGGCGGACATTCCCGAGACCGCCTGCCTCCCGGCGGCAACACTAAAAGACGGAAAGCGGCCGCCGCGCAGGAATGCGCGGCGGCCGCTCGCGTTTCAAAAGACGATGCCGAAGAGCGGCGGACTACTGTTTGGCCGCGTCGCCCTTGGCGTCCTTGGCGTCCTTGGCCGCGTTGGCCTTGGCGTCCTTGGCCTGCTTGATCAGCTCGTCGATCTCTCCGATCCGGGGGCTTTTCTCGCCGTAGAGCTTCACGGCCGAGGCGCGGGCGTCGCGCAGGATCTCCAGGGCCGAGTCGTAGTTGCCCAGCCGGGTGCGCACAGCGCCGATCGAGGCCATGTAGGGCGCGAGATCCGGGGAGTCCAGGCCGTACCAGTTGGCCGCCGAGACCAGGGCCGAGGCGTAGAGCTCCTCGGCCTGTTTGTACTCCTTGCGCATGTCGCGCACGAGCCCCAGGGAGCGCAGTGTCTCGGCCACCAGGGGGTTGTCCGGGCCGTAGCCCTTGACGAACACGGACAGGGCGGCGCGCAGGGCGGACTCCGCGTCGTCGAGCTTGCCCGCGCCGATGAGCGCGGTGCCGATCTTGGCCCGGGCCGTGCCGCTCTCGGGCGAGGACGTGCCCAGGACCTGGTCGTACATGGCCGCGGCCTCGGTGTAGACCTGCGCGGCGAAGGCGTCGTCGCCCGCGGCCAGATGGGTGTCGCCCACCCACTCGGCCAGCTCGGCGGCGAAGGCGGTCGCCCCGTGCAGCTTCTCCTCGCTCCGCCAGGCCTTGGAGAAGAGCGAGGCGGCCAGGCCGTAGTCGTCGACAAGATAGTGCATCTCGGCCACGGCCTCGAGGAAGCGCGGCGACTCCTGGTCGAGGGCCAGGGCCTGCGCGTAGGCATGGGCGGCGGCGGAATAGTCGCGCGCGAGATAAGCCACGCCTCCCAGGGCGAAGAGGACGTCGCCGCTCTTGTCGCCCGCCGCGGCGCCCGCCAGGGCCGTGCGCACCGCATCCAGCCTGCCGTCGCAGAAATCCTGCTGCACGGCCTTCCACGAGGCGCCGGTGGCGGCGAGATCCTTCAGGACCGCGGCCACGTCGCGCACCTTGCGCGCGCGCTCCCGGTAGGTGCGCTCGAAGATGTGCTTGGCCACCTGCCCCGTGGGCTCGAGCCGGGCAAGATACGCGTCCACGCCGCCGCAGGGCTCGCTCGTGAGAACCGGACGGGCCGGGTTCGCGGCCTTGGCCTTGGGCGCGGCCGCCGGGGCCGCGTCCCCTGCCAGGGCCGGGGTGCCGGGTATGAGCAGGACGAGGAAGAGGAACAGCGGAGAAAGAAGGCGGAAACGGATGCCGTGTATGGTATGCATGCCCCTCCTCTACCCTTTTTGGCAGCGGGGGCAATAGGTGCTCGTGCGGCCCGCGACGGTCACGGCGCGAAGCCGCCCCCCGCAGGCCACGCAGGGCTCTCCGCCGCGGCCGTAGACGCGGAAGCTGTTCTGGAACGCCCCGGCATCGCCGCGCGCGTCGCGGTAGTCGCTGATGCTCGCGCCGTTCTCCCGGATTCCCTGGCGCAGGACCTCCTGCACCTCGGCGAAGAGGCGGCGCAGGCGCGCGGCCGAGAGCGCGTCCGCGCGCGCCTCGGGCCTGATCCCGGCCCGGAACAGGGCCTCGTCCGCATAGATGTTGCCGATGCCCGCGACCACCTTCTGGTCCAGCAAAAGCGCCTTGATCCTGCCGCGCCGCCCCTCGAGCCGGGCAAGGAACTCCTCCGGCCCGATCTCCAGCGGCTCCGGCCCCAGGGTGCGGAAAAAGGGCATGGCAGCGAGCTCGTCGCCGGTCAGGCAGCGGCACCAGCCGAACTTGCGCACGTCGCGGAAATGGAGCTCGCGGCCGTTTAAAAGCCGCATCACCACATGGGTATGGACGTCGGGCCCGGTCCCCTCGGGCGGCACCCAGAGGCGGCCGGTCATCTTCAGGTGCACGGCCAGGAAGAGGCCGCCCTCCTTTTCCCTCGGCACGTCCAGGTCGAGCAGGAGCATCTTGCCGCGCCGGTGCACGCCCTCGACGGCGCGGCCCACGACACGGGCCGTGAAGAGCGCCGCGTCGCCGCCCACGGCCTTGGCGCCGCGCACCTCGGCCGCGACGATGCGCTGCCCGATGAGCTCGGGCGCGAGGCCGCGGGCTATGGTCTCCACTTCGGGAAGTTCAGGCATTGCTCGGGGTCCCCGCCCGCATTCCGCTCAGGGCCGGCCCATGGGCGGCAGGTCGATGCTCACGGGCACGCTCTTCCCGCCGCGCTCCACCGTGAGGCGCAGGGGCTTCCTGTCGCGCACGGCGGCGAAGCCCGCGGCGTGCAGGTCGCCCATGCCGGAGACCGGTTCGTCCCCAGCCCGCGTGACCACGTCCCCAACCGTGAGCCCGGCACGCGCGGCGAGCGAATCGGGCGCGACCTCCTGGACCACCACCCGGCCGCCCTCCTGCCGGAGCGTCATGCCCAGGCGGAAGCGGTGCACGAGGGGACAGACGTAGAGCACGTCCGCGTAGCCGCTGGGGATTGCGCCGTCGCCGCGCCAGGGCATGACCAGGAGCACGCGGACCTCGGGCGCGAGCACGTGGAGGCGGTGAGCGATGCCCCAGCCGTTCTCCACGTGGCCGCCGCCCGCGATCACGGCCACCGGCCGCCCCGTGGCCGCGTGCACGGACAGGGCCTCCTTGGCCATGGTCGTGTCCCACACGGACTGGGCCTCGGCGAAGCGGTTGAAGCGCGCTTCCATGGCCTTCTTCATGGCGGCATCGTCGTCCGTGCCTCCGGCACCGCGCATGGCGCCGTGCATGGAGAAGACCTCGCGCAGCTCGTCCAGCTGCGCCTGCTCGGGCGCGATGATCTTCTGCGGCAGGAGCGCGCGCTCCTCGGGCGAAAGCCCGGAAAGCCCCTTGTGGGCCACGGCGCGCACCACGGAATGCGGCGCGTTCAGGCCGTAGACCGGAAGGTCCAGCTCCCTGGCCGCGGCGAAGACGGGCTCGTACAGATCGAAGGGGTAGCCCCAGACCTCCTCCCAGTCGAGCGCCTGCGGCAGGTCGGCCAGCGACGTCTCTCCCCGGTTGAAGCGGGTGAGCGCCTCCTGTCCCGTGTAGGGGACCATCTCGAGCCCCACGGCCGGGGCCTGGGTCGTGGCCCACGGGCCGGACATGAGCCTGAGAAGCCTCGCCTGCTGCTCGTGGTCACAGGCGCTGTCGTGCGTCTCGCCGAGCAGGATCACGTCGGCCTTGGCCGCGAGGGCCGTGAACTCGGCCTCGTCGATGGGCCTGCCCGAGGAATCGAGCAGCGTGCCTGCGGGAGGAAGGGGCGCCGGAGCGGGTCCGGCCGGGGGAGCCTGCCGCCCGGCGCAGCCGGACAGGGCCAGGAGGCAGAGGGTCAGAAGCAGTGCGATGCGCATGGCATCTCCTTGGGAAATCGGGGGGCGGGCTTCAGGCGGCCTGGCCGGACCAAGCGGTCCCCCAGACGGCCGGGCTCGCCCCGCCGCGTCCGCGTCCTCCCGCCCGGCCCCGCGAGGGGGCCGGACAGGCGGCGCGATCTGCCGCAGCCCGCGCGGGCCGCGGACCTAGTCCCACTTGCGCTTGTCCTCGATGGGACGGATCTGGGGCGGCAGGGTGCCGGGCTCCAGGACCTTGAGCTTGGGACGCAGCTTGATCTTCTCGCGGAAGGTGTGCAGCAGCTCCTCCTCGCGCTTGAAGCCGGTGGCCTCGATGAACAGCGTCATCTCGTCGATGCCCTCGGGGTTGGTGACCTCGATCTGCCAGCGCTTGACCTCCTCGAAGGAGGCCATGACCTGCTCCACCTGGTGCGGGTAGACGAACATGCCCATGATGCGGGCAGTGGTGTCCACGCGGCCCACGATGTTGCCCAGGCGCGGCGTGGTGCGGCCGCAGGGGCAGGGGGTGCGGTCGATGTAGGAGAGGTCGCCGGTGGCCAGGCGGATCAGGGGGTAGGTCTTGTTGAAGGCCGTGACCACGATCTCGCCGACCTCGCCGTCCTTGAGCGGGATGCCGGTGTCCGGGTGGCAGATCTCCACGTAGCAGCGGTTGGCGATGTGAAGCCCGGTCTTGTGGAAGCACTCGTAGCCGATGCAGCCCACGTCCGCTGTGCCGTAGCCCTGGCGCATGATGCAGTCGAACTTCTTCTCGATCTGGTTGCGCATCTTCTCGGAGAACTTCTCGCCCGTGACGAAGGCGACCTCCATGAACATGTCCTTGCGCAGGTTGATGCCCGACTCCTCGGCCTTCTGGGCCAGGTGCAGGAGATAGGAGGGCGAGCCCACGTAGCCGGTCACGCGCAGCTTCTGCATGATGTCGAGCTGCGTGGAGGTCTGGCCCGGGCCCGTGGGCACCACGGCGCAGCCCAGGTTCTTCAGCGGCTCCTCGAACATGAGCCCGGCCGGGGAAAGATGGTAGGGCAGCGTGATCTGGACCACGTCGCCGGTGCGGAAGCCCGTGGCGTAGAAGCCCTCGGTCCATCCCCAGTAGTCGTCGTGGCGGTCTTCGGGATCGAAGATGGGGCCAGGCGAGAGGAAGACGCGGCGCAGCTCGCCCAGGTCCTTGGTCAGGAGCCCGCCCAGGCGGGGGCCCATGGACTGCAGGAAGATGAGCTCCTTCTTCTTGAGGATCGGGATGTGCTTCAGGTCCGAGAGGGACTTGAACTTCTCGATCTGGAACTGCGCGCGGTCGAAGCGCTTCTTCACGTCCTCCGAGTAGCGGTAGGCGTAGGAGAGCAGGTCCTTCAGCTGCAGCAGGTAGAACTGCTTGCGCTCGGATTCGTCGAGCACCTCGCGGCGCGAAAAGATGCCTTCGGTGCGGTCCTTGCGGGTCATGTCGGGAGTCCTCCGAAACAGGATGTCGCCCGGCAGGGCGGATTGGTCCAGCATATAGCGAAGAAGCGGACCAAAAAGCAAGATTTTTACCATTAATCCTGAAAATACGACATGATAGGTCGTAATACGAAACGTAGAACAAGGATAAGGGTGGTTCAGCGGGAGCGGTCGGGAAGAGGAAGATCAGCCCGGGAGTCCGAGCGCCTGCCGGATGGCGCCCGTGGTGTCGGCCGCGGCCACGGCGGCGGCGAAGAGACGCGCGCGACCGGCGGCGGCCGCGAGGTCGCGGGCCTGGGCCAGCTCCCCGATCCCCTCCTCCAGGCGGAAGCAGCGCAGGTTCAGGAGCCCCAGGCGCAGCGGATGGCGCCAGTCGGCTCGCTCGTGAAGCGCCAGCATGGAGAGCCAGCCCAGGCGCAGCCCCTCCATGCCGGGCACGGGCTCGAGCCAGAGGTCGAGGAGGCGCGCGCTCTCCATGTCCGTCTCGTCCAGGGAGAGCGCCCAGGCCAGGCACTCGGAGGCCGAGGCGGGAACGTCGCGCTCCGGGTCGAAGGAGATGCCGGGCGTGGCGGTGCGCCCCTGCCCGTGCAGCAGCCTGGCCCAGGCCTTGAGCAGGCCGGGCGGGTCGTGCGGCACGTGCTGCGGAACGTGGTGATGGGCGTGGTGATGCGCGTGAGGGCGGTCATGCCCCCCCTGCTCCGCCTGCATTCCCGTCGCCTCCAGGTGGCGCATCAGGAAGAGGCGCGCGGTGCCCTTCTCGCCCAGGCGCAGGGCCGCGGTGGAGGCGGTCAGGTCGAACTCCACGTTCCCGGCATGGGCTCCCCGGGCCAGGGACTCGGCCAGGAGGCGCGTCACCCCCTCGTGCTCCTCGCGCGCCAGGAGCAGGCGCAGCAGCAGCCCGGCCGGCTCCGGACCGGCCGCGAGCAGGGCCAAGGGCTCCTCGCAGGCGGCCGGGCGAAGCGGCAGGCGCCCGGCCAGGGCCAGGCGAGCGGCCGCGCACCAGAAGGCGCGGCGCGCCTCCTCCCCCGTGGCCGCGCCGCCCGCGGCAAGCCCCTTGGCGAAATCCAGCAGGCCGTGCGCGCGGTGCACGGGCAGGTGCTCGGCCTGCACGCGCGCCCAGGCCGCGCGGCCGAGCCTCTCGCTCTGCGCGGGGTCGTTGCGCAGCCTCTCCACGACGGCGGCGAGCTCGAGGCCGTCGCGGTAGAGCAGCATCTCGCGGCCGGGCTCGAAGAACGCGGCCTGCGCCCCGCCCAGGTCCTGGCCCACGACGCAGCAGCCCGCCGAGGCAGTCTCGAAGAGGCGGATGTTGATCTCGCCGAGGATCGATTCGTTGGGCGCCACGCGCGTGCGGCAGTAGAGCGGCAGGACCTCGGCCACCGGGATGTCCGACTCGATGCGCGCGGCGAAGCGCGCGGCCAGCATCCCGGTCATCCAGGTGCGCGGCAGCCGCGCGGGCGAGAGGCGGCCCACGAAGGCCACGGGCACGTCGCGCCCGTCGTGCGGGGAAAACGGCAGCCGCGCCCCGAACCACGAGAGCACGCCCACGCGCGAAAGCCCGGCCGCGCGCAGATACCCCACCCAGTCCGGCTGGGTGGTCAGCACGCCGTCGAAGCAGCGGCCGTAGTCCGTGACCCACCAAGCGTTCAGGTGCGTGTCCAGCGACCAGAAGATCTTCGGGCAGGCGACCTCCTCGAGGCCGGTGCAGAGCACGCGGTGGGAGAGGTTCTCCTGGTGCACCACGAGCTCGGGCGCGAAGCGGGCCTCGGCCAGGGCGCGGGGCAGGTCGAAGAAGGGGGCGCCGTCCAGCGGCGGGGAGAGCAGCAGCACCTCGTGGCCCAGCTCGCGCAGCGGTCCCTCGAGATAGCGCGACGCGACCAGGCAGATCTTCATGGAGCCCGCGTCCTCAGCGCTTCAGGCGCGGGTCCAGGATGTCGCGCAGCGACTCGCCCAGGAGGTTGTAGCCGAGCACCGTGACCAGGATGGCGAGGCCCGGGAAGACCGAGAGCCAGGGCGCGATCTCGAGCACGTCCTTGCCCTCCATGAGGATGTTGCCCCAGCTGGGATTCGGCGGCTGCACGCCGAGCCCCAGGAAGGAGAGCGAGGACTCCACGAGGATGGCCCCGGCCACGCCGAGGGTGGCCGAGACGAGTACCGGCGCGATGGCGTTGGGCAGGATGTGGCTGAGCAGGATGCGCGACGGGCCCGCGCCCGCCACCCGCGCCGCGAGCACGTAGTCGCGGCCGCGCAGCGACAGGGTCTCGGCCCGCACGAGGCGGGCCACGCCCATCCACGAGGTCAGGCCGATGACGACCATGATGTTCAGCAGCGAGGGCTGCAGGAAGGCGATGACCGCGAGGATGAGGAAGAAGGACGGGAAGCAGAGCATGACGTCCACGCCGCGCATGATGACCTCGTCCGTGAGCCCGCCCGCGTAGCCCGCCACCAGCCCGAGCGCCAGGCCGATGGCCACGGCCAGGCCCACGGCCACGAAGCCGACCCACAGCGAGACGCGCGCGCCGTAGAGCATGCGCGTGAAGACGTCGCGGCCGAGCGCGTCCGTGCCCAGCAGGTGGTGCAGCGAGGGCGCCTGGAGCAGCGCGTCGGCGTTGATGGCCGTGGGGCTGTAGGGCGCGATGAGCGGGGCCAGCAGGGCCAGGACGGACATGCCGAGCACGATGGAGAGCCCGGTGAGGAAGAGGCCGTTTCGCGGCAGGAAGCGCGCGAGGAAGCCATAGGGCGAGAGGCCGGAGCGGCCCGCCGTGGGCATCAAGAGGCCCATCCGACGCCTCCTTCCATCAGGCCCCTCCTCCGGCGTGGCCGGAGCTGCGCACGCGCGGGTCGGCCAGGCCGTAGCCCGCGTCGGCCAGGAGGTTGCCCGCCAGGGTGAGCAGCGCGCCGAGCACGAGGTTGCCCATGATCAGCGGGTAGTCGCGCGCCATGACCGCCTGGTAGAAGAGCTGGCCCAGGCCCGGCAGGGCGAAGATGGACTCGATGATCACGCTGCCGCCGATGAGCCCGGGCACGGACAGGCCGAGGATGGTGATGACCGGCAGGAGCGCGTTCCTGAGCGCGTGGCGCCAGATGACCAGGCGCTCGGGCAGCCCCTTGGCGCGCGCCGTGAGGATGAAGTCCTGGCGCAGGACCTCGAGCATGCTGGCGCGCATGAAGCGCGAAAGGCCCGCGAGGGAGCCGAAGGTGTAGATGAAGATGGGAAGGGTCAGGTGGCGGGCGATGTCCAGCATGCGCGGCCAGAACGCCATGTCCTCCGCCCCGAGGCTGGACATGCCGGAGATGGGCAGCACGGGCCAGACGATGCCGAGCCAGTACATGAGCAGCAGCGCCAGCCAGTAGCCGGGCATGGCGAAGCCGATGAAGACGAAGACGGTCATGGCCTTGTCGAAGGCGCTGCCCTGCCGCCGCGCCGAGGCCACGCCTATGGGCACGGCCAGGGCCAGGGTGAGGATGAGCGCGGCCACGTTCATGCCGAAGGTCAGCGGCAGCCGTTCCTTGATCTTGTCCCAGACCGGGCGGCGGTCGCTGCCGAGCGAGCGGCCGAAGTCCAGGCGCGCGAGATGGCCGAGCCAGTCCGCGTACTGCACGTGCAGCGGCCGGTCCAGGCCGTAGAGCTTGGCGAGCCGCTCGCGAGCGCCCGCCGAGGCCTGGGGGTTCAGCTCGGTCTGCAGGTCCGTGGGTGAGCCCGGGGCCAGATGGATGACCCAGAAGCTGACCAGGGTGATGCCGAAGAAGACCACGGCCACCCAGGCGAGCTTTGCGGCGAGACGTGCGAGGAGCGCGAGCATGGGCCGGACTCTACGGGCAATCGGCCCGGGAATCAACGCGATAGGGGGATGCGGAGCGGTCCGGAAGCGGAACAAGGGAAGTCGGGATGAAGGGGCGCGCACGCTGCATCAGAACCTTCGTTTTCAGCAGGAGATCAGGGCCCCTTCCCCCATCGGCATCGTCGCGATCCGGTGACGCCGCCGTGAAACCGCCCCCTGTGCCGCACCGCGGCGTCCCGTCTGCGGCATCCCGTCTGCGGCATCCCGTCTGCGGCGTCCCGTCAGCGGCGTCTCGTCAGCACCGTCCCGTGCCGCGTCGTCCCGCTCGTGCCATCCCCAGCCGCGCCGTCCGGCCCGCCCTCTGCCCGCCCCTCCGCGCCTCCGCCCCCTCCGCGCCTCCGCCCCCTCCGCGCCTCCGCCCCCTCCGCGCCTCCGCCCCCTCCGCGCCTCCGCCCCCTCCGCGCCTCCGCCCCCTCCGCGCCTCCGCCCCCTCCGCGCCCGTTGCGCGCCCGTTCCATTTTCTCTCTTGACACCACTAGACGACCGGTCTATTTCTCGCCCCATGAAACGCGACGCACGCCAGGCCATCCTGGACGCCGGGGCCGAGCTGGTCCACCGCCAGGGGTTCAACAACACCGGGATCAAGGAGATCCTGGACGCCGCGGGCGTGCCCAAGGGCTCGTTCTACTTCTATTTCCCGAGCAAGGAAGCCTTCGGCCTGGCGCTCATCGAGCACTACCGCGCCGCCTCGGCCGCGGCGAGCGGCAGGCTGCTCGCGGACGCGTCCGTTCCGCCGCTCGACCGCCTGCGGAACTTCTTCGCGGGCGTGCGCGGGCGCTTCGCGGACTGGGGCTGCGAGCGCGGCTGTCCCTTCGGCAACCTGGCCCAGGAGCTCGCGGACCTCTCGCCCGAGATGCGCAAGAGCCTGCAGGGCAGCCTGGACGCCATGTCCGAACGCATCGCGGGCCTGCTGCGCGAGGCGGCCGAGCGCGGCGACCTGCCCGCCGGGCTCGACCCGGACGATACCGCGGCCTTCGTCATGGACGCCTGGGAGGGCGCCATCCTGCGCATGAAGACCCAGAAGAACGTGGAGCCCCTGCTGCGCTTCGAGAGGCTCGTCTGCGGAAGCCTCCTCGGCATGCCGGTCCCCGGGAACGGCGCGGCCGGGCAGCAGAAGAGCGACAGAGCCGAGCCCGCGGGCTAGACGGAGCGGACAAAGCGCCGTTCGCCGCGCTGCTGCTTGCCGCGCCGACGTACGGCGCGATTTTTTCGGACAAGGCCCAAGACGACCGGTCTACTACCGGCAGAACCCGAACCAAGGAGTCATCCATGTTTCTGCTCGACACCCAGACGCGCGAGACCGCGCAGGGAACCGTGGCCGAGATCTTCAACGCCATCCCGGCGCAGATCGACATCCCCGTGCCTCTGCAGCTCATGAGCGCGAGCCCGGGCCTCATGGAGCGCCAGATGCAGACCATCGGCTACTTCCGCGGCCACGACCGCCTCTCCCCCGCCCTGCTCGCCTCCATCCGCTACGTGGTCTCCGAGCGCATCGGCTACGCGCCCTGCTCCATCTTCAACGCCGCCCTGCTGCGCGCCCAGGGCATGAGCGAGGCCGAGATCGCCTCCCTGTCCTGCAAGCCGTCCGAGACGCCGCTGGACGAGACCGAGGCCGCCCTGCTCGCCTTCGTGACCAAGAGCATGGAGGCGCCCGAATCCGTCACCCGCGCGGACATCGACGCCTTGATCGAAATGGGCTGGCGCCAGTCCGACATCCTGGACGCCGCCACCCAGGCCTCGAACATGATGGCGGCCGCCCACCTCAACCGGGTCTTCGTGCGCCCCTAGCCCCGGCGCGGGTACCTCCTCCACCTGCCCCATGCCCCCCCTGCCGGGCCGGACCGCACCTCGCGGCCCGGCCCGGCCTGGCCCGGCGAACCATGAGGGAACCAGGGCCGCCCAAGACCGTTCCCCGCAGCGCCTGTAATTCCAGCCTTTCCGGACAGCGTCCGAAAAAAATTCCACCTCCGGCAAATTCACGCTTGACTTCCAGGGCCAGATTTATCAAAAGGACTTCCTCGCAGCGTGGGGCTGTAGCTCAGTTGGGAGAGCGCTTGAATGGCATTCAAGAGGCCAAGAGTTCAATTCTCTTCAGCTCCACCACAAGAAATCAAAGGGTTTCGGCAGCTTGCCGGAACCCTTTTTTCTTGCCCAAAAGGCTGATTTAGCCTTCGTGTCCGCTATGTGTCCGTCGCTCCCGACGACCCCTTGCCCCTGCCTGATTCCAGCCATTCAGCCGCCAGACCTTCCAGCCCGTCAGCCGACCTTCCGCCCGGCCGCATACCGCTCGGCCAGGCGGTCCTGCACAGGGTTCTCCAGGATGCCTTCCAGGTTGCTGTAGCGGTTGGTCATGCGCGGGTCCTTGTGCCCGATCATGACCGATGCCTGCTTCAGCGTGCCGCCGACCAGCAGGATATTGGTGCAGTACGTATGACGGTGGTCGTGGAAGTGCAGATCCACGAAGCCGGCGGCCTTGCAGATCGTGTTCCACGCCTTGCGGATGCTCGCGAACGGGGTCCCGTCCATGTTTCCGATGACGTGATCCCCCTTGACCGCGACGCCGCGCGTCCGCCGATACCGGTCCAGATACTCCCGGCGCGCCAGCAAGGCGTCCCTGGTCCGGGGCATGAGCTTGTGCGTGCGGGTCACCCCGTTCTTTTCCCGATGGAAGGTGATGAGCCCCTGCCCTTCGTCGGGCCAGACGTCGGCCCACTGCAGGCCGAGGATCTCCTGCGTGCTGCAGCCGTGCTCCACGGCCAGCAGGATGGCCAGGGGCATGTAGTGTCGGGAATAGCCCTGCTCGGCCACGGCCAAAAGCCTGCCGACTTCCTCGGGCGTCAGATGCCGTGTCCGCTCATGCTTTTTTTCGCTCAGGTTACGGATGCCGGCAGCCACATCGTGCTCGATAAGCCCCTTGGCCTTGGCCATGGCAAAGACCTGCTTGATGACAAACAGCCGCCGGTTGGCCAGCACATTGCTTCTTGCTTCGGCCACGGCTGCCCGGTAGTCGCGGATGGTCTCGATGCTCAGGTTCTCCAGCAGAACATGCCGCCATTCGGCCAGAATGGGCTTCAGCAGGTACTCGTAGCCCGTGTAGGTCGTCATGGTCAGTTCGCCTTCCCTGCGCTTGCGGATCCATTCCGCTTGGCAGTATTCGGCGGCCTGGCCGAAGGTCGTGGCGACGCTTTCGCGCTTGCCCGCTTTCTCGGGCAGCTTGCCCGCATCGAGCATGGCCCGCAGGCGGTTGATCTCCTCCTGGGCCAAGTCCTTGCGCCTAAACGTCTTGTGGTAGACCTTCCGGCCGGTCTTGGGATCCAGGTAATGGACGACGTACGATTTGCCCTTCTGCAACGAACGGGTCGCGATGGTGACGGTAGCCATGCTATGTCTCCCTCGGACTTTCGCTCGCCGTGATGTCCCCTATTTGGCTGTCAACGATGCAGCATCGGTCCCCTACGTGGACCTGCCTGGATGATAGCTCGACGCAGCGAAGATCGCCAGCACCGCCCCGCAATGTGGGCAGCGTTCTTCGAGCCCCTGAAATAGCAGTTCTTTCCGGGAAGAAGGCGTGGATCCGACACGGGACGCAGCAGCCAAAGGACGAAATCCCGGCACGCATCATGGCTGCCCCCCAGTACGGGAGCCCACGCTGCCTGGGGCATTCATGGTATGGCCGTCGATGAAGACGCGTATGTCCTGCGCCCGGACCAGCCTTCGCCCGCCGATTGCGCAGTACGGCAGTTCGCCGGACTTGAGCAGGCGCGAAACGGTCGCTCGGTGGACGCGAAGAAGTTCTGCGACTTCCGCGATCGTGAGCAGCTTCAGATCAGAAAGGCCATCCATACAACGCACTACCCCCTACGTGTCGTGATTTCGACATCGCGGCTCCTGGGGTATGGTTGTTGGATGAAAATCTGGGCCTGCGGCACATGCATAAAAAAACATGCACGACTCGGGACCAATAATAACACATGAAGCCTGGCTGTCAACAGCAAATCGATATTCATTTAAACAAAACCAGCACAAATTGCGCTTTTCGGCGTCGTTTGCTGCTTTGCGGACGAGATACCAAGTGTGATTCGACCAAATAATGTATTACATTTCTATTTTCGATGCGTTCACGCAGCATTCAAATCCGTTTGCTTCGCGGTAAGGGATCGACCCTGCCAGTCGCCCGCACAGGCCGCGTCCTCTCCAAGATGGGGCTGGGCAACAAAATAAACCAACTAGTTTGTTTATCCATGACAACCAACAAGTTGGCTCAAGGTGAACTCCGCATATCCCTCGCCCCGTCGTGCTCGGAACGAAGCGCAGCGCAGTGACGAGCACTCGCCGAGGGGTGAATGCCGCCGTCAGGCGCCAGAGGGGGCTATGGCACGGAATGCCCCCTCTCCGGGAAGATGCGGGCGCAGCCCGCACCATTCAATCTGCCTGTAATCCGTTTGGCTGGCTGGCAAACCCGGTTAACCAGTTAACTTGCTGCTCACGGCTCACGCCAAAACAAAGCGGCCCCAGTGATTTGGGGCCGCTTTTCTTTGTCTTGCTCAACTTCCGCCATGCCTACCTAACCACGCTTCCAAGGTACTGCCCGTCAATGTCGGCGCGGTCCGGGGAATGGCCGAGCTCTTCACGGATGACAGCGCGGGCAAGCTGGTCGCGTTCCCGCCACATGTCGCCCGCCGCTGCCTGGGCATGGGCGATGTAATCGTCTTTCACGGCAAACAGCACTGGCGGCTTGAAGCCTGTCAGTCCTTCGTATCGCTCATGGGCGTATGCGTGGCGCAAGCCGTGCATGGTCGCGCCGGATTGGGCTTTCGTCAGCCCAAGGTCGTGCGCCAAGCCGTAGACGGTATTCCGCCAAGTGCGTTCCGAATGGTTTTTGGGGATGATCGTCGCGGAGGGCGAGCTGTAAAAACCGCTGTTTCTAGCGCGTTCGAGAAGATCCCGTTGTTCGTCCGTCAGCAAGGGGCACCAGCGGGGACGCCCGCCCTTGGTTCCCCGATGGATATGTACACGCTCCCCTTCGTCGTCGCGAATCGGGTTGAACTTCATGGATTCCTCGACACGCATGCCGAAAGTCCGCTGGAATTCGAGCATCAAGGCCATCCGCTGCCGGTCTTCCGCTGTCGAAGCCCGCAGCGTGGCCACGGCCTGTGCGTATACGTCCCGGGCCAGGGACTTGTCCCTGTTCGAGACGTAGACACGTCGTTCCATCCCGAAGGCGCCGTTGTCCTGGTGGATTGTGTCGTTGCCGTATGCCCGGCAGACCGACCGGACGCCTGCCACATAGTTCTTAATCGTCCCGGGACTGAGGTCCTGGTCCTGCCAGTACTGGACGGCGTCCGCCACATGGCGGTTGGTCAGATTGGTCCATTTCTGCACGCCGTAGCCGAGATCCCGCAGCACGCGGACGAACAGTTCCGCGCTCTTCTTGTTGTTCGTGATGGTCTTGCCGCTGCCGGTAAGCCGGGCACGGCGCAAGGCGTAGAG
Source organism: Desulfovibrio sp. X2 (assembly GCF_000422205.1). NCBI lineage: Bacteria > Pseudomonadati > Thermodesulfobacteriota > Desulfovibrionia > Desulfovibrionales > Desulfovibrionaceae > Desulfovibrio > Desulfovibrio sp. X2. Next base: position 92,293 of record NZ_ATHV01000065.1, read on the forward strand.
AAGGCTGTCCGATTTTCCAGCCATGATCGCACCTCCATGCGTATGGTGTTGAGGGTGAAGCCGACGAAGTCGGCGCGGCCGGATGTCTGAATCCCGAATTCGCTGATGTGCCCCAGCTGTGGGCTGGGCGCAGTGCTGGCTGGTTAATGGGAAGTGAGCCGGAACAGGCGTGCTGTTCCCCGCGCTAGGCGGCAAGGGCTCCGTCGCAGCAGCGTTGGACGGGCAACCGTATGGATACGGCGGACATCCGACCTTGGGCCGCACAGGGTGCGGCCGAAAGGCGGTTTGCTCGGCAAGGGAACGGATGCGGAAGTGGGCCGTCAGGTAGACGGCAATGTTGTCAGGCGTCCTGGAAAGCCAGGAAATACAGCGGGTTTGTCGTGCGTGGGGCAACCGTCAGGTTGGACTGCGCCATCCTGACGGTTGCGAAAGCCAGTGCACGAGCCAGAAGCCCGGCGCTGGAAATCCCAAGGTCATGCAGCCTAAAGTCGGTAAGTCATGATCCGGCGGCGGATGCCGCCAACGCTGCCGCTGCAGGACGCTTCCCATGCGTCCCGGCGGTATGGTGTCGCCCTGCGGGCGTTGTCGAGGAGGATGCGGCTGGTCATGCGGCGCGGAAAATTCACGCGCGCGTCAGCCGAGGCGAGAAAGGCACTAGGCGCATAGCGCCAAGCGGTGTGGGGTTACTTATCCTCAAAGATAGGCAAAAGCCCATCCGAAGCGGGGTTTTGTAGCCCTTATAGCACAGTCAAAAGAAAAAATCCAGTTGCGGAAAAGAGTCCCTCTCCAGATAGCGATAGAGCGCGGCAGGAGAGGTCATGGCAGACTTCTGCCGTATATCGTAGCGGGCCATCAAGGCGAGTTGCGGGACAGTATCGCCGATTTAGACAAGAGGCTTTCTGCGCATCCATAAAAGTGGCCTTTCGCGCCATGCATGCACGGGCGATTCGCTACATATACTTGAGGTGTTCAGCGATGGCATATTTTCCATGCCAGAGGGGAGAAGCGGCGCCGTAAGGCAAATCCGTCAGGAGCGGCTGGGCACCGCTTATTCATCCTCGGCCGAGGCCAGGAGCCATGCGCCCGCGGCAATGAGGAGGCCGAACAGAAAAATGCCCACGCTGGACCAGTCGGTGGCGTACCAGTGAGCCGCGAAGCAGGACGAAGCGCCACCCAGCATCATGTAGTCGACGCCCTGTCGCCGCTCCAGGTTGATGCGCAGATGGCGTCTGGCCGCCAGATGCAGGGTGAGGGCAAGGAAGAGGATGGCCGCGAGGACCGGCATACGGCTCTTGCCCGCCAGGTAGACCCGCACGGCCGAAGCAATGGACAGGGTCGCGAGCTCTCCACCTTCACGCCGCAGGCCGCGTCGTCCATGAGCCTCACCCCGAGTCCGAGCACGGCGTCGTGAACGTATTCCTCGAGCCAGCTCCCGCGCAGGATCCTGACGGATTCGACGTCCGAAAAGCGCAGCTCGCCATTGGCCACGCTGCAGACGCCGAGGGTCTCGAGGGAGCCAAGGCACTCTCGCAGTTCAGGCGACACAGAGCGGCCGAGGGAGGACAGGGCGACGACGAGGTTCGACTTGCCGAGATGCCGCGTGAGCCAGCTGAGCAAGCCGGCGAGCTGCGCGTGCGCCTCTCGCGCGACGCGCGGGACGGCGCGACCAGGCTCGACCGCGCCGAGCCCGAGCTGAACGAGGCCACGCCGGGCGACCCGCGCGACACGACGACGCCCGCGGCAGCCGCCGCGAGCCTTGCCGCGGTCGTGCTCGGCGACGCGCTCGCGCCCTCCTCCCGCGCCGCGGTCACGGACTGGATGCTGCACGACCAGGTGGCGGACGGCCTGCTGCGGGCCGCCCTGCCGCCGGACTGGCGGATCGCGGACAAGACCGGCGCGGGCGGCCACGGCTCGCGCTCCATCATCGCCGTGGTCTGGCCTCCGGAGCGAAAGCCCCTCGTCGTCGCCATCTACATCACCCAGACCGAGGCGCCCCTGCCGGCCGCCAACCTGGCCATCGCCCGCATCGGCCGGGTGCTCCGGGAAGCCGCGGACCGCTAGCCCTTCGCTCATTTTCCCGTCGTCCATCATGCCCTGAGCGCGAGCATGCCGTGGGGCATCTCGCAGGGGCCTCGAAATTCCCTCTTCCAAGGACAAGCGGGGCCGCTTCGCGGCACAGAAGGACTATTCGACGAGGATAAAGTTGGAAAATTTCCTGGAAATTTTGATCGCAATTTTTTCTATGACATAGAACCTTGCTGCAACCCAGAATGCCAAGACAGAACTGGTAGGTATGATGATGCACAGCACAAATAAACTGTTCATGTGAGAAATTTTGGTATAAAGATAGGATGAAAACGAGCATATGATCAGCAGATGCGTCAAGTAAAGGGGGAAGCTTATTGCACCAAGATATTGAGACAATTTCGTAGAAAACAAACAGCGCAAGCGCAGATTCATGATGACAGACAAGATGAACAAAAACGCGAAGAAAGCAGTGCGAGGATTCGTCCGCAATATTATGGGATTATCAAATACAAAAGCCCTAGAGAATGTTGCGTAGAACATGGACGAAAAGATGAAAAAAAAGGAGGTAATAGTACAGTATTTTTCTGATTCCGGTCGGTCACAAAATTCGATAACCTTATCCAAGACCTTGGCAAGAAACATCCCCAAAAAGAACGAAGGGAAAAAATCGTTAGCAAATACATAAATGGCAACAGGTATCATGAATATATAATATTTCTTCAATGGCAAAATCAGCAGACAAAGGCTGAAGACGAACAAACTGCCGAGAAATTCCACTCGCATGGTCCACAACACAGCGTTATATGCAGCAACATCCTTGCCATTGAAGAACACATCCCATGATATGAACTTGAATAATTCACTCATGCTCGGATGTTTGAGGAAAAAAGACCCGAGCCATGGATTGCCGCCCATCAAATTGGCAGCCTCCACATTGTAGAAAAGCCCTGTCCTGAGCAGAAAACTGCCCAGAAGCGTTGAAGCCGCGATAGGGACGAAAAGACGCAAGTATCGCCGGGCGAAAAGATGTCTGACGATGATTTGATCGTTGCTCCTGAAAAAATTTACCGAGAGAGCCATACCCGACAAAACGAAGAATATGTATACTGCAAAATTCCCATCAGTAACAAAGCTGAACAACTTGCTCTGCAGGAATGTATATTTGGGAGCTAAGAAACAGGCGCAAAGATGTGAATAAAGGACAGCAACAGCCGCCCATCCTCTGATCCCATCCAAAAAAACAATCCGCTTTTCATTTCTTGAAGAACAATTATTCATTTATGAACTTACTCATAAAAGCTACGAAGAACTCATGGCAAATACATGTCATCTGTCCGGACATTCACCATGATTCCGGCGTGGCTAAGATGCGGTCGCCGTTCATGCCGACCACTTGTTACAGTTTACCGTCATGTCTGGATTCAGCCGTACGTGCCGCGTCGGCATCTCTTTCCAGGCATCCCTGAATGTCGTTGCCAACGAGGTAGTACAAGAGTTCTTGTCCTGATGGCGAAAATTCGGTCAGCCTCGTCCCCCTCGGCTCACGAATGTGGACGAAGGCAAGCTGTGGCGTGGGATGTGTGCATTGTTTGAGGCTTCAGCCTTCTGCGCGTTCGGATCTTTTATTTTATATAAATGACCAAAACTGTCAATATAAGCTCTGCGCCCTCCGCCTCCCGGCGCGAGCGACAGCGCTCCCAATAATCGTTTTCATCATGGCCTAGGAGGGAATTCCACGTTCTGAAATATATGCCAGCCCACCAGAGAAGAAACGGTTTTTGCGCGCCTCATGTCAGCCTGAATATACTGTCAAAAACGAGGAGGCTTCATAGAGACGGCCGCTTGGGCATCCCGATCGTATTAATTATAGCCCCCCTACAACTCGGCAGGAAGGCGACCGGCGCTCCGCACGTTCCTTCCCGAGCTCTGCGGCTGGTAATCTGCCAATAAGAAAGACGATACGGCTCATCTGCTACCTAAATCCCCCTGAAACAGTATATTTTCAACTCCCTACTGTAAGAAAGCGCCCTGCACTGACGACTTGATCGGCATATGCAATCGGGCTAAAGGACTCTGCGTGGATTTCAGACAAGACGCCGCCTCGCGTCTTTTTCCAATGAATTCTCCAACCCATGCGCGCAATAACAGGTGGATACGTGGACTATGAATTGAAGCTGGCTCCGGGGAGTCACAGCAGGAATTATTGGCGAGATTTCCTGCTCAGCCATGAACTGCTGTACTATCTGACGTGGCGGGACATCGTCGTCAGATACAAGCAGACCGTGGTCGGGATCCTCTGGGCGGTGCTCCGGCCTTTCCTGACCATGCTGGTATTTACCGTCGTGTTCAGCTTCCTAGTGCGCGTGCCGGGTCCGGACGGCGTCCCCTACTCGCTGCTCGTCCTCTCGGGGCTGACTCCGTGGCTCTTCTTCGCCACCGCCCTCTCCGCCATCTCGGTCTGCCTCATCGCCAACAGCGCGATCATCACCAAGATATACTTCCCGCGCGTCATCATCCCGCTGGCGAGCCTTCTCGCCAACCTCGTGGACTTCCTGGTCTCCCTCCTGCTCCTCCTGGGCCTGCTACTCTGGTATTCCTACGTGCCGCCCTGGTACATCGTCGCCCTGGTGCCCCTGACGCTGCTCCTGATGCTCTTCGTCTTCGGGCTCGGAACATGGTTCGCGGCATTGACAGTCAGATATCGTGACTTTACACAGCTCGTTCCCTTTTTCCTCCTGCTCGGCATGTACATCTCACCGGTGGCCTACCCCATCGACCTCGTTCCGGAGAAATGGATGACACTCTATTCGTGCAACCCCATGGTCGGCATCATCCAGGGCTTCCGCTGGGCCATCCTGGGGAACATCCCGTTTCCGGAGCTTCCCCTCGAGATCTCCGGCGCCGCCACCGTGCTCATCCTCTACATCGGCCTGGCCTACTTCCGCGCCACCGAGCAAACATTCGCGGACTCCATCTAAGATGAAACCGATCATCAGCGCCCGTGGTCTGGGCAAGGAATACAGGCTGCCGCTGAGCGCATGCTCTGGCGGCTACGGGACGCTGCGCGAATTCCTCACGTCGCTGCCCAAACGCGTGTTCAGTCCGTCGCGGTCCAAACGGGGGACATTCTGGGCCCTGAAGGACGTGGATTTCGACATCTACCCGGGCGAGCGCGTCGGCCTGATCGGCCGCAACGGCGCGGGCAAGTCCACCCTGCTGAAGGTGCTCTCGCGCATCACCGAGCCCACGGCGGGCGAGGTCATCCTGCGCGGCAGGGTCGGCAGCCTGCTGGAAGTGGGCGCCGGCTTCCACCCCGAGCTGTCCGGGCGCGAGAACGTCTATCTGAACGGCACAATCCTCGGCATGCCCAAGGCGGCCATCACCAAGCGCTTCGACGAGATCGTCGACTTCGCCGAGATCGAGAAGTTCATTGACATGCCGGTCAAGCACTACTCATCCGGCATGTACATGCGCCTCGCCTTCGCCATCGCGGCCCACCTCGACCAGCAGATCCTCATCGTCGACGAGGTCCTGGCCGTGGGCGACACGGACTTCCAGCGCAAGTGCCTCGGCAAGATGGAGGCCATCAGCCAGAAGGACGGACGCACGATCCTCTTCGTCAGCCACTCCTTCGAGATGCTGCGCCAGTTCTGCAAGCAGGGCATGTTCCTGCACAAGGGCGAGCTGATCGCCAAGGGCGACTTCGCGGACGCGGAGACCGCCTACCTGCAGTCCGGCGCGGCCCCGCTGCAGATGTTCACGGGCTATGAGAACGTCATGGAGATCTTCCAGCGTTCCTTCGAAGAGCACCCGAAGCTCTACGAGAACGTCCTCGAGGCCCGCCTGAGCGACTTCAGCGACGAAAAGCTGCCCACCTACGCCTGCCCTGGCGACGAGCTGTACCGGACATCCGGGCACTGGAAGAAGATGCTGGCCCGCTACGGCTTCACGGCGAACTGCTTCTGCCGGGGGAGAAACGTGCTGGAGCTCGCCTGCGGGTGCGGCTGGGGGGCGACCATCCTGGCGCGCTACGCGCGCAGGGTCACCGCCGTGGACCCGAATCCGGCCATCATCCGCAAGGCGGCCGAATACTGGAGCGACGTGCCGGTCAGCTGGATGCGGGCCGAAGCTGCCCAGGCGCCGGGGCTTCTGCAAGGCAAGAAGTTCGACGTCGTCTTCATGGGAGACGCCCTCGCCTTCCTGCCCCTCGAGGAGCTCAAGGCGCTTCTCCCCGAGCTGTTGGGCCTCATCGCCCCGGGGGGCCTGCTGGTGCTGTCGTCCTACTATCCGGACATCGACAAGGAACGCAAACGCATCCAGGAAGAGAATCCGCTGCTCACAGGGCTGCTGCTCTGCTCCGAGCTGAAGGACCTTCTCTGTAGCGAACTGGACGACCACGTCATCCTCGGCAACCTGCTGTTCATAGGGAAAATGCCGGACTGACGAGCTGCTCCGGAGCGACGCAAACATACTGCATGCATTGGGGTCTTGCACGTCAGCGTCCCGTATATTTCCGCACTCGAATTTTTATTCAACGAAGAATGACATATGAACTTATATAAAAAATCAGCGGCAAGCAGCAGCAAAGCAAGAGACGACGTACTCGATTTCTACCGCGGGATCGCCATTATCGGTATTTTGGTCATCCACACCGCCTTCTGGAGTGGAGTCGCCTACACGCCCGTGTACTTCCAGTCCCTGATGCTTCTCGTCGACGTTCCCTTCTTCTTCTTCATAGCCGGCGCGAGCGCCACGTATTCGAGCCGTTCCGCGAATCCGTTCACCGGCATCATACGGATGTTCTCCTTCTTCCTCTTCATCGCCATCCTGTTCCTTGTCCTCAACTCCGTGGCGACGCTGCTCGAAACCTCCTCGGCCTTCTTCGCCAGCCTGAAGATCTGGACCGCCGGCGACCACGTCCGCAACATCCTGTCGGCCTTTTCTTTCGGAAAGCCAGACTATACCTATTTCCCGGTCCTGAACGGGAGTTTCTGGTTCGTTCCCACCTACCTCTCCGTCTTCCTGTTCGCGCAGATACTCATCAAGGTCGCTCCCAAGGCCCTCCTGCCCCTGGGCATGATTCTCGCCCTCGTATTCCTCTGCGGAGCCGAGGCAAGCAAGGCCTGGACCGGGATCGCGTTCCTGGGAACGCCGGCCGTGACGTTCATCTTCTATCTTTTTTTCGTTCTGCTCGGCTTCATTGCCTACAAGAAAGATCAAAGCAAGATCTTCAAACTCATATTCGGATCCGTATTCTTCTGCTGTCTCGTGTTCATGTTCACATGGCAGACCGACACCATTTCTCTGCAGAATTATAAATTCCCTCCACAGCGGCCATACTTCATCGCCTCGCTTCTCGCTCCGATGGGCGCGTTGCTGCTGTGGAACAGATGCCCGAAGATCGGCTGCATAGTGCGAATAGGCAGGAATCCGATCCCCTATTTCATTTCACAGGGCATGTCGTCGACCCTCCTCTTGCAGATCGCCCCCCATATCACTCTCCCCTGGCTCCTGAAATTTTTCGTCTGCTTCGCCATCAACCTGGGCTGCTCCCTCGTCCTGGCGGAAACGGCGCTTTCCTTGTTCGTGGCGACGAAATATGTCCTGAGAAAGATCTCTCGTCGGTTGTTGCCTCGGGAAAAAGCAGCAGGCTCGCTGGACAAGATTCCTGCGCCATGAGCCCTCGAACTTCGGCGTTGCCGCGGGTCCCGACAGGCCGTGCCGTGGACGTCAGTCAAGAGATGGCGGGACATGGCCCTGCGTGACCAGGGATCATGTCTCGGGAAATTTTTAGCCGGTAGTGACATCGTGATCATGCGCGATGGCGTTGCCGGAACAGCGCGTATCGATCCAAAGGGGACTGGATGGCCATCATAGCGACTTTTGTCGAGGAAATGATCGCGAGCCTCTCCGGCAGGGGACGGTCCGTCCTGGAATTCGGCGCACAGACGCTCATCAACCCAGGAGAGATACGCCAGCTCTTCCTTGCGCAGGGACGCGAGGTCGGGGACCGCGCCTCGTTCGATGCCCCGGCCATGTACAAGGCGCTGGGCTATGACTCGTACAGCTGCATAGACATCGACGGCTCGCCCCACTCGCTCCATTTCGACCTCAACTTTCCCCTCCCGAGTGAATTCCGGGAACAGTACGATCTCGTGACGGATTTCGGGACAACGGAGCATTGTTTCCACATCAGCAACGGCTTCGTTCTCGCGCACGGCTGCACGAAACCCGGAGGACACATCCTCTTTGCCCTTCCTTGCGGCGGATACTTCGACCACGGGTTCTACGCGATCCGGCCGCAGCTTCTCTTCGACATCGCGCTTGCAAACAAATATTCAATATCTTTTTCAAAGATCGTGAACATGGAAAACAGGACGAAGATGCCGTACAGTTTCGACAACTACACAGCCAATGCCCATCACAGACTTATCTTCTTCGTCTGCATGCAGAAAAACAGCGCCGCGGACTTCGTCATTCCAACAGACGGGACATACTCTCAGGACATCGTCTCATCCGCTGAGTCTGGTGAATACTCCCGAGATGAAGCATTGAACGAATACATAACCATCAAGAAGCAAGAACAGGAATTGGCGAAGTGCTATCGCGGCATCGAAGATCAGGCCGAGTACATCCGGCAGCTGCGAGAGCTCCTGGAGCAGGCGACCCAGAAACCAGCCAGGAAAAGCCTTTTCCAGAGGTATAAAGAAAAGATGTTCGGATGAAGCGACGGCAGGGGCGCTTCCTGAACCCCGGTGTGCGCCATGCGAGTCTGGACATGCGCGAAAGGCGAGAGTCGGCTCCTTGCCTGATTCCGCACCCCGGCGCGTCCCATCGAGGCGATTTCTTCCCTCGGGCGACTCTTGCCTGTGCGGCCCATGGCCCACAGGCAAGAGCCGATGCCGGCTCACGTCGTCCAGGCGGGAGGACCTGGATATTCGCCGGTTCGACGACATAAACGGAAACACTGAGCCAGGAGACCCTGTTCCATGCCCTATCTGGCCCCGAATGGCGACATCGAGGAGCTGACAGCCCGCATCGACGCACTTCGAGAAAACATCGCGAAGCTCGAGCAGGCTGTGGATCGCTACTCCAGGTGGGAAAGAGCATTCTTTCCGCCCAATGGCCTCGTGCGCAAGATCGTGTCGCTTTTCAGCCGCTCAAGGACCCGCGGCGCGCCCCCGGCGTCTCCGGCCGAGCCGGCGCCAAGTGCGGAGAGGGAGAACCACGAACGCGGCGAGCATCTGCAGATGGGGCCGGGGTGCACGATCGCGCAACAGGTCTTCTTCGACCACGTGGATGGTGGCTGCATCAAAATCGGCAGCAGCGTCGGCCTGCGCTTCGGCGTGCAGCTCTACCCATACGGCGGCAGGATCTCCATCGCGGACAACGTCATCATCGGGGCCTACAGCACGATATACGGGCATGGCGACACCTCGATCGGCGAGAACACCATCATCGCTTCGCACGTGGTCCTCATTCCATCGAATCACAGATTCAACGCGCTGGACGTCCCGATCTGCCATCAGGGCATCTCGGCCAAGGGCATCCGCATCGAGTCGAACGTCTGGATAGGCACACACGCCGTCATCCTGGACGGCGTGACCATCGGGACCGGGGCGATCGTCGCCGCCGGGGCCGTGGTCAACCGCGACGTGCCTCCCTACTCCATCGTCGGCGGCGTCCCCGCGAAGGTCATACGGCAGCGGGAGGAGAGCCTTCCTCCGCTGCACAGCTTCGGGCGGCGTGTCGACATAGAGCGTGTCCAGAAGAGGGAGGCATGGCTCCTGCGTGGCACGCTTGCCTCTCTGCTCGAGGCTCCTCCGGTAAAGGCGGGCGCCGAGCCCGACGCCGAAGAAGGCTCGCCCGGCGAGGAGCGTTTCCCCGGCCCGGACCGCGGGCTGCTCGGAAGCTCTCTGTTCGCAGGCAGCACCTTTTGCCGCAAGGCCCGCGTCCTCGACATCGGCTCCACCGACGGCTGGGGTCCCCGGCTCCTCGCGCTTTATGCCCGCGAAGTCGTCGCCCTGTCGCCTGCCACCGCGACGCCCGAACGCGCGAGGTCGTTCAGGAAGCAGGACAACATCCGCTGGCTGCAGGGCGATGCGCTCGCCCCCGCCACCGCCGGCCTCGCGGAAGGCAGCTTCGACGTGGTCACCGCCATGGAGGCCATCGAGCATTTCAGCCGCGCCGACGGCCGGAGACTGGTCGCCGCGGCCGCGGCCATGCTGAAGCCGGGCGGCGTCTTCATCGCGACATCCGCGTTTCCGGACACACGCGAGGAGGCGGACGCCCTGTGCGCAACGAACCCGCACCATCTGTACATCGTGACGAGCGGGGAGATGAAGGCGCTGCTGGCCGAGCATTTCTCGGAGTCCACGCTCATCGACAACATGTTCATCATTGCAATAAAAAAGTCATGACCCGAAAGGCCACCGCATGAAGATCCTCCTCGTCATCGCTCCGCCGCCAAGGACCGCCCCCTTCTCCACCAGCGAGAAGCGCCCGCCGCTGGGCGTGGGATATCTCATCTCCGTGCTGCGCCAGGCCGGGCACACCGTCCTCTTCGAGGATCTCTACCTGCGCTACGAGCCCATCTTCGAATCGCCCGACTATCTGCTGCGCAACAAGATCGACGCGGTCGGCATCTCCACGAGCAGCATCTGCTACGCCCAGGCCCTCGAGATCATGCAGGCCCTGCAGCGCTATCGCGAGCGCGGCATCTGGTCCGGGCAGATCTGGGTGGGCGGACCGCACACCTCCTTCGGCGCGCCGTCGATCCCGGAGTACGTGGACCACATCGTCATCGGCGAGGGCGAGCTGGCCACGCTGGACCTCGCCGACGGCAAGAAGATGGAGCGCGTCATCCGCGCGCCGCTCATCGAGGACCTCGACACGCTCCCGCAGCTGCCCTGGGCCGACTTCATCACCCGCCCCTACGACTGGACGCTCGAGGGCACCGCCTCCCCGGTCTACACCTTCAACACGAGCCGCGGCTGCCCCTTCTCCTGCACCTTCTGCTCGGTGCGCGGCATCTGGGGCAAGACGTACCGCTTCATGTCCGCGGAGCGCGTCCTCGACGACGTCGAGATGATGATCAAATACTACGGGCTGCGCTCGGCCTATTTCCGCGAGGACCACTTCACCCTGAACCAGAAGCGGACCATCGCCTTCTGCGAGGGCGTCCTGGCGCGCAACCTGTCCATCGAGTGGTCCTGCGAGACCAGGGCGGACAGCATCGACGATCCCCGCGTCATCGAGCTCATGGCGCGCTCCGGCTGCAGGCGCATATACGTCGGCGTCGAGAGCGGCAGCCCGAAGATGCTCAAGGTGTTCAAGAAGGGCGAGACCGTCGAGCAGTTCGAGAAGGTCATCGCCCTGGCGCGCAGGCACGGCATCAAGACCTACGCCAGCATCGTGGTCGGCGCCCCCGGCGAGACGCCGGAGGACGTCAAGCTGACGCAGGACTTCCTCGCCCGCACCAAGCCCGACTTCGTCGGCTTCAACGTCTACGTCGGCCTGCCCGGGTCGATCATCAGCGAAACCATCGAGCGACACGGGCTGGCCGAGTACACCGACCCCGTCACCTCCGTGACCTACCTGAAGGGCCACAACATCCGGGCCAGGAAGTTCTACGGCGCGAACACGGACCTGCTCTCGCCCGTGGAGACCCCGGGGTACGAATACCTCCTGCTCGACGAGGCGGAGCTGTCCGCCGACCAGGGCGACGTGGCCACCTTCGCGAGCCTCGGCGGCGCGAAGTCCCCCGCCGCCGCGCCCGCCCAGCGGGAAGCCCCGCGCACCGGCGAGGACGGCGGCCGCCTCTCCGTGCTCATGTCCGTGCATGACGGCGCGGCCCACGTGCGCGAGGCGGTCGAGAGCATCCTGGCGCAGACCTTCGCCGACTTCCGCTTCGTGATCGTCGACGACGCCTCCACGGACGCCACGCCCGCGATCCTGCGCGAGCTGGCCGACAGGGACGGCCGCATTGAAGTGCTCGTCAACGAGCACAACCTGGGGCTCGCGGCCAGCCTGAACCGCGGGCTCGAGCACTGCGACACGGTCTACGTCGCCCGCATGGACGCGGACGACGTCGCCTACCCGAGCCGTCTGGCCACGCAGCTCGACTACCTGGAGAGCCACCCCGAGGTGGCGGTCTGCGGCACCTGGGCCGACATCTTCCTCGACGGATGCGAGGAGACGAGTCTCCTGAAAATGCCCACGGGCGACGACGAGATCCGGGCGACCATGTTCCTGCGCAACCCGCTGAACCACCCCACGGTCGTCTTCCGCAAGGACGCCGTGCAGCGGGCCGGGGGCTACGACGCCACGATCCCCCACGCCCAGGACCACGAGCTGTGGTCGCGGCTGGCCGGCGACCCCGAGGTGCGCTTCGCAAACCTCGAATATTCCGGCCTGCGCTACCGGACCTACCCGGAAGAGGCGCGCGACCGCTACCGCGACAGCCAGCGCTCCGTGGTCATGGCCGTGAGCGAGCGCCTGCTCAGGGGGGCCGGCTTCCCGTTGCCGGACCACGAGGTGCCGCTGCTGCACGCGCTCGTGGCGCTGAACCGGCCGGAGAACACGGACAGCATGCTCCAACTCGCCGCCTTCACCCTGCGCCTGCTGGACTGGGGCCGCGCGAATCTGGAACGGGGGGCGTCCACCTTCGCGCAGAGCGTCGAGGAATCCATACAGGAGACCATCGGTCGCTATTGCGGCATGGCCGAGCTGCACGATGCCCTGCGCGAGCAGCAGACGGCCCTTGGGAAGTACGAGGAGGGCATCGCGTATTTCAAGCAGCAGCTCGCGAACCACCAGGAGCTCCTCGCCGAGTGCCGGCGCCGGGAGGAGGAGAACGCAGCCACCGGCGTCGTGCGCGCCGTCGGCAAGAAGCTCCTGGGGAAGGCGCCCGACGACAAGGTCTCCCTGTGGAAGAAGATCGACGTCAGGACGTGCGTGCTGCTCAAGAAGATGGCCGGCAAGCTCCATCCCGCCGGCCCCCGCTATGTCGAGAAGCTCGAATACTGCGTGCGGCACTGCGACATGGGGCCCATCAGGCGCTTCGCCTCCGCCCGGACGCGCAGGGTCACGGCCGGCGCCATGAACCTGAAGCGGCGCCTGCACCTGCTTCGGCCCTTCTCCCCCTCTCCCCTGCAAGACGGGCAGCCCCTCGTCTCCGTGATCATCCCCTGCTTCAACTACGGCCGCTATGTCGAGGAGGCCATCGACAGCGTCCTGGCGCAGACCCTGCAGAACATCGAAATCATCGTCGTGGAGGGCGGCTCCACCGACGGGGTCACGCGCCCCCTGCTCGAGGCGCTCCACAAGCCGAAGACGACCGTCCTCCTCCAGGACTCCCCGACCATGGTGGGGGAGAACCGCAACCTCGGCATCCGCCACGCCAGGGGCCGCTACGTCTGCTGCCTCGACGCCGACGACCTGATCCTGCCCACCTACCTGGAGAAGGCCGCCTACCTGCTCGAGACCTACGGCTACGACATCGTCTCCACGTCCTACGCCACCTTCGGCGAGACGCAGACGACCTTCGGCGTCCTCCCCGTGCCGACGCTGCGGGACATGCTCGAGGGCAACCACATCATGACCTGCGCCGTCTTCCGGCGCGACACCTGGGCCCGGACCCCGGGCGGCTTCGTGGACTCGGGCAAGGGGGCGGACCACGTCGCCGAGGATTGGCGGCTGTGGATCGAGCTCGCGGCGCAGGGCGCGCGCATGCGCAACATCGTCAACGAGCCGCTGCTGCTCTACCGCACGCACGGCAGCTCGCTCAGCACGGAACACAGCGTACGCAGCCTCAGCAGCCAGTGCGAGCAGATCTGCGCCGAGCTCGCGCCGGTCCTCACGCCGGAGGCCATCAAGCGCTCCGCCCGGGCGTCGCGGAAGTTTCGCTTCTGCTCGGTGCCCGGCGGGGCGATGGGCGCAAGGCGCTGCCGCAAGGCCCCGGACGAGGACGGCGTGAACAGGAAGCCGACCCTCCTCCTGTGCATGGGCCTGATCATCAACGGCGGGGCGGAGCGCCTGCTGTCGACCGTGGTCGGCCACCTCGCGGCGCAGGGCTGGCGGGTCGTGGTCGTCTGCACGGTCGACGACCTCACGGAGAACAGCCAGCCCATCTCCTGGTTCACGGCCCACACGCCCGAGGTCTACCAGCTGCAGCGCTTCCTCTCCGACGACGAGGAGCGGGCGGACTTCCTCCGCTACCTGATCGCCTCGCGCCGCGTGGACGTCGTCCTGCAGGCGGGCTCCGCCCTGCTCTACCGCATGCTGAAGGGGCTGCGCGCCGCCTGCCCGCACCTCGCGGTCGTGGATCTGCTCTTCAACACCGCGCCCGAGGGGCACATCGCCTCCAACCGGCGGCACAGGGCCGGGATCGACCACATCATCACCGAGAACAGCGAGGTGGAGAGCTGGCTCCTCGACCACGGCGAGGAGCGCTCGGCCGTCAGCCGTATCTTCTCCGGCATCAGCGTGCCCGACGTCGCCGCGGAGGACGCGGCCGCCCTGCGCGCCGCGCTCGGCATCCCGGCCGACAGCCTCGTCTTCGGCTTCTCCGGGCGGCTGTCGCCGGAGAAGAACCCGCTGGCCGTGGTCGAGCTCGCCTCCCGCTGCCGCGACATGGAGCACGTGTACTTCGTCATGACCGGAGGCGGGGCCATGGCGGACGCCGTGGCCCGGCGCAGGGAGGAGCTCGGGCTGCAGCGCCTACTCTTCATGGGCTTCGTGGACGATCCGGCGGTCTATCTCGCCATGTACGACGCGCTCCTCCTGCCCTCGGTGCAGGACGGCCGCCCGGTGGCGGTCATGGAGGCCATGCTGCTCGGCACCCCCTGCCTGGCCTCGCGCATCGGCGGGCTGCCCGAGATGGTCGAGGACGGCGTGACCGGCCTGCTGACGCCTCCGGGCGACGTGGGCGCGCTCGAGCGGGCCGTGCGACTCGCCGCCGCCGACCCGACGCGGCTGAAGGCGCTCGGCGCCGCGGCGCAGGCCTTCGCCCACGTCCACTTCGACCCCCCGGCCATGTGCCGCAATTACGAGGACGCGCTGCTGCGCGCGATCGCGACCCGCAGACACGTGGGCTGATGGTGTCCGCGCCTTCCCCGCGCCTGCGCGTCGCGCAGATCACCGCGTCCTCCGCGATCGGCGGCGGGCCGGAGCACGTCTGGCAACTGCTGCGCCACCTGCCGGCCGAGCGGATCGAGTCCTTCGTGGCCGCGCCGCGCCGCAGGCCCTACGAGGAGCGCTTCGAGGCGATCGTCGGCGGCGACCGCTTCCAGCCGCTGCCGCAGCGCCGCTGGTCCACGGTCGCCTTCGCGCGGCTGGTGCGCTGGCTGCGCGCGCGGCGCATCGGGCTGATCCACTCCCACGGCCGCGGCGCGGGCCTCTACGGCCGACTGGCCGCGCTGCTGACCGGGATACCGTGCGTGCACTCGTTTCACGGCATCCATCCGCCCGAAGGGGGGCTTCCCCGCGCAGCCTACCTGGGGATCGAGCGCTCCCTCGCCCGGGTGAGCCGCGCGAACGTCGCCGTCTCCCCGAGCGAGGGCCGGCTGGCCGCGGATCTCGGACTGGAGGGCCGGCGCCTGCTGGTCATCCCAAACGGCGTCGCCGTCGACGACCAGCCGGCCCCGGCCCCGCTCCGCTCCCCCTTCACCGTCGTGCACGTCAGCCGCTTCGACGCCGCCAAGAACAGCGGGGCCCTCCTGCCCATCGCGCGCGAGATGCGCGCGCAGGAGCTCCTCGAGCGCTGCCGCTTCCTGACCGTGGGCGAGGGGGAGGGACGCGCCGCGCTTACGGCCGCGCTCGCGGCCGAGGGGCTGCTCGACGCCTTTCGCTTCACCGGGCCGCTGGACGAGGTCCGCTCTCTCCTGCGGGGCGCGGGTTGCTATCTTTCGACCTCACGCGGCGAGGGGCTGCCTCTGGCGGTGCTGGAGGCGCAGGCCGAGGGCGTGCCCGCCGTGGCGAGCCGCGTCACCGGCAACGTGGACGCCATCGTCGACGGCGAGACCGGCTTCCTCTTTCCCCTGGACGACGCGCGGGCCGCGGCAGAGGGCATCCGCCGGCTCATGGACGACGCGGCGCTGCGCGAGCGCATGGGGCTGGCCGCACGGCGCCACGTCAGGGAGCACCACGACGTGCGGCGCATGGCCCTGGCCATGGCGGAGCTGTACGCGGCCGTCGCCGGCTCCTGAGGGGCGCCGCGCCGGCGCATTCCAGCGCGGCGCGGGGCATCACGGACGACGAGGAGAGGACATGCACGAAGGCACATGCGCCGTGGTCACCGGCGCTTCCGGTTTTCTGGGCGGCCATCTCGTGGCCGCGCTCGAGCGGCTGGGCGTCGTGGTCGTGACCATGGGCGTGGGCGCGGGCGGCGCGGCTCGCGCCCACCTGAAGGTGGACCGCCTCGCCGACGCGGCCGGCCAGCTGGCGCTGCTGCGCGGCCTGCCGCGCGCCCCGGCCTGGATCTTCCACGTCGCGGGCACCACGCGCGCGGAGCACATGGACGAGGTCAACGTGGCCTGGGCCGAGGCGCTGCTGGACGCGGCCGGACGCCTGCCCGCCCCTCCCACGGTGCTGCTCGTGGGCAGCGCGGCCGAGTACGGCCCGCAGCACGACAATCCCGGCTCCCGCTTCGGAAGCTGGGTGGACGAGGAGACGCCCTGCGCCCCCGCGAGCGCCTACGGCAGGAGCAAGCTCGCCCAGACCGAGGCCGGCCTGCGGGCCGCCGAACGGCAGCCCGTGGTGGTCTGCCGCCCCTTCAACATCCTCGGCCTGGGCATGCCGGAGCACCTGGCCCTGGCGAGCTTCGTGCGCCAGGCGCGCGCCCTGCCGCCGGCGGACAGCGTACAGGAGCGGCGCATCCGCACCGGCCCCCTGAACGCGGTGCGCGACTTCATAGACGCAGACGACTGCGCACACTCCATGGCGCGGCTCGCAGACGACCCGCGCGCCCACGGAGAGGTGGTCAACCTGTGCACCGGGGTCGGCACGAGCATGTCCGAGCTCGTCGCCACGCTGATCGATCAGCTCGAGCCTCCGGTGGAGCTCGTGTCGGCCGCGCCCGCGAACGACCGTCCGGACGTGGTCGTCGGCGCAACGGGCAAGCTTCGGCGACTTGATATTCAGCCGAGAAGATGCGATATTGCACGATGCATTCGCGACATGCTGAATGCATAAGAGAAAACACTACACTACAGTCACGTCGAATCGAGGACAATAACATGCTGCAGGGCAAGAAGGTCTTTGTCACAGGAGCAGGTGGATTCATCGGCAGCCACCTGACAGAGGAGCTCGTCAAGGCCAATGCCGACGTCACGGCCATGATACGCTACGGTTCGAGCGCGAACTGGGGCAATCTCGAGTTCCTGCCCCAGGACATCAGGCGCGAGATCAAGGTCGTGGCCGGCAACGTCGAGGACAGCGACTTCATGATGCACTCCCTGAAGGGGCAGGACATCGTCTTCCACCTCGCGGCGCTCATCGCCATCCCCTACTCCTATGTCGCGCCGCGCAGCTACGTGCGCACCAACGTCGAGGGCACGCTCAACGTCATGGAGGCCGTCCGCCGCCTGGGAATCGGCCGCGTGGTGCACACCAGCACCTCGGAGGTCTACGGCACCGCGCTCTACGCGCCCATCGACGAGAGCCACCCCCTGCAGGGCCAGTCGCCCTACTCGGCCTCGAAGATCGGGGCGGACAAGATCGCCGAATCCTACTTCCTCTCCTTCGCCACGCCGGTGGTCACGCTGCGGCCGTTCAACACCTACGGCCCCCGCCAGTCCGCCAGGGCCTTCATCCCCACGGTCATCTGCCAGGCCCTGGAGCAGCCGGCCATCCGCATGGGCTCCCTCGATCCGCAGCGGGACATGACCTTCGTGCGCGACACGGCGCTCGGCTTCATCGCCGCGGGCACGGCCCCGGGCATCGAGGGCGAGACCATCAACCTCGGCGTGGGCCGCACCGACAGCATCGGCGCCATCGCGGGCCGCATCCTCTCCCTCATGGGCTGCGACAAGCCCATCGAGCAGGACCCCTCGCGCGTCCGCCCGGCCAAGAGCGAGGTGCAAAAGCTCCTCTCCAACAACGCCAAGGCGCGGGAGCGCATGGGCTGGTCGCCGACGGTGTCGCTCGACCAGGGGCTCGCGGAGACCATCGAGTTCGTCAAAAAGAACATCCACCTCTTCAAGAGCAACACATACACGATCTGACGCCATGGCGTCGAAACGTGAGGGGAGACGCACATGAAGGCGATCATCATGGCCGGCGGCAAGGGAACGAGGCTGGCCCCCTACACCGCAGTCCTGCCGAAGCCGCTCATGCCGCTCGGCGACATGCCCATACTCGAGCTCATCCTGCGGCAGCTCAAGCACTCCGGCGTCACCGAGGTCATCCTCGCCGTCAACCACCTGAGCCACATCATCCGGGCGTTCTTCGACGACGGGCAGCGCCTTGGCATGCGCATCTCCTACAGCTACGAGGACCACCCCCTGGGCACGGCGGGTCCGCTCGGCGCGGCCATAGACGAGCTGAGCGAGCACTTCCTGCTGCTGAACGGCGACCTCCTGTGCAATCTGGACTTCGGCCACTTCGTGGCCAGCCACCTCGAGCACGGCGCGCAGGCCAGCATCGCCACCTACGTGCGCGAGATCAGGAGCGACTTCGGCGTCCTCTCGATCGACGGGGAGCGCAACCTCGTGGGCTACAGCGAGAAGCCCGTCTACCGCCACGAGGTCAGCATGGGGCTCTACGTCCTCTCGCGGGAGGCAGTGCGCGGCCACGTGCGGCCGAACGAGTACCTGGACATGCCGGATCTCATCAAGCTGATGATCGAGGCCGGCCAGCGCGTCTACGCCTACGAGGCGTCCGGCCTGTGGCTGGACATCGGACGGCCGGACGACTACGCCAAGGCGCAGGACCTCTTCGCCGCGCAGCGTGGGACCTTCCTGCCCGAAGGCGCCTGAGGCGGCGGACGGACGGACGGACGAGCGGATGGCCGATCGGATGTCCGGACGGATGGCCGACGTGGAAGATGGCTGACGTGCCGCAACAGCGCAGGATGCGCGTCGTCCTCGCGGACATTTGCTCCAGGATAGGGGCGTGCCTTCGCATGGGCACGCTGCGCCCCCTGTGGCGGCTGGCCCTGTTCCGCTGGCGGCTGCGGCGGGCGAGGACGCGCCTCGGCCGCGCGACGGCGGGCGACGCTTCCCTGGCCCGGCCCGCGGACTGCCCGCTCCCGCGCCTGAGCGCGAACGGTTCGGCGGATGACGCGGCGGGCAGGGAAAGCGGCGCAACAAGCGGGGGGGGGATCATGGACACGGGCGCACCCGTCGTCTCGGTCGTCATCCCCTGCTACAACTACGGCGCGTTCGTCCTCGAGGCCGTGGACTCGGTGCTGGCCCAGACCCTGCAAGAGATCGACATCACGGTCGTGGACGGCGGCTCCACGGACGCGGCCACACGCGAGGTGCTCGCACGCCTGGACCGTCCGCGCACGACGGTTCTCTTCCAGAGCGGCCCGAGCCTCGTCGGCTCCAACCGCAACCTGGGCATCGCGGCCACGCGGGGCCGCTACGTCTGCTGCCTGGACGCGGACGACCGCCTGAAGCCGACCTACCTTGAGAAGGCCGTGGCCCTGCTCGAGGGCTGCCGCTTCGATGTCGTCTCGGCCGGCTACGAGGTCCTGGGCAGGCCGGAAAGCGTGCTGCTGAACATGCCCGCCCCGCTACTCGAGGACATGCTCCTGGGCAACCACATGCTGACCTGTGCCGTCTTCTCCCGCGCCCTGTTCGCGCGGACCGGGGGCTTCGTGGACACGGGCAAGGGGCCGGAGCACGTGGCCGAGGACTGGCGGCTGTGGGTGCACATGGCCGCGCTCGGCGCGCGCATGCGCAACATCATGGAGCCGCTGCTGGAATACCGGGTGCACGAGGCAGGAGCGTCGCTCAGCCGCCTGCCCGGCGCGCCGCCCAAATGGCGGCAGGCCCGGGCGATCGAGGCCGCCCTGAAGCCCCTGCTGACACGCCAGGCCCTGGCCCGCTCGCGCAGCCGCTCCGGCGCCTGCCCGCGCTGCCCGAGGTGAGCGGTTCGCAGAAGCCTGAGATCCTTGCTCAGGCCATGTCGTGAGAGTGGTCACCACTCGTTCGGAGTAGTAGATATGGGTGTATTGAGACTTTTCCTTGCCTTGTCCGTCGTGGCGGGGCACGCGCAATCGACCGTGTTCGGCTACAGGGGCATCCCGGCCACGTATGCGGTCAACTGCTTCTTCATCATCTCCGGATTCTACATGTCCATGATCCTCAACGGGAAATACAGAGACGTAAGCCCTGTCCTTTTCTACAAGGCGCTGTATGTAAAGGTTGTTGCTAACGTCTTGACAATATCCATTGAGTGATAGACATGCCTAGAAAACCCACATCAATGGGAGGCTAGGTATGGCAGGTCCGTTCAAAATCACCACGAAAGCCACGGTCCAAAGCCCACTTCCAGAAGACTTGGATTTCATCTGGGCCACCGTGCAATTTTGGTGCGAAGAACCTGACGAGACGGGGGCTCATCCCAGCTTGTCGGTAGAAGTCCCACTTGCTGTCGGCAGTATGGGCAGCATTCCGGAAATCGGTGCCGCTGCCCGCGCCAAGGCGCGTCAGCTTTTGGGCGACGCGCTGAAAGCCATCCAGGACGGCTAGGGGACTTCGGGGAAGGGGAACGATGCCCGGCGCGTGACCAGCATGGGGCTGACGGCATCGCACAGGGCGGCAGTCAGGCGTTCTGTCCCCTGCATCGCCTTGGTCAGTTCGAGCAGCCTGAACCACGCCAGGTAGTGGTCCAGGTAACTGGTCGCCACGCCGCGAAAGCGCTGCATCCAGCCTTTCAGGCGGCTGTGGTAGCCGTTGACGTGCTGGATGTGGAAGATGCCGTCCTTGTAGACCTTGCGCTTGGTGTTCAGCTGCTTGATGGGCAGCCCACGGTCGGCTGCGAATTTGGCGAAGGTCGTGGCCTGATCCGTGACCAGGGTCGAATCGTCGTCCATGCGCGGGCTTAGCACCGCGCCTATCTGCGACGCGGAAATCCGGCCCCGGCCGGCCATGCGGCAGACGATGCCGCCGGAGCGATCCACGGCAGCGAGAACTGCTATCTGTTCGCTGGATATGCCCCGTTTCCCGGCCTTTCCGCCGCGTTTGCGCGGTGGCCGCTTCGTCAGGTCACGCTTGCCCTTGAAGGATTCCAGGAAGAAGGTCTCATCGGCCTCGACCACGCCTTCCAGCATCTTGCCGACGTCCAGGGTGGCCACGGCCCGCAGAATCTTGTGCCGCCAGAAGAACGCGGTGGTGTGGCAGATGCCCAGTTCTTCAGCCGCGTCGCGCAGGGTGAGCCCCTTGAACATCAAGGTGATGTAACGCGGCCACTTGTCCGCGTACCAGGACCCTTCGATGGGGCTTGCGGTCAGGTCGTTGAAGGTCTTGCGGCAATCAGCGCACAGGTAGCGCTGCCTGGGCACCCACGGGCCTTTTCCGCGCTGTCCCGGCTTGTCCGGGGTCCGCTTGTACATGCCGTTGCGCTTGACCCTGTGACCGCCGCAATGCGGGCAGACCAGCCCGTCCTTGAAGCGTCCTTCCCGCATCGCGGTCAGATACGACCCGAAGCCGCGTCCCGCCAGGAGCAGCTCCTGCGCCCGCCGGATGAAAAGTTTCTGCTTGTGTTCGTCAAGGCTTTGGAATACTAAAAGGAGTCTATCTAGTTCCATTCCCTTCCCCCTGGTCAGGCACGAACTTTCAATCCTGCCAGGGACCTATCCAAAAAGCAACAACCTTTTTATACAGCGCCTTCTACAAAAGCCGTGCCCTGAGATTATTCCCGGTCTATTATGTCGGCATCCTGATATCTCTTTCCATTTCATATCACGCGGTCGTCAGCCTCTGGCATGTTCTTCCCGGCAACTTGAAATTTTATTTCGTTTTCCAGAACCTGTTCATATTCGGCCAGGATCTCTCTTTCCTGCTGACTCCATACCCGTTCGCCATGTCCCTCAATCTCCCGGCATGGACCCTGGCTGTCGAAATGGGCTTCTATTTCGTTGCTCCATTCATCGTCAAGGAACCGAAGAGACTGGTGTTTTTTGTCCTATTCGGCTGCATTTACTTGATATCGATAATGTATTTGAATTACCCCACCGATGCAATAGGCATTTTTTACCCTGGCAAGCTTTTGCAATTCAACTACAATTTTTATGCTTCTTCTTTTGTCTTTTTTGGAGGCGGGGCATTGGCGTACCATTTGAGCAAAGGAAATCTGAACGTCAACTATTTGATCCTGCTTCTTATCGTTTTCCTGCTGTCATTCACGAAAACCGAAATGCCTTTCTGGCATTTGCTGTTCGTATGCCTGGCCATTCCGCCGCTCTTCAGCATCACGGCGAGCAATCGCGTGGACAGGATAATCGGCGAGCTCTCCTATCCTGTATACATACTGCATTTTCCTATTTTGCAATATATCAAGCCACTGACCAAGACGCATCCGCAGTATTTCGGGATCATGACTCTCGGATCATACGTGGCCATCATCTCGTGCGTATTGGGACTTTTTCTCTATTTCTTCCTGGAGAAAAAGATCAACAGATACCGCCATTCCAAAGTGTTTTTGAAGGAATCCGGATTCGTCCGCAAAAGAACCGTGCAAGTTCTTGTCGCGGGCCTGCTGGCAGTCTATTTCATCTTCCCGATGGCCAGCGTCGCGTATATCTACAAGAATCAGGGCCCGTCTCCCCTGGATCACGCGAAAGCCGCATCCGATTTGACGGATGCGACATGGGTCAACGGGGTGGCGAGGGAATTCACCGGCTTCTCCGTCCAGGATTCCAGGCAGAATCTGGAATATTTCACACCAGGCAAGGTGGTGCGGTTCGCCAACGGCATCACGCGCAAGATCGTCGAGGCGAAGGAAAGCGGAGAATATCTCAGCGTGTTCGTGGAAGGCGAGCCGCTCGACGGGAAGCGGGTGGGATTCCCCCACGAAATCGAGGTGCTCGAGTAGCGTCACGTGAAGAAGGCAGGCCACGGCCCCAAGGGAACGTCCTCCCGGTTCGGACTCCGAGAGGGAACGGATCGTGCGGATGCGGACGGCGCAGCGGCACCTCCGATCCCGGGAAGAATCCCTGCGCATGAAGATCACACGGGGTTGGCGGAGGTCGCGTGGCCGGCGCGAACTCCGTCGGCGGCATCGTCCCCTGCTCTTCAAGCCCGGCGTGCGATGCGCAAGCCCCCCCATCGTCGTTTCGCCATAGAGCCCGGGCGGGGCCGACCGGCCGGGGGATCGGCAGGGCCGGAAGACATAGAAGGGCGGCACGAAATTCCGTATACCTGCGCGGCGCAGGGCAATCACGGGTACGAGCAAGCCTCTGCCCTGCAAAGACAGGCTGCAGCGAATTTCTGGAAGCGATCCTCCACGCACCCGGTTCAGCTCTCCCGATGGAGCACGTGCGACGCGTCCCGCACAGACGTCGATCGATTTTGCGATGCTTGGCGAGGAGAGAGGACCTGCCGACGTTTTCGTCCGGACGGAGCCGACGCATCGGCGGCATCGGACGGCCGAGAAGACCTAGCGGCTGCCCGGGAAGCACGGGACGGGAAGCGCATGGGAGGATGGGGAAGGTTCCGTGCCGGCGCGGCGCGGCGCGGGTCGGCCTGTCCATCCGTCCCGGAGGGATTCGCCGCGCGGGAGTCGAGGGCCGGAAGCCACGCGGGCTCCGCGCCGCATTTTGCCGTGGCCACGGGATCCATCCGCCCGCGCGCACGGATATGACAAGGAGATGGGGACATACATGGCCGGCTTAGTGGCATACGCATTCTGGGAGATCGCGCTCTTGCTGTCGGGCATCGCCGTTGCCCTGTGGTGTTTCCAGGGGAAACGCCGCCCCGACGATCTGGTCGATTTCTGGCTGGTCGCGCTGACGGGCAAGATCTTCCTCGGCTGCCTCGTTCCCCAGATGCTGGTTCTGACGAAATGCCTCTCGCAGTTTTCGCTGCTGACGCTCGCGTGCATCGCCAGCGCGACGGGGCTCGCGATGTGCAGGCGCCATGCCGCCGCGCTTCGCGCCGCCTTCCTCCCCTCAAAATCCCTCCTTGCCGCGGCCTGGCCGCACGCACTCCTGATCATCGGCGCGATCCTCTTCTCGACGTCCATCACGCCGCTTCTCGAAGTGGACTCGCTCAAGGCGGCCGACTCCCTCTTCCGCGCGCTCGTCAACTCCGCCTCCCTGTTCGACTTCCCCTATCACTACGTGGCCTTCTGGGAGATGGGCTACATCCCGGGGCTGCTTCTCGGAGGGAAGACGTTCTACTATCCGTTCTTCTCCGTGCAGGCCATCGTCCTGTTCGTTCTCGCCACCTACGCCGTCTCCAGGAAGCTCGGCGCGACGCGACTGCTCTGCGCACTGCTGGCGCTCTCCGCCCTGCTGTGCGGGCATTTCTGGACCATCGCCCCCACCGGAGCCGCGACGCTCAAGAACGACATCATACACGCCGCGGGGACGCTGCTCATGCTCTACGCGGCCCTGCGCGCGCTGCAGGACGACATCCTCGACAGGCACCTCGCCGTCCTCGCCGCCGGCGGAATGGCGTTCGCCGGCACCAAGTTCTCCGGGCTCCCGATCGCTTTCGTGCTGCTGGCCATGCTGCTGGCGCTCAAGCCGTCCCTGCTGCGGGCGTTCGCGCGCCGCAAGCTTCAGATCGCGCTGGTCCTCGGCGCGCTGTTCACCTCCTCCGGGATATACTATGCCCACAACCTGTTCTCGTATGGCAATCCGCTCTACCCCTTCGCCCTCAAGCTGGGGCCGCTGCATCTGCACGGACGGATCCACGTCGAGAAGACGAAGATAACGGATTACCTCCTCAAGGCCCAGACATGGCGTTATTTCCTGGGTCTGCCGCTCGCTTTGCGGGCATCCGGCATGCTCTTCCCGTTCGTCTTCCTCGCCTCGATCTTCATCACGCCTCTGGCATTCGCGCGCTCCACGCTCAGGCGACTGAAAGACAATCCGCTGCTGGTCGCGTGGCTCTTCACCGTGTTCCTCTGGGCGTATTTCTTCTGCATGCCGTGGTCCGCGGGATCCGGAGCGAAGGCGCCGTATGCCTATCTCGCCGAAGGGTACAGCCTGCGCTATGCCCTCGCCGGCCTGCAGCTCTCCCTCGTCGTTGTGTGCATCGCGCTGCAGCGCATGGGGTGGCTCGGCGCCGTCCTGGCGTACGCGCTCGCCATTGGAGACATCGCCGCGCGGTATGCGTTCCTCACGAGCTGGATGCCCTTCTACGAGCCGGGCATCTGGGCCTACGTCGCCATCGTCGCGGCGTTGTGGACCGTCATCTTCAAGCTCCGCAGCGGACTGGCCTTGAGCCTCCTCGCCAGTTTCTGCTGCGGGCTTCTCCTGGCCCCCGCGGCCTATGACCATTTCCAGTTCAGGCTGCTGGGGACGCAGTACTATGCCGTGGACGAATATCCCCACGGCGCGGCCTACAGGACGGCGCGCAACCTCGTCTGGGAGCCGGGCGACGGCATATCCACCCGTTCCGGGGAGAATCCGCCCGCCACCGCCGGCTCGGGCTCGCAGTTCGAATACCGGGGGACCGTTTCACTCCGCCAGGCGGGAGCCGGACTCGTCCCAGGCGGGAAGCCGGCGGACGTTCTCGTGGCCGCGTCACTGCACGAGGCGACCTTCACCAGGGACGACATCATCCTGATGCAGCGCGAATTGCGCCCGGGCGGCTATGTCCTGGTCGCTCCCCGCATCTATCCGTGGTCCATCAATTTCGGCCATCCCTCCTACGGCGCATCCGGGAGCGGGGTGCAGCACGTCCATCCCTGGTCGCTCGTCTTCTTCAGGGCGGTGGCCGCGACGAGCGGCAAGGCGCCGCCCGCGGAGCCGATCCCGGTCATGGACGGCTTCCCCCACTCGCTCTTCACCGCGCATCCGAGCGTCCCGGCGACCGCCACGGGCGGGTACTTCGCCACCATCTTCCCCGCGGGCCTGTGGCGGCTTGCGGACGGCAGGCTCGTCGCAGTGCGGACTCCGCCCGGGACGCCGATCTCCCTGTACCGGCCGTCCTCCGGGGGCCGGCCCGGGCAGGCGGCCCCCTTCGTGCTCGACGACGACGGCTGGTCCGTGGCCCCGGACGCTCCCGCCTCCGCGCTGTTCACGAAGCGGCTGCCCCTCCTGAAGGACGGCGCGCTGGACACGGACGCCTGGTTCGTCACCGGGGTCGGGGGATACGCATCGCGGGTCGTCGCATCGGGCGGCCGGCCCGCGCTCGAGATCTCGGAGCACGAAGACCAGCCCTGGGTCGGTCTGTTCACCCGCCCAGGCATCGGCGGGAGCGGCCCGGGACGCTACCTCCTGTACGTCGAGGCCACGGCGAACCGTGACCTGACGCTCGACCTGCACGGCTCCTCCCACTCCGCCGACGGCGAGGTCGAGGAGAACCCCTACGTGGGCATCACCGTTTCCGCCCAGTCGGGCGGGAGCGGCTGGCTCATGTTCGACAGCTCGGACTCGCCCAAGAACGCCATCGGCATCACCTGGCAGGGCCACGCGGGCGACGCCGTCGTGCTGCACAAGGTCCTGCTGTTCAAGACGGACTGGCCCCTGGGCATGGGCGCCGAAAAGAAACTTCTGCACGAGGACGACAATGGCTAGGCAGGTCACGCAGGCATCCGTGGTGGACACCGCCGCAAGGTACGGCAGCGAGCTCTCCGGCATGCACAAGGTCATGGTCAGATACCGGCCCTACATCTGTCCCTTCACGACCATGCTGGACACGATCCCCGAGGGATCGAGCGTCTTCGACATCGGCTGCGGGAGCGGATTCTTTCTCCATGCCTGCCGCACGCTGCGCGGCGCGACCGAGACCGTGGGCGTGGACGCCAACTGCGCCGCCGTCCGCCTGGCGGAGAACGCCGCGCGCAGGAGCTTCCCCCGGGAGACGTGCTCCTTCTCGGCCGGCGAGACCTGCGGCGCATGGCCGGACAGGACGTTCGACGTCGTCTCCATCATCGACGTCCTGCACCACGTCCCGCGGCGGGCCCAGGCGGATTTCATCCGTGAGGCGGGGAGGCGCGTCCGCCCCGGCGGGCTGCTCCTGATAAAGGACATGCTGCCAAGGCCCGTCGTCTGCGGGATCATGAACAGGCTGCACGACCTGGTCCTGGCGCGGCAATGGATCTCCTACGTCGACCTGCGGGGCGTCGCCTCCCTGCTGCGCGCCCAGGGCTTCACCCTGGAGCGCGAGGAGGACGCGACCATGCTCTGGTATGCCCACCGGCTCGTCGTCATGCGCAGGACGGACGCACAATGAAACGGCTCGGCGGCAAAGCGTCCGGGCGGCAGGCGCCTCGCGGCAGCAGGGCCTTGAAAATCCCCGCGCGTCCTGCCAAGACAGGGTACGCGGCACGCGGCGAGTCGCCGTGCCGCAGTGTCCTGATGGGCTTTGCGCGGAAGTCCCGGGACGCTTCCCCCGCCCGGGGCACTTCTTCGGGGCAGGAATGAAAACTTCGGAACATGGCATGGATACGGAACGCGGCAGCCAGGACGGAATTCCCCTTGTCACGGACCTCGACGGGACGCTGATCCGGACGGACTCCCTGTGGGAGGGCGTCCTGCTCATGGCGGGAAAGAATCCGCTGCTGGTCTTCCTCCTCCCCCTCTGGCTCCTGCGCGGCCGGCTCTTCTTCAAGGCGAGGATGCTGCCCTACTGCCTCGAGGCGAGCACCCTTTTCCCCCTGAACGCGGACGTCCTGCGCAGGCTCGAGGAAGAGAAGGCGCGGGGCCGGGAGATCTACCTGGCCACCGCCGCGCTCGAGCCCATCGCCCGGGTGATGGCCGAGCGCCTGGGGATATTCTCCGGCGTCTTCGCCAGCTCGGAGGAGCGCAACCTGAAGGGGACGGCGAAGGCGGAGCGTCTCGTCGAGGCCTTCGGGACGAAGGGCTTCGACTACATCGGCGACTCCTCCGCCGACCTGCCGGTCTGGGCGGCCTGCCGCACGGCCCTGCTCGCCACGGACAGCGCGCGGCTTCTGGCCGGCGCGCGGCAGCTGAACCCGGACAGCCTGCCCCTGCCCGGCCGGACGGCTGGCCCACGGGACTACCGCAGGGCGGTCCGCCTGCACCAGTGGATGAAGAACATCCTCGTCTTCGTCCCCCTGGCCCTGGCGCACCTCTTCACGGCCAAGGCCCTCCTCGCCGCGCTCCTCGCCTTCGTCAGCTTCTCCCTGTGCGCCTCCTCGGTCTACGTGATCAACGATCTCCTGGACCTCTCCGCCGACCGCCGCCACCACCGCAAATGCCGCCGGCCCTTCGCGGCGGGCGACATCCCGGTCACCCGGGGGCCCCTCCTCGTCCTCGGGCTGCTGGCTGCCACCGCGCTCTGCTGCCTCGTCCTGCCGCCGCGCTTCGTGCTCATCCTGGCCGTCTACTACGCACTCACCTTCTCCTACTCCCTGTACTTCAAGCGGAAAGTCATGCTCGACACGGTCAGCCTGGCGGGGCTCTACTTCCTGCGCATCGCCGCCGGCGCGGCCGCGGTCGGGGTCGCGCTCTCGAACTGGACCATCGCCTTCAGCCTCTTCCTCTTCCTCGGCCTCGGCCTGATGAAGCGCGTGGCCGAGTTGAAGGAGCACAGGGCGGCCGCCGGGGAGAAGGTCGCGGGCAGGCCATACACGATCGAGGACAGGAACATCCTCGAGATCATGTCCACCTGCAGCGCGTTCAGCAGCATGGTCGTCCTCGCGCTGTACATCGACAGCCTGCAGGCCTCCCTGCTCTACTCCTCGCCGCTCGCGCTGTGGCTCGCCCTGCCCCTGGCCGTCTACTGGTACGGCCGCATACTCATCCTCACGCACAGGGGACAGATGGACTGCGATCCGGTGCAGTTCGTCATCAAGGACAGGGCCACGTGGTGCTGCGCCGTCCTCGGGGTCGCCATCATCTTCTTCGCGAAGTAGACGCGCCGCGCAGGCAGCACACCCCCCTGTCCATAATCCGATTTCTCATGATCGATCATCCTCACGCGCCCTCCTGCCGGACGTATACGGCGTTCATTCTGAGCGGGCTGAGTCACGTGTGAAATCCTCTGTTTAGGGGGCAGCTATGAGTAAAGATTCTGAATTGGCGATTTGAGGGTAAGCCGGAATGTATACATACCTCCCGGGCAGCGAGATCTGACGGAGCATCTCCTTGAGAGACTCGAGGGACCTTCTTTGTTGTACTGGCCTGTCCCCTAAACCTGAGCAAGGGATTTTGCTGGTCTTTGGCCAAAGGAGGAAAGCAAATGGACAGGAAAGGACAAGCACCGGAGCAGATAATCGCCAAGCTGCATGAAACTGAAGTTTCGTTGGCCACGAGCAAGACGGTGGCCGAGACGTTCCGAGTGTTGGGCATCTGCAAACAAACATTGTACCATTGGTGCAACGAGTACGGTGGATTCAAGGTCGACTAGGCCAAGAAGCTAAAGGTAGTGGAGCGGGAGAACGCACGACTGGAGAAGGCTGTGGCCGAGCTGACTCTGGGCAAGCTTATCTTGCAGGAGGCGGCAAAAAGAAACTTCTGAGCCCGTCAGAGTCCACGTAGGTGCTGTATAATTTTTGGGAAACGCCATCTGCCGTGTTGCTGAACCCTCGTGCATGTCAAAATACGCTTCTGGCTTGAGCGTTTCTTGTGCCTTGCTGCTGACGATTGTTGAGCGACCTGGAAAGCGGTGCCCCCTCCTTCTCATCCTCCGAAACTTTCTGGTGCCGCTTCGCGGAGGCCTGTTGGGCGAGACGGTAGGTCGTTCTGTCCGGATCTCACGTTTATAGAGTCTACAGACATTGTTCACAGCCAGCCTGATCCGGCTCATGGGTGTTTTCCCCTGTAATGCCATGTGATTTCGAAGATAGTTGAATTCCTGGAGCCAGCGAGGCAACTCGCTGGCTCTTTACTGCGAATGCTCGAAGGTTTTGTCGTATGCCCTTCCCTCGGCAAGCCCGTGCTGGTCATGCGCGAACTGACCGAGCGGCCCGAGTGCATCGAAGCGGACATCCGCCGCTTCGTGGGCACGGACACGGTGCGCATCGTGGCCGAGACCACCCGCCTGCTGCGCGACCCGGTTCATTATATTCGCCTCGCCACCACGACCAACCCTTTCGGCGACGGTCGGATGTCGGGGTGCATCGCCGCCGTCCCCGAAGGCGGGCGCTCGCCCCCGCTTTCGGAGACGGCGCGCCCGAGGGCACGGCCACGGCATCGAAGGGCCGTTGAGCTATGCGCGGCATCTGCGGGCTGTTCAGCACGTTCCCCGATGCTCTGGCTGACTCCGCGCGCATTGCCGCGGCATAGGCCGCCGGGTCTCGGCGAAGAAGGCGGATTCGCGGGCGGGCAGATCGGCCGTGCCATTCCCCGTGTCCGAAATATGTCCGCTCGGCTTTTTACGCCATGCCAACCCATTGATATCATTCACTGCATGCACACGATGCACAGCATGCGCAAACGGGGGTCACGGCGATGAAAAGTCTTTTATTTCAGGTTAGTTGCCGCAAAAAATCCCTTGAAAACCCGGTGAATGGCATTCAAGAGGCCAAGAGTTCAATTCTCTTCAGCTCCACCACAAGAAATCAAAGGGTTTCGGCAGCTTGCCGGAACCCTTTTTTCTTGCCCAAAAGGCTGATTTAGCCTTCGTGTCCGCTATGTGTCCGTCACTCCCGACGAACCCTTGTCCCTGCCTGATCCCAGCCATTCAGCCGCCAGACCTTCTTGACCGCTACGCCGCGTGTCCGCCGATTCCGGTCCAGATGCTCCCGGCGCGCCAGTAATGCTCCCCAGCTCCGGGGCATGAGCGTGTGCTTGCGGATCCATTCCGCTTGGCAGTATTCGGCGGCTTGGCCGAAGGTCGCGGCGACGCTTTCGTGCTTACCCGCCTTCTCGGGCAACTTGCCCGCATCGAGCATGGCCCGCAGACGGCTGTTCTCCTCCCCAAACCGAGTCCTTGCGCCTGAACGTCTTGCGGCAGACCTTCCGGCCGGTCCCGGGATCCCGGTAATGGACGACGTACGATTTGCCCTTCCGCAACGAACGGGTCGCGATGGTGACGGTAGCCATGCTATGTCTCCCTCGGACTTTCGCTCGCCGTGATGGCCCCTCTTTGACTGTCAACGATGCAGCATCGGTCCCTTACGTGGACCTGCCTGGATGATAGCTCGACGCAGCGAAGATCGCCAGCGCCGCCCCGCAATGTGGGCAGCGTTCTTCGAGCCCCTGAAATAGCTGTTCTTTCCGGGAAGAAGGCGTGGAGCGGGCACGGGACGCAGCAGCCAAAGGACGAAATCCCGGCACGCATCATGGCCGCTCCCCTGCACGGGAGCCCACGCTGCCCGGGGCATTCATGGCCTGGCTGTCGACGAAGACGCGCATGCCCCGCGCCCGAACGGGCCTTCGCCCGCCCATGGCGCAGCACGGCAGTTCGCCGGACTTGAGCAGGCGCGGAACGGTCGCTCGGCCAAGGCCGGGATCATCCGCGCACGGGAAGGCGGACTGCTCCCCGATATCCCCGGGCTGTTCCAAATGGCCCGGCCGTGCCCGCTGGTATGCATGTTGCTTTCCCGCAAGCGACCAGGATCACCCGAACTCGGAGCGACCATGCACAGCGGACAGGAAAGCCCTCGCGCACAGGGCGTATGGCTCGAGTTTTCCAGGCGCGACTATGCGGAGATGGCCGAACTGCAGGAGGCGCTGCGCGCCAGGCGCGAGCTGGGCGTCATACCCGACGTGGTGATCCTCCTGGAGCACACGCCCTGCATCACCATCGGGCGCAGCGGCGGCCGCCGGAACATCCTGGCGGACGAGGCCGTGCTGCGGCGAAACGGCATCACGGTGCACGACACTCCCAGGGGCGGCAATGTCACCTACCACGGCCCGGGACAGCTCGTCTGCTATCCCATCCTGGAGCTTTCCGGCGAGCGGCGCGACCTGCATGCCTATGCGCGCAGGATGGAGGAGGTCATGATCCGCACGCTGCGCGCCTTCGGCATCGAGTCGGGACGGAAGCCCGAGTATCCTGGTGCATGGGCCGGCGAGCGCAAGATCGGCGCCATGGGCATGGCTGTTCGCAAATGGATCACGATGCACGGCGTCGCGCTCAACGTCTGTCCCGACCTGACGCATTTCTCCTTCATCGTGCCCTGCGGTATCGCGGACCACGGCGTGACCTCCATGGTCGAGGTCCTGGGGCGGCCCGTCGACATGGCCCTGGTCCGGCGCGAGATGCGCAGGCAGTTTTCCGAAGTCTTCGAGATGGCCCTGCGTCCCGCCACGCTGGAGCAGCTCATCGGGGAGAAGTGCCATGCAGAGGCCTAGCTGGCTGGTGGTTCCGGCCCCCACCGCGGAGGACATGGGCCGCATCCGGGAGACGCTCGGCAAGGGTCGGCTGCACTCGGTGTGCGACAGCGCGCAGTGCCCGAACATCGGGGAGTGCTTCGCCAAGCGGACCTGCACCTTCATGGTCCTGGGCGACGTGTGCACGCGCAACTGCGCCTTCTGCGCCGTGACCCACGGCCGCCCGGCCGCCCCGGACCCCGACGAGCCGGCCATGGTCGCCCTGACCGCGCGGCAGCTCGAACTCAGCCACGTGGTCGTCACCTCCGTGACCCGCGACGACCTCCCGGACGGCGGCGCGGGCCAGTTCGCCGCGACCATCCGCGCCATCAGGCGCGACAGCCCGGGCGTCACGGTGGAGGTGCTGGTCCCGGATTTCCGGGGCGAGGCCGATCCGCTGCGCCAGGTCATCGCGGCCGCCCCCGAGGTCATCGGCCACAACGTGGAGACCGTCCCCCGGCTGTATCCCTCCGTGCGCCCCGGGGCCGAATACGAGCGCTCCCTGGCTCTGCTGCGGCGCGTCTCCGAGTCCCGCACGCAGCGGCGCATCATGGCCAAATCCGGCCTGATGCTCGGCCTGGGCGAGACCCGGGAGGAAGTCGTCGCGGTCATGGAGGACCTGCTGCGGGCCGGGTGCCGGATACTGACCATGGGACAGTACCTGCGGCCCTCGCCCCGCCACCACCCCGTGCGGGAGTACGTCCATCCGGACGTCTTCCGGGAGCTGGCGGCGGTCGGGACCGGGCTCGGCTTCAGCCAGGTCGTGGCCGGGCCGCTGGTGCGCAGCTCCTACCACGCGGCCGAGAGCTTCGCGCGGCTTCAGGCCTAGGCGCCTGTCTCCCCCGGCTCCGCCGCATCCAGGCGCAGGCGCTGCCCCGCCTCCTGCAGGACGTGGGTCCGCACGCCCGGCTGCCCGTGCTTGTCCACGTCGCGCCGCACCATCCGCCCGAAGTGCAGGACGTCGTCGCGCTCGAAGGGCAGGTGGTAGACGACCACGTGGCGCGGCCGGAAGATCGTGTCGATGATCTCCTGGCCGACCTCGGCGTGGTAGAAGAGCGGATTCACGAACACCGCGTCCAGGGCCACGTCCCGCAGGGGCTCGTAGTATGCCGCCACGTGGTCCGCGTCCCCGGTGAACAGCAGGTTCACGCCGTGAAGCGACACGAGGAAGCAGGCGTTGCAGACCGCCTGGTACTGCGGCCCCATGTGCCGCGCGCCTAAGCCCGTCACGGTCAGGCCGTCCGCGAGCGCGATCCGCCTGGTGCGGCCCGGCTCCAAGGCCAGGGGCCAGTGGGGGACGGCCTGGAAGAGGAGGTTCCTGAGCAGCAGG
The DNA here is from genome assembly GCF_000422205.1 of Desulfovibrio sp. X2. NCBI lineage: Bacteria > Pseudomonadati > Thermodesulfobacteriota > Desulfovibrionia > Desulfovibrionales > Desulfovibrionaceae > Desulfovibrio > Desulfovibrio sp. X2. The sequence goes on from NZ_ATHV01000065.1 coordinate 126,054, forward strand.
GCGAGGTCGGGCGAGCCCCCGGCCTCCCCGGGCAGGATCACCCCGCGCACGGGCCGCCGCCGGATGTGCTCGAGCACCAGGCGCGGGGTGAAATGGTCCGGGTGCTCGTGCGTGAAGAGCAGGTAGTCGAGCGCCGCGAACGGGGCCGATCCCTGGCGCATGCGGTCCAGGTCGGCCTCCGGGACCCGGCTGAAGGCGTGGCCGTCCTCGCGGTGCATGCCGTCCACGAGCAGCCCCAGCCCCTCGTGCTCGACCAGGACGCCCGCGTTGGCGACTAGGGTGACGGCGACAGGTCCGGCCATTTCTCCTCCCTTTTCCGTGTGCAGTCCGCGCGCGCCGTTCCCCCCGCGGGTGCGGCGCCCGCTCCCCGTGCGTCTCCCCCTTCGCGGACCGTGCCAAAGTCCGCAGAGACGCGGTCTGCCCCGGCCGCTCCCGCTTCCCGTCCGCCTCCCGAGGCAAAATTTCCGCACGGTTGCGCTGAAACTGAACAGTCCCTTCCGTCCCTGTTCGGCCCCGGGACACACGACGGGCGCTCCCGCCTGCGACAACGGCGCTGAACGGCGCGGCCGCATGTATGTCCTCGCCCCGCGCATGCGGCAGGCCCGTCGCGCGGCACGTCCGCGCCGCAGGCTCCGCCGCGCGCCAGGCGCGCCGCGCGGCCGGAGCCGGGAACAACGTCGCGGCTTTCTTGGCATGGCAGGTGCTATATTTCCAGGACCCCTCATTTTTCTTGGTCATGGCGACCAGGAAGCCCTGTGCAACGTACAACCATAAGCGAGGATGCGATGGGCGAGACAATGCGAGCCGCTGTCTGGCATGGGAAGAAGGACATCCGTGTGGAGACCGTCCCGGTTCCCCCCTTCCCGCCTGCCGGATGGGTCAAGATCAAGGTGGACTGGTGCGGCATCTGCGGTTCCGACCTGCACGAATTCGTGGCCGGGCCGATCTTCATCCCGGTCGGCGCCCCGCACCCGCTGACCGGCAAGCAGGGCAGCCTGATCCTGGGCCATGAATTCACCGGCCGGGTGGTGGAGGTCGGCGACGGCGTGAGCAACGTGCGCGTCGGCGACCTCGTGGCTCCGGACGCCTGCCAGCATTGCGGCGAGTGCGTCACCTGCCGGGCCGGGCGCTACAACGTCTGCGAGAAGCTGGCCTTCACGGGGCTGCACAACGACGGGGCGTTCGCCGCCTACGTCAACGTCCCCGCCGAGCTGTGCTACGTGCTGCCCGACGGCGTATCCGCCGAGGACGGGGCGCTGATCGAACCACTGGCGACCGGGTTCAAGGCCGTGCGGGAAGCCGGCACCATCCTGGGCGAGACCGTGGTCATCATCGGCGCGGGCACCATCGGCCTGGGCACCCTGATGTCCGCGCGTGCCGCGGGCGCGGGCAGGATCATCGTGCTGGAGATGTCGGCCGCGCGCACCGCAAAGGCCAGGGAATGCGGCGCGGACATCGTGCTCAACCCCAGGGAATGCGACGCCGTGGCCGAGGTCAAGGCCATGACCGGCGGCTCGGGCGCGGACGTGTCCTTCGAGTGCGTGGGCAACAAGCTCACGGGACCGCTGGCCGTGGACATCATCCGCAACGCCGGACGGGCGGTGATCGTCGGCATCTTCGAGGAGCCGAGCGAGTTCAACTTCTTCAGCCTGAGCGGCACGGACAAGCGCGTCATCGGCACCCTGGCCTACACCCTGAGCGACTTCCAGGGCGTCTCGGCCCTGCTGCGAAACGGCAGGCTCAAGGCCGGCCCCATGATCACCGGCCGGATCGGGCTCGAGGAGATCGTGGACAAGGGGTTCTGGGAGCTGGTCAACAACAAGGACGAGAACATCAAGATCCTGGTCAAACCCGGCGCGTAGGCCGGATTTTCGGGAAAACGCCCCGGGGCGTTTTCCCGCTCTCCAGGAGACGCGGGCTACGCCTCGCGCGCCGAAAAGGCCGGGAGCGCGGGACGTCGCCCGCAGCCCGGACGGGCGGCGGGCGGGACGCCTTTTCCAAGGCCGGATCCGCCTCCCTTCCCCGCACGGTTCCCGAACGGACGCCGTCCATCAGGGCTGGATGCGGAAGCGGTGCATCTTGGCGTAGAGCGTGTTCCGTCCGATGCCCAGAGCCTTGGCCGTCTTGCTGACGTTGCCCCCGTGGTAGTCCAGGGCCTTGCGGATGATGCCCACCTCGCGCTTCTTCAGCTCGAATTCGTCTGTTCCGCTGTCCGTGCAGGCGGGTACTCCGGATCGGAACTTCTCCCGCAGGTAGGGGGGCAGGTGCTCCGCGCGCAGCATCCCGCCCGGCAGGGTGTTGGCCACGTACTCGATGCAGTTGACCAGTTCCCTGACGTTGCCCGGCCAGTCGTGGGCGGCGAGGATCTCGGCCGCCTCCTGGGCGATGCCCTCGCAGGAGACGCCGAACTCCCGGCAGATGCGGCCCAGATGGTGCCGCGCCAGCAGGAGCACGTCGTCGCCGCGCTCGCGCAGGGGCGGGATGGGGATGCCCACCACGTCCAGGCGGTAGAAGAGGTCCTCGCGGAACTTTCCCTGGGCCATGAGCTGGCGCAGGTCCTTGTTGGTGCCCGCGATGACCTTCACGTCCACGCGACGCGGTTCGTGGCCGCCCACCGGGACCACGGCGCGCTCCTCGAGCGCCCGCAGGAGATTCACCTGCTGCGAGAGAGGCATCTCCGAGATCTCGTCCAGGAAGAGGACGCCGCGGTCCGCGCTCTCGAACTTGCCGATGCGCCCCCTGCGCTCGGCTCCGGTGAACGCGCCGCCGCAGTAGCCGAAGAGCTCGCTCTGCACGAGCTCCTCGGAGAACGAGCCGCAGTTCACGGCCATGAACGGCCCCTTGGCGCGCGGCCCGGCCTTGTGGATGGCGCGGGCGAAGAGCTCCTTGCCCGTGCCCGATTCGCCCGAGAGCAGCACCGTGGACGGCGTGCGCGCGGCGTTGGCCGCCTGCCGGATGACCTGGCGCATGGCCGGGCTCGCGTGCAGGATCGCCTCGAAGCCCTTGGGCGCGGTTCCCGGCACGCCGTCCGCGGCCTCAATACGCTGCGGCACGGGGGCCGGCCGGGCGCGCTGCGTCTCCGAGACGGTGACCACGACGTCGCGCCACCGCCCGTCGGCCCCGAAGACCGGAACCGCGCGCACGTACAGGCGCGGGTTGGTCAGGCAGCGCAGCACCACGGGCTCGACCGTGGAGGCGGACCGCGCGCTGGCCAGGAAGACGTCGAAGTCGAAGAACTCGCTGGCCATGCGCCCCCGGATGGTGCGGCCCGGCCGTCCGAGCAGCGCTTCGGCCGCGTCGTTGGCGCTGGTGATCCGGCCGGCGACGTCCAGAGAGAGGATGCCGGTCATCACGGAGTTGAAGACCGAGGCGAAGAGCGTGGACATGCGGGCTTCCATCTCCGAGTAATAGAGCCGCGCGAGCCGCTGCTCGAGCTCGCGTGCCGCGCCCAGCACGAGGTCAAGGCAGCGGGAGTGGTCCGCCGTCAGGGGGCCGGAGATGTCGAAGCAGCCCCACATCTTCCCCGTGGGGTCGAAGATCGGGGCGGCCGTGCAGCTCCAGGGGTGGTGGCTGCGGCAGTAGTGCTCCTCGCCGAAGATCTGCATGGGGCGGCCCGTGGCGATGGCCGTGCCGATGGCGTTGGTGCCGACGCACCCCTCCTGCCAGTTGGCCCCGGGGCCGAAGTTCAGCTTGTCCGCCTGGCGCAGGACCGCCACCTCGCCCCAGGTGCGGGCCACCCGGGCGTTGGCGTCGGTGATGGTGATGAGCAGCCCCTTGCCCTTGATGACGGTGTAGACGGCGGGAGCGGTGTCGCCGCAGATCCTGTCCAGGAGGGTGGTGAAGGGTTCGAGCTGGTCCATGGGCGCGAAGTCCCAGCAGCTCCGCGGCGACGGGTCCACCCGCATCTCGCGGCAGCGGCGCCAGGAGTCCAGCAGGTCCTCGTCCACGTCGTCGGTCACGAGGTGGCCGTCCTCCACGAAGCGCTTCCAGCTTGCATAGTCCATGCGAGGGGCGGTGCGCCCCCCGGACATCGCCGCCGGAATCCTCGGGCTCCCCTCTCCCGTTTCCGAATCGCGGCGGATGCCGAACTTGTCTCCATCCCTGACGAGCGAATGCATTGCACCTCCCGGTCTTGGCGACCTGCAGGTTTCCTTCTCGTTTCCTGCCACTCTCTACAACTTCCCGTATTCGTCAAGTGTTCAGGTTTGGAACACCATATTTCGTCATTCGCATATTTTACCCCATAGATACAGTGCATTACGGAATACATATACATCTGGTTCAGGGTCGGCGGCTCCTGCTCCGTTCCTGAACATAAAGCCGGCACAATCGCCTCCTGCGCCGTCGCATGGGACCGGAAATACAGACTATACATGTCTGGCACCGCGGTTGCAGCCTTGCCCTCGTCGCGCACGTAAGCACAGGAGGCTCGATCATGGCGCAAAAAGTGATCATGCCCAAATGGGGCTTGACCATGAAAGAAGGAAAAATCGCCCGTTGGCTCAAGAAAGAGGGCGATGCGGTCACGGCCGAAGAGGCACTTCTCGAAGTCGAGACCGACAAGATCACCAACACCGTTCCGGCCCCGGCCGGCGGCATCCTGGTCCAGATCGTCGTGCCCGCGGGCGAGGTCGCTCCGGTGCAGGCCGTGCTCGGCGTCATCGCCGAGGCGGGCGAGAGCGTGGAGCGGGTCGCCGCGGGCGCGACCTCGTCCGAGGGCGCGGAGGCGAAGCCGGGCGGCAAGGCCGCTGGCGCCGGGGCGCAGGCCGCTCCCGCCGCGGCGGACGAAGGCTTCGTCCCGGCCATGCCCGCGGCGCGCAAGCTGGCCCGCGAGCTCGGCATCCCGCTCTCCTCGGTCACGGGCACCGGCCCGGACGGCCGCATCACCGCAAAGGACGTGCAGGCCACCGCCGACGCGGGCGCGGGCGTCAACGCCAGCCCCAAGGCCATCGCCTTCGCGCGCAAGATGGGCATCGACCTCGCCCTGGTCACCGGCTCGGGCGAGGGCGGCAGGATCACCAAGGCCGACATCCTGCGGGCCATGAATCCGGCCGCGGAGGAGCAGCCGCAGGCCCAGGCCGCCGCGCCCAAGGACACCGTGGTGCCCATGGAGGGCGTGCGCAAGCTCGTGGCGGACAACATGATGGCCAGCCTTCAGGGCGCGGCGCAGCTCTCCGTCTTCGTGGAGGCCGACGTCACCGAGATGGTCCGCCTGCGCGCAACGCTGCTCGAGCGCAACAAGCGCAACGCCGAGTACCGCCTGTCCTACAACGACATCATCGCCTACGCCGTCTGCCGGGCGCTGAAGCGCCACCCGATCATGAACTCGAGCCTGCGCGAGGACGGCATCCACCTGCACCCGCACGTCAACCTCGGCATCGCCGTGTCGCTGCAAAACGGCCTCATCGTGCCCAACGTCAAGGCCGCGGACACCTACACCCTGGAAGAGCTCCGGAGCCAGGTGCGCGACGTCGCCGGACGGGCGCGCAAGGGCGGCCTGAGCATGGACGAGATCAGCGGCGGCACCTTCACCATCAGCAACGTGAGCATGCTCGGCATGGACGGCTTCACCCCCATCCTGAACCCGCCCGAGACGGGCATCCTGGGCGTGGGGCGCGTGGTGGAGAAGCCCGCCGTGAAGAACGGGGAGGTCTGCATCCGCAGCATGATGACCCTCTCCCTGACCTTCAACCACATGACCACGGACGGGGCCCCGGCCATGGCCTTCCTGCGCGAGCTGGCGGACATGCTGGAAAACCCCGGCCTGATGATCGTCTAGGAGGCGGACATGGCGCGCAGACGCTTCGCCATCGAGCTCGGCTACGCCGCGGACCTGCACGGCGAGGACATGACCAAGGCCGCGGTCCGCGCGGTCCGCGACGCGGTCTCCCGGATATGCCTGTGCGGCATCGTGGAGATCTTCGGCCGCGGCGACTTCAGCGGCGTCTACGTGCACGCGGACGTTGCCGTGCCCGAGCCCGCGAGCGTGGACCGCGACGCGGTGCTGGCCGCCATCCCCATCGGCGAGAAGACCCTGACGGTGACCCCCGGGGGCCTTCGCGCGGCCGGGATCGAGGTGCCGTGCTTCGGCCCGGGCGTGAGCAGCATCGTGGCCGCATGCGCCGCGCTGACCGTCTCCATCGAGATCGGGGACGGCGAAACGCAGAAGGAACAATCCGGCAGCCGGGCGGGCAGTTGCGCCGCCGGGGCCGAATAACGAGGAATAAGGAGGAGGCAATGGCTCTCAGCAAGAAGACCCTGGTCCATATGTACGAGACGATGCAGAAGATCCGCATGTTCGAGCAGAAGCTGCAGGAGTTCTTCGCCGCGGGCGAGATTCCCGGCTTCGTGCACCTCTACCTGGGCGAGGAGGCCGTGGCCACGGGCGCGTGCGCCGCGCTGACCGACGCCGACATGATCACCAGCACCCACCGCGGCCACGGCCACCTGCTGGCCAAGGGCGGCGACCTGAAGCTGATGATGGCCGAGATCTTCGGCCGCAAGACCGGCTACTGCAAGGGCAAGGGCGGCTCCATGCACATCGCCGACCTCGACCTCGGCATCCTCGGCGCCAACGGCATCGTGGGCGGCGGCGGCCCCCTGGCCTGCGGCGCGGCCCTGGCCGCCAAGTACAAGAAGAGCGACCGCGTGGCCCTGTGCTTCTTCGGCGACGGCGCGTCCAACCAGGGCACCACGCAGGAGTCCCTGAACATGGCCAGCGCCTGGAAGCTGCCGCTGGTCTTCGTGAACGAGAACAACGGCTACGGAATCTCCTGCCCACAGTGCAAGTCCATGGCCGTGGTGGACATCGCGGACCGCGCCGCGGCCTACGACATGCCCGGCGTGGTGGTGGACGGCAACGACGTGCTGGCCGTGCACGAGGCGGTGGCCGAGGCCGTGAAGCGCGCCCGCAAGGGCGAGGGGCCGTCCCTCATCGAGTGCAAGACCTACCGCTGGCGCGGCCACTTCGAGGGCGACGCCTGCACGTACCGCTGCGTGGAGGAGCTGCAGGAGTGGATGGGCAAGGACCCCATCCCCCGCTTCGAGGCCAAGCTCATCGAGGGCGGGACCCTGACGGCCAAGGAAGTGGAGGCGATCACGTCGCGCATCGCGCAGGCCATCGACGAGGCGGTGCAGTTCGCCAAGGACAGCCCCATGCCCTCCCCGTCCGCGCTGCTGGACGACGTCTACGCGTAGGGCCCGGCCGTTCGCGCAGCTGAATCGACAAACCACACGGAGAGAGAGATGTCCGAGAAAACATATCTTCAGGCGCTGAACGAGGCGCTGCGGCAGGAAATGGAGCAGGACGAGAACGTCTTCATCCTCGGCGAGGACGTCGGGCAGTTCGGCGGCTGCTTCGGCGTGACGCAGGGGCTCTACGAGAAGTTCGGCGAGGCCCGGGTCATGGACACGCCGATCACCGAGAGCGTCATCGTGGGCGCCGCCGCGGGCGCCGCCGCCAGCGGCCTGCGCCCCGTGGCCGAGCTCATGTTCGTGGACTTCATCGGCGTGGCCATGGACCAGCTCTTCAACCAGGCCGCCAAGATGCGCTTCATGTTCGGCGGCAAGGCCACGGTGCCCATGACCCTGCGCATGCCGCAGGGCGCGGGCATCGGCGCGGCCGCGCAGCATTCCCAGTGCCTGGAGTCCTGGTTCATGAACATCCCCGGCCTCAAGGTCGTCATCCCGTCGAGCCCCTACGACGCCAAGGGCCTGCTCATAAGCGCCATCCGCGACGACAACCCGGTGGTCTTCCTGGAGCACAAGCTGCTCTACGGCGTCTCGGGCGAGGTCCCGGACGAGAGCTACGCCATCGAGCTCGGCAAGGCCGACGTGAAGCGCACGGGCGCCGACGTGACCGTGGTCGCCACCTCCAACACGGTCTACGCCGCCCTGGCCGCGGCCGAGACGCTCAAGGCCGACGGCATCGACGTCGAGGTCGTGGACCCGCGCTGCCTGCAGCCCCTGGACAAGGACACGATCCTCGAGTCCGTGAAGAAGACCCATGCCCTGGTCGTGGCCCATGAGGCCGTGACCTTCGCCGGTCCCGGCGCCGAGATCGCGGCCATGGTCGCGGAGGAGGCCCTGGACTACCTCGACGCGCCCATCAAACGCGTGGGAGCCCCCTTCTGTCCGGTGCCGTTCTCCCCTCCCTTGGAGAAGGCGTACATTCCCGGCGCGGACGCCATCGTCGAGGCGGTCAAGGGTCTGCGCTAGCCCCGGCGGGGGAGCGGCCGCGCGGCCGTTCCCCCGCGCATTCCAACAGGCGAGGAGCACAGGTGAGCATCGTCGGCATCCTGGCCAATCCGGCCTCCGGCAAGGACATACGCCGCCTGGTGGCGCACGGCAGCGTCTTCGACAACCAGGAGAAGGTGCGCATGGTGCGCCGCCTCATCCTCGGGCTCGAGCGCGGCGGGGCCTCGCGCGTCGTCTACATGCCGGACTCATACGCCACCGTCCCCCGCGCCCTGAACGCCATCTCACCGTCCATCCCCGTGGAGCCGATCGAGATGCCCATGCGGGGCAACCAGCAGGACACCACCACGGCCGCGGGCATCATGGAGACCCTGGGCGTGGGCTGCATGGTGGTTCTGGGCGGCGACGGCACGAGCCGCGCGGCCTGCAAGGGCACGGTCGAGATTCCCATCCTGCCCCTGTCCACGGGGACCAACAACGTCTTTCCGTTCATGGGCGAGGCCACGGTGGCGGGGCTCGCGGCAGGCATCGTGGCAGGCGGCACCCTGCCGCGCGAGGCCTGCTGCACGCGGGCGTGCATGTTCGACATCCTGCGCGGCAAGAACCTCTCGGAGATGGAGCCCGCGGACATCGCGCTGGTGGACGCCGCGGTCTACGACGACGTCTTCCTGGCCTCGCGGGCCGTGTGGCACATGGAGAAGGTGCCCCAGCTCTTCCTGACCCGCTGCAGCGCCTCGGCCATCGGGCTCTCGGCCATCGGCGGGCAGCTGCGCAGCATCCGGCCCGAGGAGCCGCTGGGGCTCGCGCTCGCGCTCGGCGAACCGGCCCGGACCACGGTCACGGCGGCCATCGCCCCGGGCATGTTCGCCGAGGTCGCGGTGCGCGAAATACGCGAAATGCGGCCGGGCGAGGTGCACCCCGTCTCCGTCTCGCCCGGGCTCATCGCCGTGGACGGCGAGCGCGAGGTGGAGATCCACCGCGGCGAGCGCGCCGCCGTGCGGCTGAACACGCACGGCCCGCTGGTCGTGGACGTGGGTCGGGTCATGGCCCTGGCCCGGGAGATGGAGATTTTCTGCAGATGACGTACCCTGACGGCGCGCGCCGTGCGCAAGCGCAGGACGGCCGCGCAAGGAGGAGATCATGGCTACACCGCTGAAGGCCGCCTTCATCTTCATCGCGCCGGGCGGCGACCCGGCGAAACACAGGAACTGGGTCAGGACGGAGCAGGTCGAGCTGCTGGCCGTGGCCGTGGGCAGCTACGACCAGGCCGAGGCCCTGGCCAGGGAGCTCGTCGCCGAGGAGGGCATCGCGGCCATCGAGCTGTGCGGCGGCTTCGGGGCCGCGGGCACGGCGCGCGTGGCCGCCGCCGTGAAGGTGCCCGTGGGCGTGGTGCGCTTCGACGTGCACCCGGGCCTGGGCAATGCCAGCGGCGACACGCTCTTCGGCTGATCCGGAGCCGACGCGAAGCCGATAGAAAAGCTCATCGCCCGAAAGCCGGGCGGCCGCTCCCCGGGGGAGCCTGCCGCCCGGTCGGGTGTGAGAGCGTAGATTTCCCGGGGGAGCTAGGCTCCGGCCAGGACGTGGCGCTCGGGCACGAAGCAGGTGAACGTGCCCGTGAACACGAGCGCGTCCTCGCAGAAGACCTCCACCTTGACGAGATGCTTCTTCCCGTCCGGAGTCTGGTCCTCGGCCCGGGCAAGGAGCGCGGCGCCCGCGCGGGTGGGCTTCAGGAACCTGACCTCCGCGCCGCCGAGCACCACGTTGGGGTGGTTCACGGCGAGCATGGCGGCGTAGTCCGCCAGGCCGAAGACGAATCCGCCGTGCACGAGGCCGCTCGCGTCCGCGGCCATGCGCTCGGAGCTTTCGAGCCGCACCTCGCTGCGCCCCTCCTCCACCAGGATCGGGGTTCCGCACAGCGACTGGTCGATCTTCTCATGGGTTCTGACAGGCATGCATACCTCTGTCGGCGCTCGGCCCTTGCGGGCCCCGGCCGGTTGGGGTTCCGGGGCGGCGAAACGACGGCCGTCCCCGGAACCTTACCAACGCCGCCGTCAGTCGAAAAGGTCCTCGAGCTCCTCGAAAACGTAGTTCATGTACATCATCTTCGGCGAGCCGCCCATGGAGATGGCCAGCATGGCGGCCTGCATGATCTCTTCCTTGGTGGCGCCGTTGGAGGCCGCGCCCTGGACGTGGATCGAGATGCACATCTCGCACTGCGACATCATGGCGCAGGCCACGTGGATGAGTTCCTGCGTCTTGTGGTTGATGGGGCCGAACTGGCTGATCTCCTTGGTGAAGGCGAGATAGTTGGGAAAGACGTTGCCGGCCTGCTGCTGCATCTTGGCGAGCGTGCTGGCCGCTTTTTCCGCTGCATCCATGGTTTCTACTCCCGAGGTTAGGCGTTGATCACTGCCTTTCCTTGAAAGCAAGGGGCATGCCGCGCGGAAGATTTTCAAATCGGCAGTCTTTCAAGCATGTTGCAGGGTCGCAACGGACCATGGCGAAAAAGGCGACTGTCCTGGAAGAGAACATTGGCCGGGAATCGAACACTTCGCGGCCGGGCCGCCCTGGCGCCGGAAACGGACCACCCGGCTAGAACAGGCAGTCCAGGAACGCGGACAGGGGCACGCCGCGCAGGTAGTCGTCGAGCGGCACCTCGGCCAGGTGTCCGTCCAGGCGCTCGGCCAGGGCCTGCCTGTCGTGGCGGCAGCCGGTGAGCAGGGCCTCGAGCCCGGCCACGTCGCGCACGCCGAAGTAGTCGCCGAACAGGCGGATGCGGCGGATCGTCCCCGCCTCCACGTCCATGTGCACCTCCACCACGCCCCCCGGGGTACGGGTGCTGCGCGTGAAGCCGTAGTCCGGGGAAGAGCCGTAGTTCCACTCCCAGGTGCGGTACTTGCGCCCGGCCAGCTCCTCGATGGCCCGCATCTCCTCCTCGGCGAGCACGGTGCGGCCCTGCCCGTTGTCCGCGACAGTACCCGCGACATTCCCCGACACGTTGTCCATCAGGCGGTCCATGAAGGTCCGCACGTCCATGGGCTCCGGCAGGTGGCTCGCGATGTTGGTCACGCGCTTGGCGACGCTCTTGACCGCCTTGTCGCGGTACTTCGCCGGGTCCACGCGCAGGGCGCCGGAGATGTCCGCGATCTCCGAGGCGAAGAGCAGCGTGCCGTGGTGCAGCACCCTGTTCCCCGCGATGTGCTGGGCGTTGCCCGAGAACTTGCGGCCCCCGATGACCAGGTCGTTGCGGCCGTCGAAGGCGCAGTCCACGCCCATGGCGCGCAGGGCCTCCATGACCGGCGTGGTGAAGCGCAGGAAGTCGAGACCCTCGGTCCCGCGGTTCAGAGCGATGAAGGTGAAGTTGACGTTGCCCAGGTCGTGGAACACGGCGCCGCCCCCGGTGAGTCGCCTGATCACGGGAATGTTCCGCTTGCGCACGAAGGCCTCGTCGATCTGGGACAGGGTGTTCTGGTTCCGGCCGACGATGACCGCGGACGCGTTGCGCCAGAGCATGAAAACCTCGCTATCGCTCTCGGAGAGCAGCCACTCCTCGGCGGCGAGGTTGAAGCCCGGGTCTGTCGACGGATTGAGGATGTAGCGCATGAAGTCCTCCAGCGTCGGTCCTTATGCAAGAACAGCCCCATTCGCGCACGGAGAGGTCTATCCGATCTTCACCAGGCCGCGGCGGCTGCCCGCTGACGCGATGGGAAAAGTCGCACCGCTTCCGGTGCGTTGGAGGTGGACGAGCGCTGCGCCGACGGGCCCGCGCGGGTAAGCATGGCCATGCGCTGCGGACAAAGCGCCTCTTTTCAGGCTGCCGCGGCGCTCGGCAGCGCTCTGCAGGGTGATACGGGCAGATTCCCAACGCCAAGAGGGATACTCTGCTCGCCGCTGGCGTCACCCGCGCCTCGTGAAGCGCGGTCTCCACGTTCTCGACCGTCAGGCCCCGGCGCGGCACGGTCGGGGCGGCGCTGGAGCATCGCATCGTTCACGCAGAGGCAAGGGGCAGGGATGCGGCTTTGTTTTTCAGGGACATCACTTTCCCCCCCACCATACCACGCCTCGTCATGTCTTTCAGGCCCTGCCGGGCAACCGTGCACTCGGTGCCAGTCTCGACGGACGCCAGCCGTCAGGAACGAGCGGCCTTGGCATGTGCTCAGCTTCGTTGCACCCCGCCGGCATTTTCCTGCAGCGCCCGGTTCGTTCCAGAATTCCCTGTCCGAAGACCCGGTCGATACGGATGCCCTTCCGGCCACCTACCCACTGCTTTCGTGTGGGACTCCGTGTGTGAATCCGCTTCGGAAAACGGCCACGCCTGACAGAAAAAATCCTGGGCTGGCAAGGCATAATCACAATAAATCCGACAAGAATCGCAGCACCTGCGAAGAACGGGAGCTCGGGGTGTTCCTTTTTTGAAAAACACCATCTGCCGCGTTGCTGCGAAAAGCTCAACCCCTAGCTCATGTCAAAATACGCTTCGGACTTGAGCGTTTCCTGCACTTTACAGCTGACGCTTTTTTAGCGACCTGGAAAACGGTGCCCCCTCCCCCAAAACTTTCTGATGCCGCTTCGCGGAGGCCTGTCGGGCGAGACGGTAGGTCGTTCTGTCCGTATATCAGGGCTGTAGTGTCTGCAGACGTTGTCCACAGCCAGCCCGATCCGGCTCATGGGTGCCTGTTTTTCCTGTAATGCTATGTGATTTAAAAGATAGTTGCATCCTTGGAGCCAGCGAGGCAACTCGCTGGCTCTTTGCTGAGAATGCTCAAAGGTTTTGGTGTAAGCCCCTTCCCTCAGCACGTCTGTGCTGGTCATGCGGGTCATCTACGGGCTGTTCAGCGCGTTCCCCGATGCCCTGACTGACGCCGCCCGCATTGCCAAGGCATAGGCCGCCGGGTCCGGCGAAGACGGCGGATTCGCGGACGCGACAGATCGGCCGTGCCATTCCCCGTGTCCGAAATATGTCCGCTCGGCTTTTTGCGCCATGCCAACCTATTGATATCATTCACCGCATGCACACGATGCACGGCATGCACAAATGGGGGTCACGGCGAGAAAAAGTCTTTTATTTCAGGTTAGTTGCCATAAAAAATCCCTTGAAAACCAGGTGAATGGCATTCAAGAGGCCAAGAGTTCAATTCTCTTCAGCTCCACCATCTACGAACGGAACGACGCCTGGTCAGCAAAGCTGGCCGGGCGTTTTTCGTTTGTGAAGCTCTCGCGTCTGGCGGGGCGTCTCTGGAGGCGAAACCTTTCTTTATATGCGCTGCCTCTCGGCTGAACGCATGAATGCAGTCCGCCCTTCGCTTCTTGCAGGCACCCTGCGCAGTTTCGCTGTCGCCCATCGTGTAAACTGCCTCGGTGTGCGCATGCGGCTGATGGCGCACACACCTCCCGTCTGGCTTCCCCATATCGTCGCATGTCGCGTGGAATGCACCTTCCCGCGCACCTCTACCTGCGCGAGCCCATCCTGGACGTTTTCCCGCCTGAGCCGACCAAATCATCCGGACGCAACGCCCCCGCATCCGCCGAGGATTCAACCCGCGAAGGGTAGTTGCGCCCGCCGCGCCGTCGCCGCCGCGGACACGCGCTGACGAGGCAGGCAGCTCTCTTGTCCGGCCGGCTACTATGCATGCGTGCGGGATGTACCTCGTTCACGATCTGTCGCCGTCCTCCCGCCGATGGTCGCCCGAACACAACTTCAAAAGTACCATGCCAAGGAACGATGATCGTCGGGGCGGATATTCGTCCTCGCCGCTTTTTCTGCCTGAAACATGTCACAGAAAAGAGTGGCGATGTTACAGGGATCTTGATAGTCCTAAAAAATTGAGAGCACGCCATGCTCGGCAGAAAATTTTTCCATCCATCTCGGATACTTAGTACACATTGGAAGTTATCAACATATTGCCGTAATTTCATGAGCTATGAAACAGATCATCTGTAATAGTGCGGGAGCGCTCATTGCCCGCATGCCCAGACCCGTTGCCCAGCACGGCCAGGTCTTGGTGCACGTGCGCTATTCCATGGTCAGCGTCGGCACGGAGTTGGCGTCGCTTAGGCCCGCTCCGCACCCGACACTGTCGGTCCGTGACCAAGTCAAGAATGCGACGAGCCTCGCCAGCCATTATCTGGGAAAGGCCATCCGCCATCCGGACAAAGCGTTGCGCAAGATGAAGAGCATCGCCGAGCGCCAGCTTCACCGTGCCCGCGAGCGGCTGCATCCTCCAGCCGAGGCGCGCCGTCCCGCTCCGGACAGCATGGCCTGGGTCGCCAACAACGCGCGAAGCTTCGAAAATGCCTCGGGTCGCTTGGCAATGCGCTTGACCTCGGACACAAGCGAATTCGGCTACCAGGCGACACTCGGGCCGGTGACCATCCCCGAGGGTTTCTGGCCGCTCGTCCAACTGCGGGGCACTCTTCGCGGCGGAGAGGTCGGCATGGGCATCACGGACGGAGTGGGCTCGGCCTGGCTGACCACCAAGACCTACCCCCAGGGAACATTCTCCGACGAGTTGGCCTGTCCGGCGGCCACTGGCTCCTTCAAGCTCATCGTGAGCAATGTCGGCAGCCGGGCGAGCGTGGAGCTCGACCTCGACGAGGTGGAGATATCCTTCCTGCCCCGCGACGACGCGAACCGCTATCATGCGGACACGGACGACACCGGTTGGAACGTCGGCTATTCCGCGGCCGGCGAGGTGGTGGCCTGCGGCCTCGGCGTGACGGGATTCGCAGTGGGCGACGTTGTTGCCTGCTGCGGAGCAGGCATCGCCAACCATGCGGAATACATAAGCGTCCCCCAGAATCTCGCCTGCCGCCTGCCCGCTGGCTGCGCGCTCCGCGAAGCCGCCACCGCCACGGTCGGATCGATCGCCCTGCAGGGCGTGCGGCGCGCCGCGCCGTCACTGGGCGAGCGCATTGCGGTCATCGGGCTCGGGCTCATCGGACAGATGACGGCCCAACTGCTTACCGCGAGCGGCTGCACGGTCCTCGGCATGGACCTCGACTCCTCCCGCGTGGAGCGGGCGAAGGCCCTGGGCATGAGCGGCGGGGCAAGCAGCCCGGAGGAATTTCAGAAGCTGGTGCTTCAATCGACGTCCGGTGTCGGTCCGGACAAAGTCGTCATCACTGCGGCCACGAAATCGAACGCGCCGCTGAACCTCGCCATGCAGATCGTTCGCGAGAAGGGCACCGTGGTCATCGTGGGTGATGTCGGGCTCTGCCCCGAGCGTCCGGCATTCTACCGCAAGGAAGTCAACCTGCTCATGAGCACCTCCTACGGGGCCGGCCGCTATGACCGGAGCTACGAAGCCGAAGGACGGGACTACCCCCTGCCCTTCGCCCGCTGGACCATCAAACGGAACATGCAGGCCTTTCTGGAACAGATAGCCGCCGGTCGCCTCTCCATAGACAAGCTCATCGATCGTGAGGTCGACGTGACCCAGGCGCCCGCGGCATACAAGGAGCTGGCCGAGGCCGAAGGGCCGTTGCCGCTCGGCGTCCTGCTGCGCTATCCGTCGCAGGCCGAGGAGGACGAGCCCGTCATCACCTTGCGCGGCCACCGTCCCCTGACAGATGCGCCGGTCAAATACGCCCTGGTCGGCGCCGGCGCCTTCGGCACGTCCATGCTGGCGCCGCAAATGGCCCGACACCCGAAAATCTTCCAGCAGGCCGGCGTGGTCAGCGCGGATGCCGTCCGCGGCGGCAACTACGCCAGGGCGCAGGGCGTGCCTTATCTCGGTTCCGATCCGGCGGCCATGGCAGCCCGTGAAGACATCGATCTCCTGGTCGTGGCCACGCGCCACGACCAGCACGCCCGGACCGTTATAGCGGCCCTTGCGGCCGGCAAGCACGTCTTCGTGGAAAAACCCCTGGCCACGACCTGGGACGAACTGCGGCTCGTCGACGAGGCATGGAGGCAAAGCCGCGCCCTCGCGAACCCTCCCCTGGTCATGGTGGGCTTCAATCGCCGCTTCTCACCGGCCGTTCAGGCCCTGCAGGCGGCTCTGGCCGGCCGATCCGGGCCGCTCCAGATCCTCTATCGCCTGAACGGCGGATTCATTGCGGCGTCGCATTGGATCCAGACCTCAGAAGGCGGCGGGCGCAACATAGGCGAGGCCTGCCACATGTACGACGTCTTCCGGGCATTGAGCGGCGCGCCGGTGTGCTCCATCCAGGCCGCGGCCGTCGCTCCGAACGGAACCCGCCTGCAGAACGACAATTTTTCGGCCTGCCTGACATACGACGACGGTTCCCAATCCACGCTGACGTACACGGCGCTCGGCCCCAAGGCCGGACTGCCCAAGGAGCGCATCGAGATCTTCTGCGACGGCGAGGCCTATGTCATCGACGACTACCGGAAACTCACGCGGTGTTCGGACGGCTCGATCCTCTGGGAAGGCGACGTGGACAAGGGCCACGCCCGGGAACTCGCCCTGCTGGGAGATGCCTTGACGTCCAGCGGCGAGGCTCCCATTCCTTTCGACGAGATTGTGGAGACGACAGCGGTATCATTGCATATAGAGGATATCCTCCACGGCCGCGCCACCGCATGGGAAGACGCCACCGAGGAATGCCCCCCCGTCGATGAGGGAGAGAGGCATTTGGCATAGCGACCTGAACAGAGCAAAAGTCGACAGCCTGGGAAATTGATGTCGGTTCTAATTCGTCACTCCGTGCGCCGCATGAGGAAAGCCGGCGGTTTTTGCCTCAGGGGAACGCGTCGGCTCCTGTGCGGACTCATTCCGGAGTTGGTGCAAAGCCGCATCAGGCAGTACCGTCGGAAGCAGCGTCAGAACACGGCCAGGGCTCTGCTGAAGCGCCTGGTCTCCGAAGGAAAACCGTCTCCCGTGCCCTTCGACATGGAGAGGCAAGGAGCCCTGCGGCTGGACGCTCCCGGAGCCTACCTGCGGCTCGACTACTGGGCCAGGATCAGTTCGGGAGGCAGCTACGGCCACACCTGCTACGTGGCCCACGAGTTGAACAGGGCCCGCCCCGGCCTTACCTGCTACATGGCCCATGGCTATGATCTGCTCGCGACGCTTGGCGTGCAGCAGGAAATCGTCCCGGTGCAGCATCCCACCTGCTCGGCGCTGGATTTGCTGACCCAGGGGTTCTCCGTTCTCCCCTGGCTCGAGAGCGCCCTGACCCAAAAGCGCCCCTCCTTCATCTACGAGCGCATCGTCCTGGGCAACCCCTGCGGCGCGCTCCTCAGCAAGCGACTCCATATCCCTTACATCGTCGAGTACAACGGTTCTGAATTCGAGATGAGCCGCAGCTTCGGCTCCGGTCCCATGGAGATGGAGCAGGAGCTGCAACAGGTCGAAGACTGGGCGCTCAGGCAGGCCACGGTCATAACGGTTGTCTCGGACATCATCCGCGACGGTCTCGTCGCTCAGGGCATCCCGCCCGAACGCATCCTGGTCAACCCGAACGGGGTGGACACCGAGGCCTACCGCCCGGCGACGACGGCGGAGAAGGCGGCCGAGCGTGCGTCACTTGGTTTTTCGCCCGAGGACAGGGTGATCTGCTTTTCCGGCACTTTCGGAGGATGGCACGGCGTGGACGTCCTCGCAGCGGGCATGCCCCGGATTCTCGCCCGTTCCCCGCGCGCCCGCTTCCTGCTCATCGGTGATGGGAACTTCCGCCACCTCGTCGATGAAGCCATTGCCACGCACGGCCTGCGGGACAAAGTCACATGCACCGGCCGCGTGCCGCAGGCGGAGGGCGCGCGGCTTTACCGGGCGGCGGACATCTTCGTCTCTCCGCACTCGCGCAACATGGCCTCCACCCCCTTCTTCGGCTCACCTACCAAGCTTTTCGAATACATGGGCATGGGCGGAGGCATCGTCGCCTCCGACCTGGAACAGATCGGGCAAGTGTTGCGCCCGGCCTTCCTGCACACGGAGATCTCCGCGTCGCCAGACGTTGCCGACGAGCGGGCGGTCCTCTGTCCCCCTGGGGATGTGGCGGCATTCGTCGACGCAGTCTGCGCCCTGGCGGAAAATCCGGCGCTGAGCGAAGCCCTGGGCAGAAACGCCCGCGCAGCCGCAGCCGGGGAGTTCAGCTGGGAGCGTCATGTGACCCGCCTCTGGCGTTTCGCCGGAGGCGACGCCGACGCGTCGTGGGAACATCCCTCCCCTGCCCGGCAGCCCGCGTCGCAGGCCTCCTCCGAAGCGCCAATGTCCGCCTCTTCCGTCGATCCCGCCACGTCATCCGCGACAACCGCGACGACCGCCCCAGACACGAGGCGGACAGAGTGTCCTGGTGAAGAGGCCATGGACGGCATCGCGCGGCGGCACGCTCAGGACCAGTGGAACACCAATCCTTGCGGTGCGCTGGGGCAGGTGGATTGCGAGAGTCTCGACTATTTCCTCGCTGTGGAGCGGGCGCGCTATGCGGAGCAGGACTGGATGCGCAGCGTGGTCCCCTTTGCCGACTTCGCGGGCAAGGAGGTCCTCGAGATCGGCGTCGGCCACGGCACGGACTTGGTGCAATTCGCGGCTCATGGAGCGCATTGCCACGGCATCGACATCACCGATCGCCACATGGAACTCACGCGACGCAACTTCGCCCTACGAGGCTACGACGTGGACATCCGCAGGTCCGACGCCACGCGAATCTGCCATCCGGACGCATCGTTCGACTGCGTATACAGCTTCGGCGTCATCCACCACATTCCGGAGGCGGATACCGTCTTCGCCGAGTGCCTGCGGGTCCTCAAGCCCGGCGGGGTGCTGTTCGTGGGTATGTACAATTTCTGGTCGGTCTACCATTTCGTCTCCAAGCTCTGGTACAACGGCATCCGCCAGGGCAATCTCCGTCGACTCGGATACGACGGCCTCCTGGCGACAATCGAATCAGGAGCGGACGGCATCGACATCAAGCCCTACGTCAAACTGTACAGCCGCGCTGAACTGGCACGGAGAATCCGCAAGGCGGGTTTCCGCATCGAACTTTCAGGCGGCGCGCAACTCAAGCCCTCGCACTTTTTCGCCCCCGGTCCGTGCATTGAACGCTGCTGGCCGCTTATCAAGCGCATGGAACGGCATTGGGGATGGTATGTCTATGCCATGGGACGCAAGGACAGCCAATGAGACCCAGTCGACTTTTCCCGCGTGAGCCCGTCACGCCATTTACGATTTCCGGCAATACGCCCTGCTCATGTCCGATAGCCGCGGACGGCGTCGAGAGATGATCGAGAAGGAAGGCAATGCACCCCACTGATGTCGCCATACGCGCCGAAAACCTGAGCAAGGTGTACAAGCTCTACTCCAGCCCCTTTCAATTGCTTGTGGACAAGCTGGGCCTGGGACGTTTCCTGCGCCAAGCGCCTGGGCAGCATGCCGCCCTGAACAGCGTCAGCCTCGACATCCGTCGAGGCGAAAAAGTGGCCATCATCGGCCGCAACGGGGCCGGAAAAAGCACCTTCCTGAAGCTGGTCAGCGGGGTCAGCGAACCCAGCTCGGGCACACTGGACGTGAATGGCAAGATACACGCCCTCCTGTCCATAGGGAGCGGATTTCACCAGGATTTCACGGGGCGGCAGAACGTCTACGCCTATCTCGCCAACCAGGGTGTCGCCGGCAAGGAAGCGGACTCCATGGTCGAGGAAATCATCGAGTTCGCGGAAATCGAGGATTACATAGACCAGCCGCTTCGCACCTACTCCACGGGCATGGGCGTACGGCTCATGTTCGCCGCCTCCACGGTCGTCGTCCCGGACATCCTCATTCTCGACGAGGTGCTTGGGGTGGGCGACGCCTACTTCGCCCAGAAAAGCTATGACCGCATGCAGGACATGGCGCGAAAACAGGGCACGACACTGCTGATGGTCACCCATGACATCTACTCGGCCATCAGACTGTGCGAGCGGGTAGTCTGGATCGACCGTGGGCGGGTGATCATGGATGGCAAGTCCAAGGAGGTCGTCGCAGCATACGAAAACTCCGTGAAGCTGCAGGAGGAAGAACGACTCAGGATCAAAAGCCTGCGGAAAAAGGTTGCTCCGGCCCCCTTGTCGCCCGGAGGGACAGCGGCGACACAGGGCCCGCTGTCAGGACCCACGGTGCTCGTGGAGATCAAGCCGGGCAACGGGATGTATTTCGAAGCGCCGTTCGCGCTGTCGGAAGTAGCCCTGTTCGCCGGGGAAGAGCGCATCGCCGTCTGGGAAGCAGATGCCGCGGAGGCGGAACAGGCCCTGATCGCGGAAGGCTCGCAGTGGGGCGGGCTGGTCGAGGAGAACGGCGTGCGGGCCGTGCGGGTGAAAGACCACGGAAATATTTTCCAGAAAGCTGCACTCGCGCTTTCCTTGGAGAGCGGCTCGGTTCCCTCCGACACTCCCCTGCGCCTCGGCCTCGCGGTGACAGCCCCTCGTCCGGTCAGCATCACGACGAACCTCCGAGCGGATGGCATATTCTTGAGTTCCGTTCCCACCGAAGCGGGCAAACTTTCGGGACATCGAGAGCAGATGCTCTTCGACCTCCAACCGGATGAAGCGCAGGTCAGTGACGGGAAAAACACCGGATTTGCCGGGACTGCGGATATCGTTCTGCACGAGATCAAACTCGTGCAGAACGGACGGCAAACTCTCGTATGCGAATCAGGAGTACCCTTCGAGATTCACGCCGAATATGAAATAAAGAATCCCGACTTGGCGAAAGAATTCGAACTCCTCGTTGGCATCCATGCCGATGGGGTTCGAGAGATTTGCCGTGTCTTTGCCGGTCACCAGCGGACACCCGAGAGGAAACTGGGAAAACTGTCGATCCCGATGAGCGACATCAGCCTCGGGAACGGAGAATATTCTCTGTCTATCGCAGTAGCAAAATCGGGCTATTATGAAGACGAACGAGAGATATTTTACAGCATAAACCATGATTTGTACTGCTGCTATATTCGCCATATAAACACGACAATGATCGGGAGCAGCACTTTTCTCAAGAACCCTGTTTTGGTTTACCGTGCCAACATAATATCCGATCAATAGGATAAGACGATGATAGTTCTCGGCATAAATGGAGTTTCCGACATATTCCATGACGCATCCGCCACGATAGTCATTGATGGTTCTGTCATTGCATCCGTAGAAGAAGAAAGATTCAACAGGGTAAAGCATACAAATGGCATACCATTCAATGCCATCGATTTCTGTCTCAAAAAAGCAGGCGTCAAATTTTCTGAAATAGACTATGTCGGATATTATCTTCTTCCTGAATTGTTCATCAAAACATTCTATTGCGATGTAGTTGAAAATTACGGTGGAGACGAGCCAAGCCTCACCTGCTATCTGACGGCTGGTGAGAGGATAAAAAACATCGAACGTGATTTGCGAAATCATTACAAGTGGGGAAGGCGCACGAAATTCGAGAATGTGCCGCACCATCTGGCGCATGCGGCTTCAGCATTCTACACTTCAGGCTTTGATGAATCACTGGTCCTGACGATCGACGGATCAGGTGAGTTTGAATCCTCCGCTGTTTTTTACGGCAACTGGCCGCATCTCGAGAAGAAGCACGATTTCCTTGTCTATCCCTTTTCCCTTGGGTTCATTTACGCCCATTTCGCAGAGCACTTGGGCTTCCCCGGCATTTCCGGATCCGGCAAGCTCATGGGGCTAGCCGGTTTTGGCAAGCCCATCAACGGATTGCTTGACGACGTCATCACGCTGACCAACGATCTCTACAGACCCATCGACATCGACCTGTCGTTCTTCAATTACCATATTACCGGGGCATCCTTTTCCGCAAAAGGACTGTCCAGATTCGGCGAGGCCCGGAGGAAGAGCGAGGGCTTCAGCCAATGGCACTACGATCTTGCCGCCACCATCCAGGAGGCGCTCGAAAAATCCATCGTCCACCTCGTCAAAGCCACACACGAGCTCTACCCCGACGTTGAGCGGCTATGCACTTCTGGTGGAGTTTCGCTCAACATCTCGGCAAATCGCAAAATTCTCGAGCTTGGCGCCTTCAAGGAAGTGTATTTCACGCCCGCATCAAATGATGCCGGCACATCCCTGGGATGCGCGCAGGCGCTTTACCATGAGCATGGGGAGCCCAAAAGGCGCCACTTGTTTTCCGTATACACCGGCCCCGACATGACCTGTGATTTTGACATAGATGCGGCGCTCGACAAATACAAAGATGAAATCGAATGGGAAGTCCTGGGAGCCGACGTCGCCAACCATGCGGCGAAAACTCTGGCGAACGGCGGCATCATAGGCTGGGCACAAGGGCGCATGGAATGGGGGCCGCGAGCCCTCGGCGCCAGAAGCATCCTGGCGAATCCCCTGGTGCCGGACATAAAGGCCAGAATGGATAGAAATGTAAAAAAAAGGGAACCATTCCGTCCCTATGCAGCATCAGTACTCCAGGAAGAAGCGCACAAATGGTTCAAAATGCCGATAAGCAACTATATGCTCCTGGAGACAGATGTTCTGGATGACGTGAAGCACAAGATCCCAGGTGTCGTACATGTCGATGGAACATGCCGCCCGCAATCCGTCAGCAAGGAGAGCAATCCAAAATATTACGACCTGCTGCTCAATTTTTTCCAAATAACGGGATGCCCGCTTGTTCTCAATACATCTTTCAACATGCACGGAGAACCGATTGTCAACACTCCGGAAGAAATACTCCATGATCTGCTTATTTCAGGTCTCGATGCT
Organism: Desulfovibrio sp. X2; assembly: GCF_000422205.1. Classification (NCBI taxonomy): domain Bacteria; kingdom Pseudomonadati; phylum Thermodesulfobacteriota; class Desulfovibrionia; order Desulfovibrionales; family Desulfovibrionaceae; genus Desulfovibrio; species Desulfovibrio sp. X2. The sequence goes on from NZ_ATHV01000065.1 coordinate 148,909, forward strand.
GTATATATAAACGATGTCTGTGTTGTCAGGCGTCATCCCGAATGTCCCACTTCTGTTTTGCAACAAGAATATACTGATAAAAATGACTTGAGCATTAGCGAAGATATAACAACTCAAAATTCATCCGGACAGGCAACTGTCGCCCCTTCTCCTCGTAAGAAATATTCACCGGCCTGGTTTTCAGTTGCGAATATTGATTCGTGGCAAAAAGCGGTTCAGCTCTGGAAGGCGCATGGCCGAGAACTGCTATCCGAGCAACCGAAGCGACCCTGTCCCGCCTGCGCATGTGGAGACTCCACTCCACTATTTCAGAGTTATGACGGACATGCCTACCACGTCTGCGCGAACTGCGGATGCTGGTTCGTTCCTTATCAGGTCGACGAGCATCTCTTCGCCCGCTTCTTCGTGCGCAATGAAGAAGCGGCGCGCCTGGCGCGGACCATGGCCAGGAACCGACTGGCTGTGGCGAACGACACGGACAGGGATCGCTTCGAAATGCTCCTGAACCGCCTCGAACCTTCCGAAGAATCGACGATCCTGGATATCGGCGCCAATGCGGGGCAGTTCGTGAGCTTTGCCCGGGAAAAAGGTTTTTCAGCTTTCGGCCTCGAGGCAGACCCTTACGCGCTCGAAGAGGCACGCCGTCTTGAACGTCCGGTTGTCTGCGATGCGGCGCAGCTTCCGGCCCAGTCCTACGACATGATATGTTTGTGGGAGACTCTCGAGCATGTCGCGGATCCCCATGCGCTTCTCCTTTTCGCGAAATCGAAGCTCGCGGATGGCGGCATCGTCGCACTGACGATGCCGAATCTGAACAATCTACAGCTTCAGCAAATGCGTGAGTCCAATCCGCACGCCCATGGTGGATACAACACGCCAGGGCATATCAATTTTTTTGGCATCAATCAGTTGCGAGTCCTGCTCGAACGAGTTGGACTCTCCGTTATATACTACGAGTCGATGTATTCTTCAGACTACGTCTTGCAGTATGGATACCTCACCGGCCTCTGCAGAGGCGTACAGATTGGCCCAGTACAAGATTCAGAACGATATTTTGAGTATCCTGCAAGCATAGATGACATAGCACCCTATTTGTATTCTCTCGAGCACCGCCACAAGACTGGCCCTATTCTCTTTTGCGTCGCGGGCCGTGTTGAAGACCAGCAGCGACACATTTCCATCGGCGAAAAATTGAGAAAACACCATACCTTCGAGCTGCGTCGGCTGGGCTTCGCCAAGATCGAGCACAAGATCGCCATTCCATTCTCTGTCGCTTCCAACAGAAAGATTCAGGTCGTGCTCTGCGCCAACAACCATGCCCCGGATTCCCTGTCAGGTCTGCTGGTGGAGCTTGGCCTGCAGGGCATGGGCCTCGACCTCGACCTTCTCTCCAATCTGCGGCCAAGTCCCGTCGTATCTCGTCATTACACTGCGGGGCGCAAGGGGATCTTCTTTGCCGAGGAAAACGTCCGCTACGAGTACACTTTGATCAGCAAGAAGATCCCTCTGAAGGCAGGCGAATATATTCTCTCGGCATGCGGAGGGAGCATGAAGGGCAACTGCGCCATGGGGATCCTCGACGTGAACGACGACGTCTGGCTTATCCCTCCGTCGCCCATGTCCAATACTGTTTCCGCAGCCGACGTGGCTGATTGGATGATGCGGTGAGCAGCATGAGAACGTTCATCAATCTCCTGAAGGTTCTTTTCGACAACCGCCGCATCATTGCGCTGACGACTCTGATCGAGCTCAAAAAACGCCATGCCGGCAGCGTGCTTGGTCCTGCCTGGATCATCGTCTACCCTGCGCTGCTGCTCGTGATGTATCTGTTCATCTATCTCGCAGTGTTCAAGGTCAAGGTCACCGGCATCCATTCTCCCTTCGAATATTCCCTGTTCGTCCTGGCCGGTATCATCCCCTATCTGGGATTTTCCGAGGCGCTGAATGGGAGCGTGCTCCTGATCTCGCAGAACAGGCATCTCATCGCCAACGTCATCCTGCCGATGGAGGTGCTTCCTGTCCGGCTCATCTGCATCGCGCTCGTCTCGCAGTGCATGGGGCTCATAATCCTCATGACCATGCTCTGCCTTGGGGGGGGGATGGTGTCCTGGGCATGGCTCTGGATTCCGCCCATGTTGGTGTTGGAATTTTTTTTTCTGGCCGGCCTGGCATACATTTTTTCCGCATTGGGGGTGCTGCTCAAGGACCTGACCCAGATCATGGCCATAGTGACCCTGTTTCTGCTGTTCATATCTCCTGTCGGCTACACGCGGGAAATGGTTCCCCCGCAACTTCGTATTGTCCTGTATTTCAACCCTGTTTACTATCTCGTCGAATGTTTTCGAGAGCCGCTTCTGTATGGCCATTCGCCTAGCATGGAGATCATGCGGATATACATCCCACTTTGCGGGATCCTCTTTTTCCTGGGCGGCGTCATGTTCAAGAAGACATTACACACACTGAGCGATCTAGCCTGAAAGGCTATTCAAGGTTCAAAGGGCTGCTATTGAATGGTGTACTCTTTTCGCCGCAGGCGCGGCGTTCCTGTCCGAAATCCCTGGCCGGTAAAGAACAGGTAGGACATGTGCGGCATCGCAGGTGAATACGCCCCCGGACGGGGGGCGACCGATATCTCCCTCATCACCAAGATGACGGACGCCATGCGGCATCGCGGCCCGGATGGCGCCGGATCATGGCGCGCCATCGACGGGCGCTGCGCCCTGGGGCATAGGCGTCTTTCCATCATAGACCTCTCCTCGGCCGCGGACCAGCCCATGGGCAACACCCGCGGCGACGTCCACGTCGTCTTCAACGGAGAGATATACAATCACGGGGATATCCGGCGCGAACTCGAGGCTCTGGGCGTGGGCGACTGGCGGACCGACCACTCGGACACCGAGGTTCTGCTCAAGGCGTACGAGCATTGGGGGATCGATGCGGTGCACCGATTCTACGGCATGTTCGCCTTCGCCATCTACGACGAACGAGCCCCTGGACAACCGGTGCTCCATCTGGTGCGTGACCGCATCGGCATCAAGCCCCTGTATATCGCGAAAAGCGGCGACTCGTGGATCTTCGCGTCCGAGATCCGGGCCCTTCTGCAGCACCCGCGCCTGACGCCGGAGATAGACCTCACCGCCTTCTGGCATTACCTGACCTTCATCGTCGCGCCCGCCCCGCTCACCATGTTTCGGGACCTCTTCAAGATCCCCGCTGGCGTCATGGTAAGCATCGATCACGAAGGCCGGGCCGTCGCGCGCCAGTACTGGGACTGCGCCCCCTCGGCCGCCGAGACGTGGCGTGAGTCAGACCTCTCCTTCGACGAGGCGACGGACGAATTCCTGCGGATCATGCGCTTGTCCATCGAGCGGCGCATGGTTTCGGACGTGCCCTTCGGCGTGCTGCTTTCCGGCGGAGTCGATTCCAGCCTCATCGTCGCGCTCATGAGTGAGATCATGGACCGGCCGGTGACCACGTTCTCCATCGGCTACGAAGGGCATGACGACCTGAACGAATTCCAGCACGCCACAAGCATCGCCGAGCGTTTCAACACGGCTCACCACACCACGCGCATCTCGCCGCGCGAGGCACAGGACTTCCTGCCGCTTCTCGTGCGCCTGCAGGATGAGCCCATAGCGGACAACGTCTGCATCCCGCTCTATTTCCTGGCCCGCCTCGTGCGCGAGCGCGGCACCACGGTGGTTCAGGTGGGAGAAGGGGCGGACGAAAACTTTCTGGGCTACTGGTGGTGCGAGCACTACCGACAGAAGTACGAGCGGGTCTGGAGAAACGAGGGCGCGTCCCCCTGGTGGAAGCGACTGCTCGGAGGTGCCGCCTCCCTTTCGTCAGGCGACGAGGACGCCGCGATCCTCGCCCGCAAGCGGGCCGGACAGGAGCTCTTCTGGGGGGGAGCCGTCTGCTGGTGGGGCGAGATGCGTCGCAAGTTGACGCCGTCCACCGCACCGTTCGCGCAGGATATCCGTTGTCCCGTCGAAGGACTGCTCCCGGAGGCGCATCGCCAGCTCGACAGCGCAGGAGTGGTGGCCGGTTACCTGGCCGGGCTCACGGGAAGGCTCGCCGAGCCTGAGGTCCTGCAGAAGATCCCCTACATGGAGCTGAAGCTGCGCCTGCCCGAGCACCTGCTCATGCGCGTGGACAAGCTGACCATGGCGCATGCGATCGAGGCCCGCGTCCCCTTCCTGGACCACGACCTGGTCGAGTTCGCGCGCAGACTGCCCCCCTCCTACAAGCTGCACGACGGAGTGGGAAAACGCATCGTCAAACGCGCGGCGGAAAGATACCTCCCCCGGGAAATCATCTACCGAAAGAAGCAAGGCTTCGGCGCTCCCGTCGATCGCTGGCTCAAGGACAAGGATTTCGCGGCCCGGGCCATGGCGGTCACGCAACGCTCGCGGCTGCTGGGCGAGGGACTCCTGGACAAGGAGTACTTCAGCACGCTCCTGAAACAGGAGACCTCCGTCGGCACGGGCCATTCATTTCATGTCTGGACGGTGCTCAATGCGCTCATCTGGTACGAGTCCTGGATCGAGGGCCGGGAAGATGCGTTCTAGCCCCCCAAAAGACGAGACACGGACCGAGGTATGAAAATTCTCGTTTTCGCGGGCACGCGGCCCGAAGCCATCAAGGTCGCTCCGGTCGTCCTCGCGCTTCGCGCGGACGGAAACTGCCAGGCCTTGCTCTGCTCCTCGGGACAGCACAGGGAGATGCTCGCCCAGGCCCTCGCGGACTTCGACCTGGCGCCCGATCGGGACCTGGCCGTCATGCAGCCAGGGCAGAGCCTGGCCTCGCTGTCGTCACGGCTGTTCACGGAGATTGACGCGCTGCTGGACCGCGAGCGGCCCGATTGGATACTCGTGCAGGGCGACACCACCACGGTCATGGTTGCCGCGCTCTGCAGCTTCTACCGCGGCATCAAGGTCGCCCATCTGGAGGCCGGGTTGCGCTCGTTCGACCTGCGTGCCCCCTTTCCGGAGGAACTCAATCGCCGCGTGGCCGGCATCGTCGCCGACCTGCATCTTGCGCCGACCACGACCGCCCGGGACAACCTCCTCAGGGAAGGCGTACCTGAGGCGCAGGTGCTCGTCACGGGCAACACCGTCATCGACGCCCTGCTCCTTATACGGGAAAAGATCCGGGGCGACACGAGCCTCCTGGCGCCCGGCCTTGCGGAGGCGGTGTCCAGAGGAAGGCGCATAGTGCTCGTGACCGGGCACCGCCGCGAGAATTTCGGAGACGGATTCCAGAACATCTGCAGGGCGATTCGGCTACTTGCCGACAGGCACGAGGACGTCATGTTCGCCTACCCGGTCCACTTGAACCCGAGCGTCCGTGAGCCGGTCCTCCGGCTGCTCGCGAACCACCCGCGGATACTCCTGCTCGAGCCCGCGCCATACAAGAGCTTCATCGCGATGATGGACGCGGCCACTCTCATACTCACCGATTCCGGCGGCGTGCAGGAGGAGGCCCCGTCGCTCGGCAAGCCGGTCCTGATCATGCGCGAGGTGACCGAGCGCCCAGAGGGCGTCGCGGCCGGTGTCGCACGACTCGTGGGAACGGAGGAGGCAAGCATCGTCTCGGCCGTGGATGGGCTGCTCGGCGATGCCGAGGCTTACGCGCGTATGGCCACGTGCAGCAATCCCTACGGCGACGGAAAGGCCGCCGAGCGGATTCTCTCCGCGCTGCTCCCCGGGGAGGTCCTCCCGAAACAGAGGGGCGTGCCCTCGGCGGACTGAACGCCGGTGGTGCGGGACAATCATCCGGCCGGATTGTTACGGCATGCCTTGGGCAGAAAGTTTGAAAACAGACACTGTCGTGCATCATGCTGATCACATGTTTCCTTCCTGAGGCGGAATACAATTCGACAATGACCATCTACAATTGACGGAATGGATATCGGAATGGACAGCATTTGCATACTCGGCCTCGGATACATCGGCCTCCCCACTGCGAGCCTCCTCGCCACGAAAGGCTTCAGCGTCCACGGGGTGGACGTGAACGAACGGGTGGTCAAGGCGTTGAATGCCGGGAAGATCCTCCTCCACGAGCCCGCGCTCGACGTCATGGTCAAGTCAGCCGTGGGCTCCGGTCGTCTCAAGGCGGACACCGCGCCCATCGAGGCCGACATCTTCATCCTCTCCGTCCCCACCCCGTTCGTGAACGGCAAGAAGCCCGACCTCTCCTACGTCGAGGCGGCCACCCGCTCCGTTGCGCCGTATCTGCGCCACGGCAATCTCCTGATCCTGGAATCCACGAGCCCCGTGGGGACCACGGAGCGCATCTGCCAATGGCTGGCCGAGATGCGCCCGGACCTGGTGCTTCCCGGCGTCACGGACGGCTGCCCGCAGCTCCACGTGGCCCACTGCCCCGAACGCGTGCTGCCCGGCCGTATTCTCCGGGAGTTGGTGGAGAACGATCGTGTCGTGGGCGGCGTGGATGCGGCCTCCACAGCCAAGGCTATCGAGTTCTACGGCAGTTTCGTCCAAGGCGAGGTCCTTGCCACCACGGCACGCACGGCCGAACTGGTCAAGCTCATGGAGAACGCCTACCGCGACGTCAACATCGCCTTCGCCAACGAAATCTCCCTCATCTGCCAGGAGCTTCAGATCAACGTCTGGGACGCCATCCGCCTGGCGAATCACCACCCGCGAGTGAACATCCTGACCCCCGGCCCTGGCGTCGGCGGCCATTGCATCGCCGTGGATCCCTGGTTCATCGTGGACAGTGCCCCCGCAACAGCGCGCCTCATCCGCACCGCGCGCGAGGTCAACGACCACAAGCCGCATTCCGTCATCGCGCAGGTGCGCGCCAAGGCCGCGCGGTTCACTGCGCCCACGGTCGCCTGCCTGGGCCTCGCCTTCAAGCCGGACATCGACGACCTGCGGGAGAGCCCGGCCCTCTTCATCACCCGGGAACTCCAGGCCCAGGGCGGCATGGAGATCCTGGCGGTCGAACCGAACATCAGAGAGCTGCCCGGGGAGCTCGGCGAGCTGCCCAACCTGCGCCATGTCCCCCTGAAGACCGCGCTGGAGGAGGCCGACATCCTCGTCTTCCTCGTCGCGCACCGCCAGTTTCAGAACATCGACCACGATCTGCTGCTCGGCAAAGTCATCATCGACGCCTGCGGCATGGTCCAGAACTGACCGTCGGAGACGCAATGCTGCAGGCACTGATAAGGAAGGGCAAGGTAGAGCCGCGCGAGGTTCCCGCACCCAACGCCACTCCGGGCTGCGTGCTCATCAAGGTGGTGCACTCGTGCATCTCCGCGGGCACAGAACTTTCAGGCGTGCAGGCCAGCGGACGCTCCCTCGTGCGGCAGGCCCTGGAGCAGCCGCAGAAGGTTGCGAAGGCGCTGAACATGATCCGTGCCGAGGGGCTGCGCCCTGCCCTGGCCCGCATCCGCGGCAAGCTCGAGGCCGGCAGCCCGACCGGCTATTCGGCCGCCGGAGTCGTGCTGGCGGTCGGGGAGGGAGTGACGGACCTGAGGCCAGGCGACAGGGTCGCCGCAGCCGGGGCCGGCTACGCCAACCACGCTGAATACGTGGACGTACCGCGCAATCTCGTCATGCGCATGCCGGACGGGCTCGACTTCGCGCAAGCAGCCACCGTGACACTGGGCGGCATAGCCATGCAGGGCGTGCGTCGGGCGGATCTGGCCCTGGGCGAATTCGTGGTCGTCTACGGAGTCGGTATCCTCGGACTCCTGACCCTGCGCATGGCCGTTCTTTCGGGCGCGCGCGTCATCGCCGTCGATCTGGACGACAGACGCCTCGAACTGGCGCGCACCATGGGCGCAGAGCTGGCCTGCAATCCGTCGCGGGAGGGCGTCCCCGCCGCGGTTTCGCGGCACACGGGAGCACGCATGGCGGACGCCGCCATCTTCTGCGCCGCGACCGGCAATTCCAAAGTGCTTTCGGACGCCTTCGCCCTCGTGCGCCGAAAGGGGCGGCTGGTCATGGTCGGAGTCTGGGGCAGGGAGTTCGATCGCAATGACGTCTACGCCAGGGAGATCGACTTCCTGATCTCCACCTCCTACGGTCCGGGTCGATACGACCCGAGCTACGAAGAGGGAGGCTGCGACTACCCCTACGACTACGTCCGCTGGACCGAGTCGCGCAACATGTCCGAGTACCTCCGCCTGCTCGCCTCGGGCGGACTCGACGCGCGCCCTCTCGTGAGCGGCGTCTTCCCCATCGAGCAGGTGGAGTCAGCCTACGCCGCGCTCGATGCGCCCGAAAAACCCCTGATCGTCCTGCTCGACTATGGGAAAAAGGTTCCGGCCCTGGAGGACGCGTCCGCCCCTCCGGTCAGGCGGGTGCCCGTGACGCCTGTCCGGACAGCGGCCGGGCCGATCCGCGTCGCCGTCGTAGGAGCGGGCAGCTACGCCATGGGAATGCACCTGCCGAACCTGCAAGCCCTGGACGACCTCTTCACCATCCGGGCCATCTGCAGCCGCACGGGCACACGGGCCACGGCGGCCGCCGAGCAGTACCGGGCCGCTTACGCCAGCACGGACTACGACGAGATACTGGCCGACAGCGACGTTGATCTCGTGGTCCTGTGCACGCGCCACGACCTGCACGGGGAGCAGGTGCTGCGGGCGCTCGGCGCGGACAAGCACGTCCTCGTGGAAAAACCCCTCTGCCTGACCGAGGAAGAGCTCGAGGCCATCGCCGACTTCTACGCGGATGGCAACGGCCCCATGCTTGCGGTGGGATTCAACCGGCGCTTCTCGCCCTTCGCACGGGACGTGGCCGAGGCTGCGCGTGAGCGCACCTCTCCCCTCTTCGCGCACTACCGCATGCTCGCCGGCTACCTGCCGCCCGAACACTGGACGCATGGCCCCGAGGGAGGAGGCCGCATCGTGGGTGAGGCCTGCCACGTGGTGGACCTCCTTCGGAGCCTGACCGGCTCTGCGGTGCGCGCGGTCAGTTCGGCCGCGCTGCACCCCGCGCGCGGCCGCCATGGCGGAGCGGACAACAGGATCATCGTCCTCGAGTACGAGGACGGTTCCGTCGCGGACATCGAATACTGCACCTTGGGCTCGACGGATCTGCCCAAGGAGCTGCTGGAGGTCCATTTCGACGACAAAACACTGATCCTCGACAACTATCAGTCGATAACCGGCCATGGCGTGAAGCTCCCGGCGCGCACCTCGCCGCGCCCAGACAAGGGGCAGCGCGGGATGCTGCGCGAGATCGGCCTCGCGCTCACGGGGAAGAGGCCAGGCTGGCCGATCCCCCTGGACGAGTTGCTGGAGACCACGGCCGTGACCTTCGCGGTGCGCTGACCCATGTGCGGCATTCTCGGCATCCTCGCGCTGGGCGACTCGGCCTGGACACCCGACGCCGCTCTTGTGGCGACCATGCGAGACACCATGGCCCACCGGGGACCGGACGGCCACGGCCTGTGGATATCGCCGGACCGGCGCTGCGCCCTGGCGCACAGGCGGCTGTCCATCATCGACCTCTCGCCCTCCGCCGCGCAGCCCATGCACAGCGTCTGCGGCCGCTACCACCTGACCTTCAACGGCGAGATCTACAACCACGCCGAGCTGCGTGCCCAGCTCACCGAACTGGGCCATACATCCTGGCGAACCTCGCATTCTGACACCGAGGTCATACTCGCGGCCTACGCACGATGGGGCAAGGAGTGCGTGCATCGTTTCCGGGGGATGTTCGCCTTCGGCCTCTACGACAGCCAGGAGCGCTCGCTCTGGCTCGTCCGGGACCGCCTCGGCATCAAGCCCCTGTACTACAGCGCGCATCACGGACGGATCGGCTTCGCCTCGGAGATCAAGGCCCTGCTCGCCGATCCCGAACAGCCCCGCGAGATGGATGCCGAGGCGTTCTACCACTACCTTTCCTTCCTTGCTGTGCCTGCGCCCCGAACCCTCTTCCGGGGCATCGCCAAGCTCGCCTGCGGCTCCTGGCTGCACGTGGCGGCGGACGGAACGATCAGCGGGCGCACGTACTGGGACCCGTTCGACGGCGCGGCGAGCCTCGAGGGAACGTCCGAGTCCGAGATGGCCGGCCGCGTCCTCGAGGAACTCGAGGCCGCCGTGCGCTACCGCAAGGTCAGCGACGTCCCGGTGGGCGTCTTCTTGTCGGGGGGCATAGACTCGAGCACCAACGCGGCGCTGTTCTCCCGCGGCGAGAACCAGGCGGTGAAGACCTTCTCCATCGGCTACCGGGGGACTTACGAGAGCTACCGCAACGAGCTGCACTTCGCGCGCCGCGTGGCCGAGGAGCTCGGCGCGGAGCACCACGAGTTACTGCTCGACCAGGACGACCTCCTCGATTTCCTGCCGCGCATGGTCTGGCTGCAGGACGAACCCATCGCGGACCCGGTGTGCGTCCCGGTCTACTACGTCTCGAAGCTCGCCCGGGACAACGGCGTGGTGGTCTGCCAAGTGGGCGAGGGCTCGGACGAACTCTTCTGCGGCTATCCCGCCTGGGGCAGCGCCGTGCGCCTGGCCGGCCTGAACAGGCTTCCGGTGCCTCGCGCCCTCAAGGCCATGGGCTGCCGGATGGCCGAGTCGCTGGGCAAGACCGGCTCGTCCAAGTACGCCTACCTGCGCCGGGCGGTCGAGGGACAACCCATCTTCTGGAGCGGAGCCGAGGCCTTCTACGAGCATCAGAAGTCACGCCTGCTCGGCCCGGCCCTCAGGCGGGAGCTCGCAGGCCTGTCCACCTACGACGCGGTGCTGCGCCCTCTGCGTGAGCGCATGCTGCAAAAGCGCCAGGCGCGGTCCGATCTCGACTGGATGACCTATTCCGACCTGAACATCCGCCTGCCGGAACTCCTGCTCATGCGCGTGGACAAGATGAGTATGGGCGTCAGCCTGGAATGCCGGGTCCCTTTCCTGGACCACAAGTTCGTGGAGCTGGCCTTGTCCATCCCCGCGGCCAGCCGCTACAGGAACGGCGAACTCAAGCGCATGCTCAAGAAGGCCGTGCGTGGCCTCATCCCGGACGAAATCATCGACCGCCCCAAACAGGGCTTCGGCGTCCCGGTCTACGAATGGTGCCAGGACAGGCTCGGACAGGAGATGCGCGCGACCCTCGCCAAGTTCTGCGACGCCACCGGACTGCTCGATCGCGACGAGGTCCTCGGCTACCTCGACCGGCGGGCAGGGCCGCAGGTCTGGTACCTGTACAATTTCGCCCTCTGGTGGCAATCCTCCATCGCCGCCTGAAGCGAGATGCCTTCCTTCACGCGATGCTCCAGTGCACGACGCCGGAAAAAGGCGTCGAGACGAGGCGGGGCGCGCTGCGGATAAGCCCGTAGCCGGGCGAGTAGGCGAATTCCGAAAGCTCCCAGGCGATGCCCTCCCCCTCGAGCAGCAGGCACTGCCCGCCTCGCGCGAGAGAGATGCCGCCAGTGCGGATTTCCACCGCGACGTCCGGATGCATGTGCAGGGCCAGACGACAGCCGGCGACGTCGCACTCGTCCTTAACCTCGATGCCACCCGAGGCGTGCATGCGCACGCTGCGTGTGTGTGGCGAGGAGAATCCATGATGCCGGGCGCGCCAGAGCGTCTCGGAGACCTCGAGCGTCTCGGGACGGGCTTCATTCACGAGGTTGAAGAGCGAGGTCGAGGTGAAGCTATTCTGCTCTTCGTCCGGCACGAAAAGAGTATTGTGGTGCCGTGTCGCGCGAAAGGCGTTCCGCTGCCCGGGCAGGGGGGTGTAGACGTACGTGCCGGGATCCACCAGCATGAGCAGCCCGCCCACGGCGAGGCAGAGGGAGAGCTGGTCGTTGTGCGCATGGCCGCCGTTGTCGTGCTGCCCGTTGGAACCGCAGCGAAGTGCCACCCGCTTGTCCCCTACGGTGTAGATGAAGAGACCGAAGCCCGGGTAGTCGCGCAGGCGAGCCGGGGAGCGGGCCGGGCGCATCGCGGGCCCGTTCTCTCGCTCGCCGAAACGCGCCAGGCCCCGCACGAGACAGGTTTCCGGATGCCCCGGGGCCATAGCCAGCAGATCGGCGCGCGGCGCGAGCCCCGAGACGGCCGCGGCCAGGTGCGCATGGTCGTTGATGCGTTCGAAAGGCTCCGGCACGACCCCGGAGTCGGGCCGCTCCCCGAACGGCGCGAGATCCTCGGACGTCAGCAGGCTCACGGCAGGCAAGAACTTGAAAAGGCGGCCGGAATCGTTGTCGCCGAACTGGAATATCTCTCCCTTCTCTACGCTGTAGTCGAGCAGAAAATCTCCTGCCCGCTCGATGCGTTCGCGCACCGCTTCGGGCAGGACGATACGGTCCTCCGCGATCCAAGGCCCCGGGGCCTCGAGCGGAGGTTGCCAGGGCCACAGGGCGGGATCGGCCTCACGGATGTCCCGAACGGTATCGGCGGACAGTCCTTGCAAGACGGCCGCTCCATAGACCAGAAGTTCTCCGCACAGCCTGTGGTAGCTCGTGGATGCCTCGAAATTGCCGCCGTCGGCACCGAACTGGACCGGGGTCTCGCGCATGTACTCCTGGGTGGCCCAGGCCAGGGCCGCGCTTGTCTCCGGCGTGGAGGGCAGCCACGATGCCACGAACAGCAGCCCCACGATGTCCGAATAGTAATGGTTGGCGCGAACGACCGGATGGTATTCGAGTCGGCCCACGATATGGCGGAAGTGGTCGGAAAGCGTCCGGCGGAGCTCTTCCACGAACCATCCGTCCAACGGCAGCCCGGCCGAGGCGAGGATGTCGTGCGTGGCGATGAGGTTGGCCGCCCGGATGGCCACGTCCATGGTGCAGATCCAGTTGGCGCCGAAACGGGGGGGACAGGCGGAGATAAAATCGAGCACTTGATCCTGGATCTCGCGCAAATAGCGTTCTGGCGGCTCGAAGCCTGGGGCTTGCCCGCGGCTCAACATGGCCGCGAAAGCCAGCCATGGCAGGTGCTGCATCCTAGCCAGCTCCCAGGGAACCTTGACGTCCACCCCGGGCTTGTCGCCATAGCGCAGCCCGATCGACGGTTCGGTGGCGGGCCAGACGTAGCCGCTCTTGAAGTCTTCGTTCCAGCTCACGGGCCGGTAGTCCGGGCCGATGCGCTCGCGCAGACGCCGGGCCAGGGGAAGATTGTTCGCGGTGATCGCGGCCGCGAGCCAGCGCCCGTCTCGATCCGGCGGTGATTCCGCGGGCGGGTACACCTCTCCGGCGAACCCCATGCGCCGCTCGCCGCGACCCAACCCGACCCAGCCGGAGCCGAGGAGGTCGAAACGGTGCTCCAGGGTCAGCCGGGCGAGCAGCGCAAATGTCTGGGCATGAGGCAGGAGGGTTTCCACGGGGGGCGCCATGAAGCAGGGTCTGTGCGGCCCGACCCCGAGGACCGGTCCGTAGCTCGCTGTTCGGGCATCGCGCCAGGCCTGCGCCCGGGCGGACGCCGCCGAGCGGAGCCGGGCCGCTACCTTGGCGGGAGCGGCCAACGGGTCCCGCGCGACGCTCCTGAACACGTCCATGCTCCAGAGCATCCGGCGCCATCCCCTGCGCTCGCACTCCGCATGCATCCTCCGCCAGGCGATCTTCGCCGCGCGCAGGGAGTGACCCATCCCGTTCATCCTCGTTTCCGTCCCAGGCCGATCTCTCGCGAAAAGCTGCCGGAACGATTGTCATCCATTTCCCAAAAAGATGCGCCGCCGGTTCGGACGGGCGCAGGCCAGCACGTCACCGCATGGCGCCGGTGAAGCCCAGGGCCATCAGGGACACGCGCCCTACGGATAGAGGCTCCCTTCCGAAAAGACAAGAACGCGTGGCGCATCGCCATTCCTCTCAAGCCTCGAGGCCACACCACGGCGCAACACGACGCCCCCCAGAGGCCTGCGCCGGATGGGCAAACCTTGAAGATATCCGAAAGGCGGAAAAGCGACAACATTTCTCCTGGAATGGAGAACTGCTCCATGGGGTCGACAGTCCATCTCAAATCGTGGTGCTGCAGGGGCGCATGTCCATGGCGAAGGCTTCGCGAACGATGACGGACTGCATTTTTCTTTTGTGCTGATTGCCACCATGTTCGACATGGTCTAACGAATGACGATGTGAAAGCGTAGTATTTCGAAGCCGAGGAATCACCGTATCGGACGGGGAGGAGAAAAGGCGAAATGTTCGCCGCGTGAGACGCGATCTGGCGTACATTGGCGATCATATCGGTCGGATGCCCAGGCGTTTTATTAAAAAATGGATTTTCGCTGCAGAGAGACTCGACCGCCATTCCAAAAAATGAGATGCACAGTAGCCGCCTGCTTTGCTCGTGGAGTGCCAGCGTCCGGACTGTGCGACGGGAACGGAATGCCCGACCGGCATGGAAACGCTCGGTGGATCGACGCTAGGAGACGACGATGCCCAATGCCCTCTTCTGCGCGTGCAACTCCTGGCACGACCCATGCCACGTCGGGTCGCACCAACTGGCGCGCTGCCTCTGCGAACGGGGATGGCGAGTCGCCTTCGTGAGCGACCCGATATCCCCCCTGCACCTTCTGGGAGGCCGGACGGAGTTGCTCAAGCGGCGCATTGAGCTCCACAGGTCAGGCGGCCGATGGGTGGACAAAAATCTCTGGACATGGGTTCCGGCCACGCTCTGCACCCCATACAACAAGCCTTTGCTGCGGACTTGGCTCGTGCAGCGCCACTGGAGCGCGCTGGCCCTTCCCGATCCCGTCTCCATGCTCGCCCGTGCCGGGTTCGACGACTTCGATTTCATCTACGTGGATTCAACCACGCAGGCCTTTTGGTGGCGGAAGCTGCGCTACAAGACATCTCTTTTCCGTCTGTGCGACAACCCGGCCGGCTACCCACGCTACACGCCAGCCGTGCAGAAGGCGCTGGTCGACGTCACGCAATACGTGGATGCTCTTGCCTATACCGCGCCCCAGCTTGGTGACTTCGCGGAGTCACTCGGCTCCAAGCGCAGCTTGCTGCTGCAAAACGGCGTGAACTACCCCCTGTTCTCGCATCCCGTCCCCCCTCCCATGGAGTACTCCGAGGAGTCGCGACCGGTCGTCCTCTATGTCGGCGCCCTGGATGCCTGGTTCAACTACTCCTGGCTACAGGCCGCCGCGGAATCGCTACCGGACCACGACTTCGTAATCATCGGGCCACGAGAAGCGGCACGAGGCCTGAACGGCTTCTCCAACGTCCGCGTGCTCGGGCCACGCGCCCATGAATCCCTGCCCGGTTATATGCAGCACGCCCGCGTGGGCATCATCCCCTTCGACACGGCGGCCTGTCCCGACCTTGTGCGAGGCATCAATCCGCTCAAGCTCTACGAATACATGGCCGCGGGCCTGCCCGTGGTCGCCTCGCGCTGGAAGACGCTCGAGGACCTGGGCTCGCCGGCGACTCTGGTGGACAGCGTGGACGAATTCGTGACGGCCATCACCTCGGCGAGCGCGGCCCGGTCGGACGAATGCAAAAGATTCGCCGCGCTGCACGACTGGCAGCCACGCGTCTCCCAGATGCTGAACTTCCTCTCCCTTGAGCACGCATGAGCATCCTCGTCCTGGCCTTCCATTGCGACAGCATTCCCCTGGAAAAGCTCGCCCCGGCCTTCGGCACCGGAATACTCGAGGCACGGACGGCATTCCCATCGACGGTGCGCGGCTGGATCAAGGACGGCTCGATGCGACGCAGGCTCTTCGCCCATGATCTCGTCGTGCTCTATACCGCCCGCGCGGCCTTCGCCCCGGATCCACTGCTGGCGTCAGTGGCCGCGGCGTGCCTCGGACGGCGGACGATGCTCGCGGACGGCCACGGCCTCGCGCGAAAGCTGACCATCGTGGACCTGCTGCGCTTCGCCGGACGCTACGTGCGCGACGCCGTGCGCCTGCGGCCCTGGCTCGCGCGGCTCGACACCCGCCTCGACCGGCTCGAGGCCTTGTGCGCCGAACAGCCCCGCAGGCGGATGCAGGCCGACGGCCTGCCGGTCTATCTTCGCGCGGATCTCATCGCGGACCTTGCGGCCGGGGGCTCGGTCGGGCACATCGCGGGAGTGTGCAACACCCTCGGGGAGTTCGGTCCCCCGCCGGTGCTCTTCACTACGGACAGGCTGCCCACGGTGCGCGCGGACGTGGAGACGCACTGCATCCATCCATCCGACAGACGCCTGTGGAGCCAGCGCGGGCTCCCTGCGCTGACCTTCAGCGAGTTCTTCGCCGCGGAGGTCGTGCGTCTCCTGGCGGGACGCCCCGTCTCCTTCCTCTACCAGCGCCATGCCTTGAACAACTGGAGCGGCGCCCAGCTGGCCCTCACGCGGGGCCTGCCCCTCGTGCTCGAATACAACGGTTCCGAGGTCTGGGTGGCGCGAAACTGGGGCAGCGGCATCCCTCGCGCCGAGCTCGCGCTGCGCCTCGAATCGCTCGGCCTGCGCGCGGCGGACCTGGTCGTGGTGGTCAGCGAGCCGTTGCGCGAGGAGCTCTTGGAACGCGGTTTCCCGGACGAAAAGATCCTGGTCAACCCCAACGGTGTGGACCCCGCCGTCTACCACCCCGGCGTGGACGGGACAGCAGTACGGCGACGCCACGGGTTGGACGGCAAGCTGGTGATAGGCTTCATCGGCACCTTCGGCGCGTGGCACGGGGCGGAAAAGCTGGCCGAGGCCTTCGCACTATTACGCCGGGAGTACCCTGACGCGACAGCGAACCTCCGCCTGATGCTCATCGGCGACGGTCCCAAGCGCACCTCCTGCGAAGAACTGCTGCAGGCCGAAGGCGCTCGCGATCTCGCGGTCTTCACGGGCACGGTACCCCAGCCGGAGGGCCCGGCCCATCTGGCGGCCTGCGACATCCTCGTGGCCCCGCACGTGCCCAACGCCGACGGCAGCGTCTTCTTCGGTTCGCCCACGAAGCTCTTCGAGTACATGGCCATGGGCAAGCCCATCGTGGCTTCGGCCCTCGGCCAGATGGACGCGGTGCTCGAGGACGGCGAAAACGCCCTGAAGACGGTCCCCGGCGATGTCTCGGACCTCGCGCGCACGCTGGGCATGCTCGCCGGTGATTCCGGGCTGCGCGCGCGCCTCGGAAGCAATGCCCGGAGGGATGCCGAACAACGTCACACATGGCGCGAGCACACGCGCCGCATCCTGCAACGATTGGAACGGGTCGTGTCCTGACGGTCTCGACATCGGAGGGACTGCATCACTCGCCATGCGGAAGGCACATACCCAGCACTACCTTTCCAGGCGCGGTTTTCCATTGCCCGGAGAGAACACGTCAGCAGTCTCCCCTCCCTCTGGGTTGATGCCCTGGCTGTCTTGGCTTAGAAAACTCCCTGCCACACAGGCCGCAGGGAAAAGACTGCCTCGTGCCGCCTTTGCGGAAGCAGGAGACCGGCCGGAGCAGAGCGACGCCATCGTATGGCATTGCCCAGGCACCCGTCGCCTCCCGTGACGGTCGCGGAGGATGAAAGAGGCGTCCGAGGATATTCTAGCGGCCTTGCCAAAGAATCATTTCATCTCGTCCATGATGCGCTCCGCAGTTCCATCATGGTCATTGGGGGATCCGTGATACCGAAGGGACAATCTTGAACAGACTTTCGTTCGAACACGGTCGACAACGTCTCGTCTCCTTCCTGCATGCCGGGCAACCGTATCTCCACCGGTTCGACCGCATCTGCAGCGACACGGTCATCGTCCTTCTCCTCACCGCCCTCGCTGCATGCGTGGCTGTGTGGTCCGTCGGATCAGGAAAGGTCAGCCCGCAATTCTATCAGAGCGAATTCGCCCCGGCCGTGGCGATGGGATGCGGAGATCGCGCGACCGCTCCGGGCCCCGCTTTGAACGGGGCCGTCACGGACTTCCTCTTCCTCAAACGGCAGACCCTTTCCTGCGAGGAAGTGCCTGCCGCGCTTCTCACCAGGCCTCAGGACATGTTCCAGAAGGCGAGCCGCTATCTCATCGGCTCAGTGGGCCTTATGTGGAAATTGACAGGGATCAACTGGGGGGCTGTACGATATGTCGACGCCGTACTGTACGCCCTCTCTGCAGCCTTCGTATATGGCCTGTTCCGCCTCGCGGCTGGCCGACTCATCGCCGTACTCGGAGTCGTGCTGCTGATCTTCTCCAAGTTCCAACTCTACAACCTGCCGCACCTGCGCGACTATTCGAAAGCTCCGTTCATTTTCGCGGCCCTGCTCGCCTTCGGCCTGATGGCGCGATACCCGCTGGCCAGAAAACGGCTGTGGCCGTTGTCCGGCGCGGTGGGTGCCGTGCTCGGTCTCGGGATCGGCTTCCGCATGGACATGCTGCTCTTCGTGCCGATGTTCCCCGTGGTGCTCCTCGCCTTCCTGCCGGGCGGCTTCCGGCGGAACATCCCGGCCAAGGCCGGAGCGCTGGCTTCCTTCGCATGCGCGTTCCTCCTGCTCGGCTGGCCGATTCTGCGTGCCATGGGCGGCGGTGGAAACATGTTCCACGTCATCGTGCTCGGACTCACGAAACCGTTCGACGCTGCGTTAGGCATCGTCCCCTCGATCTACACATTCGGCTACAAGTACAACGATTCGTATGTCTGGGAACTCATAAACAGCTTCGCCCACAGAGTTCTCGGGGCCAAGCATGTCTTTCCCCTGGCCACGGCGGGATACGACCAAGCCGGGCTCCATTATTATCTGGCCATCGCCAAAAACTTCCCCGCCGACTTGTTCACAAGATTCCTGTCAGCCCTGCTCTTGGTTCTCAGCTTCGCCCTGGGAAAATATCCGCTGCTGGCGCACCTGATGCCCAAGCTGGCGCTCGCCATCCTCGCGGGCCTTGCCTTTGTCCGCACGCGACTGGCAGTGTTCGCCTACCTGATGATCTTCTTCCTGTGCGGGTACCCTTCCCTGCAATTCCAGGAGCGGCATTTCTTCCACCTACAGATCATCTCGCTGTGGATTCTCGCCATAGGACTGAACGCCATTCTTCTGATAGGCTCGCGCAGCATATCGAATGCGTTCACCGGCAAGCCCGTCCTATCACGTATGATTCCGCCGGATGCCACAAAACGCGCCTTTGCGGCCGGAGTATTCCTTCTCGCGGCCGTTCTCGTCCCCGGCGCAACATTGAGCATCCTGCGCTCTTGGCAACAGCCGCACGCAAGGACTTTTCTCGAGAAATACGAGCAGCTGCCCGTGATGCTTCCCGGACTCCAGCGCACCGTCGATCAGGATGGAACGGTATATCTGAGGGCGCCCGCGCCTCTGGAAGCCCCCCGGAAGCCGGATCAAGGGGCGGTATTCCCCCTGGACACGAAGTACTGGCTGTTGAAATTCGACAGCAGGCAGTGCGCTCACGAAGACGTTCGTATAACCACCCACTATGATGCGAACTCCCAGTTTGCTGATATGTCGATGACGATCCCCATATCTCTCGATCATGGTGTGACAAGTTTTTATACTTCCACCCTCTCCTACACGGGAAAGACCACCTGGGGACAGGTATTCGCCGGATTTTCCCTGAGCCCGGATGACGCTGCGTGCCTGGAAGGAGTTTACGAGGTGGAAGACCTCGAGAAGGTCGGTCTGTTGCCGGACATCACGTTCCACGAAGACTGGAAGAACGAGAAGCTGTATCAACGGTCGAAGGTGATCAGCGAGAACTTCTGGCCTTAGTCGGGCATCGGTCCATGCCTCCGGGTGCGCTTCCGCCGCCTGCCGGCATGCGCCACGGATTCCGGATCGAAGGGGACTCGGCATGAATAGGACCAATGGCCGATCGTCTCGCCAAGACCGAGGCGATGGCCAAAAGACATAGAGAGGAATTTCAGGCGATGGAGTATATTCTTGACCAGGACGGCATCCACCAGCCGATGACTCCGGTCCGCCATCGCGACGAGGAGTACGAGGAGAGCGGCTTCGCGCTTCTGCTCGCCATGCAGGAGCGCCATTTCTGGTACCGGGGCAGGCATCGCTTTCTGCTTCGCGCGCTCGACGGACACCTCGCCGGAACGAGGACGATGCCCGAGGCCATCGACCTCGGGGGAGGTGTCGGCGGCTGGCTCCGGTATCTCGCGACTCGCCGCCCCGGACGCTTCGGCTCCCTGGCCCTGGCCGATTCCTCCCTTCTCGCCCTGCGCATGGCGGGAGATGTCCTGCCCGCCGGCACGGAGCGCTACCGGGTGGACCTCATGGACCTGGGCTGGCGGGAGCGCTGGGATGTCGCCTTCCTGCTCGACGTCATCGAGCACCTGCCCGACGACGCGGGGGCCCTGCGCGAGGCCGGCCGGTCGCTCAGGCCCGGCGGGCTGCTCTTCGTCACGGCTCCGGCGATGCCGCGATTCTGGAGCTACAACGACGAATACGCCCGCCATCTGCGGCGCTACGTCCGCCAAGATCTCGCACACCTGGCGGAGCAGGCGGGGCTCGAGCTGCACGACGCGCGCTACTTCATGTTCCTGCTGAGCCCTCTCTACTGGCTTTCCCGGCACAGGCCGGGAATCGACGCGCTGGACGAACGGCAAAGACAGGAACTGGCCAGGCGTTCCCACCAGGTTCCGGCATGGCCGATCAATGAGGCGCTCGCCGCCGTCTTCGGGGCGGAGACCCCGCTCGGCCATCGAATTCGTTTTCCCTGGGGAACCTCGATCCTCGGGGTCTTCCGCAAACCCTGAGGAACTTCCGGCATGAAGAACTGCCAAAGGAAGAGCTGTCACATGAAAAGCTGCCATGATCGCCTTCCCGAAGACCGCGCCCCTGACGCGGACGGAAGCAACGGAGCGCCCGAAACGAAGGGGCCTGCGCTCTCCGTCGTCATCCCCGTCTATCGCTCGGCCGAGAGCCTCCCCCATTTGCACCAGCGTCTCGCCAGGGTCTTCGAGGAGCGCGGGGAGCGCTTCGAGATCATTTTCGTGGAGGACTGCGGAGGCGATGACTCCTGGGACGTGATCGAGCGGCTGGCCGCTTCGGACGGGCGGGTCCAGGGATTCCGCATGAGCCGCAATTACGGCCAGCACAACGCGCTTCTGTGCGGCATCCGCGCGGCCCGAGGAGAAATCATCGTGACCCTGGACGACGACCTGCAGCATCCGCCTGAAGAGCTGCCCAAGCTGCTGGCACGGTTGGCCGAGGGGTACGACGTGGTCTACGGCCCTCCCGCACAGGAGCAGCACGGGCTGCTTCGCGACCTCGCGTCGCAGATCACCAAGCTCGCCCTGGAGGGCGCCATGGGCGCGGCCAACGCCCGCCAGGTGAGCGCGCTGCGCGTCTTCAGGACCGAGCTGCGCGCCGCGTTCGCCGACTACTGCAGCCCGACGGTGAACATCGACGTTCTCCTGACCTGGGCCACGACCCGCTTCTCCGCCGTCCGGGTGCGCCACGAGCCGCGCAGGTTCGGCGAGTCCGGCTACACGCCCCGCAAACTCGTGCGCCACGCGCTGAACATGATGACCGGCTTCACGACGAGGCCCTTGCACATGGCGAGCATCATGGGCTTCGCCTGCTCCCTGTTCGGCCTGACGGTCCTCGCATACGTTCTGCTCCGCTGGCTGGTACAGGGAAGCACAGTTCCGGGTTTCGCCTTCCTGGCCTCGATCATCGCCGTCTTCTCGGGCGCACAGCTCCTTGCCTTGGGCAATCATCGGCGAATACCTTGCACGGATGCACTTCAGGACCATGGAGCGTCCGCCGTATGTCGTCCGCGAGCACCTGTCCACGGACCGCTGAACGGCCGCCGCTCCGATGCGGCCATCTGGGAGGAAAAGGAAAGAAGATGAGCGAACATATCAAGGACTACTGGGAATCCCAGGGGAAATCCCACGGCGCGTCGCACTGGGCGTCATGGGGCGACAACTGGATGATCGACCTCGAGATCGAGACCATCGGCGCGCATATCAAACCCGGCGACACGGTGATCGACGTGGGCTGCGCGAATGGCTACTCCACGTTCCGCCAGTTAGACGAGCGGAAGCCTGCTGCCATTGTCGGCGTGGATTTCGCCCAGAACATGATCGATGCCGCACGTGGCGTGCTGGCCACTCGTGCATCCACGGAGAACGTCTCCTTCCAGGTCGGGGACGTACGCGATCTTTGCTTCGAGGACGGACGGTTCGACGTCGCATACACGACGCGAGTCCTTATCAATCTGCCGACCTGGGAAGAACAGAAGAAGGGAATCCGGGAATGCCTGCGTATCCTGCGTCCGGGAGGAAAGCTGGTGCTTTCCGAGGGCTTCTGGGAGCCGCTCTGCCTGCTGAATGCGATGCGCCAGCTAAAGAGCCTGCCTCCCCTTGTTGAGCACGATTTCAACAGGTATCTCAAAAAATCGAATGTCGAAAAATTTCTGGATGATCTCGGGGCCTCTTTCGAGTTCGAGGATTTCTCGTCCATCTATTATCTCGGATCTCGATTCCTGCGTGAGCTCGTCACGGACCCTTCGCAGTATGAAGGATTCACGAATCCCATCAACAAGATATTCTTCGAGATAGAAAGACAGTATTCCGGAGGTGGTTTCGGCATCCAGCAGGCCGTGGTGATCACCAAATAACTGGCAGGCCACGGCACGCCGTGCGCTTCTTTCTCCGAGGGGCAGCAATGTGCAACGATGAAGTGATTCCGTTCAACCGGCCCTACATGACAGGCCGAGAGCTCTACTACATCGCTCAGGCGAACTTCGGCCACATGCTCGCAGGCGATGGACCGTACACAAAACGTTGCCACAAGTGGCTCGAGCAGCGAAGCGGCAGCGGCAAGGCCCTGCTGACCCACTCCTGCACTGCTGCCCTGGACATGGCGGCGATGTTGCTGGACATACGGCCAGGCGACGAGGTCATCCTGCCCTCCTACACATTCGTCTCCACGGCCAACGCCTTCGCGCTGCGGGGCGGGGTGCCGGTCTTCTTGGACATCCGCCAGGACACCCTGAACATGGACGAGCGGCTGATCGAAGACGCCATCACGCCGCGCACCAGGGCAATAGCTCCCGTGCATTATGCCGGCGTGGGCTGCGAGATGGACACGATCATCGACATCGCTCGACGCCATGGCATCAAGGTCGTGGAGGACGCGGCCCAGGGAGTGATGGCCACCTACAAGGGTCGCGCCCTCGGCAGCATAGGCGATCTCGGCGCGTACAGCTTCCATGAAACCAAGAACGTCATTTCCGGCGAGGGGGGCGCGCTCCTGGTCAACGATCCCGAACTGTCGCTGCGCGCGGAGATCATCCGCGAGAAAGGCACGGACCGCAGCCGCTTCTTCCGGGGCGAGGTGGACAAATA
Organism: Desulfovibrio sp. X2; assembly: GCF_000422205.1. Taxonomy (NCBI): domain Bacteria; kingdom Pseudomonadati; phylum Thermodesulfobacteriota; class Desulfovibrionia; order Desulfovibrionales; family Desulfovibrionaceae; genus Desulfovibrio; species Desulfovibrio sp. X2. The sequence continues at coordinate 172,092 of NZ_ATHV01000065.1, forward strand.
CACCTGGCAGGAGGTGGGCTCATCCTTCCTCCCCGGAGAGTTGATCGCGGCCTTCCTCTGGGCGCAGCTCGAGGAGGCGGAGCCGATCACCGCACACCGCATGGCGAGCTGGGATTACTACCACGCAGCGCTCGCGTCCCTGGAGGAGAAGGGTTTGCTGCGCCGCCCCATCGTCCCTCCAGAATGCCTGCACAACGCGCACATGTACTACGTGCTCCTCGCACCGGGCATCGACCGCCAGACAGTGCTCGACACCCTGAAGCGGAACAACGTGCATTCCGTCTTCCACTACGTGCCGCTCCATTCCTCGCCGGCAGGAACGCGCTACGGCAGGGTCCACGGCGACATGCACGTGACGGACGCTATAGCACAACGGCTTATTCGACTTCCGCTTTGGGTCGGCTTGACAGAAAAACATCAAGATAAAGTCATCGCTGTGCTCTCAAAAGCAGTCAGCACATTTCAAAAAAGATCGACATAATTCGCTAATGAATCATCAATTTCTATCTAAGGCCCTATTCTCTTGCCATACAAAAAAACAGCAATGAAACAGAACTGTAACTCGCAGCTGAATTCCTACCGCATGAAGGATCCTAGGAACTTTTACAAGTTCGTATTTCTTTTTTTCGCTGCTGGCTACATAGCAATATACTATATACTTGGGGAAAACACCCGCATCACGATGTGGGACGGACTGGACTTTCTCAATCTCCCTACCCTCGTGGCATCGGGAAAACTTTTCGCTAGCAATAGCGTGCGGGTTGAACAATTTTTTAATGGCATCCCGAGAAGCTGTTTTCCCTCTGAACTTTTCATACCTACATTGCTATTTGAAATAGCAAGTCCGTATTACGCAATCGCTATCAATAAAACCATTGCAGTCTCCATAGCATTCCTCGGCATGTACTGCCTCCTCACTCGCCACATTTTGGACGATCAAGATCAAGAATGGATATCCATCGGGGTGGCCGCCAGCTTTGCGACTCTGCCCCTTTTTTTCTGTGATATTTCCAGTTCCACAGTACCGCTTCTCATATATGTAATCCTCAATATACGATCTGATGAAGGGTCATACAGAGATTGGCTTATCGTGGGACTGACTCCCTTCCTCGCTTCATTTGTCTTAATGGGTTTTTTCTTCATTCTGACAATGGGCGTTCTTTTTGTGTTCGATCTCATTGAAACACGCCGGGTTAAATGGAAATTCTTATTTTCGATTTTTCTTTATACGGGGATATCGCTCGTCTGTGAATATAGGACGCTGCTTCAACTTTTTGAGAAACATGCCTTCATTTCCCATAGAACTGAATTTGTATTGCCGACGGAGAAATCGCTCCTCAGAGTTGTTTATTATTCCGCGCGATCTTTCATTATTGGAAATAACAATTTACCGACATTGCAAGGTACTATTGTAGTTCCTACCATTATAGCAGCATATTTTTTAAGAAAAAGATCCCAAAAGTTAATTGCAATTTTAACAAAATTACTTGGCTACATTGCCGCTACAACTCTCCTTGAAGGACTTCTCACCTGGAAACCGATTGCGCATACTTGCATCGCATTCTTTTCCAAGTTTCCCCTTCAACTCCGATTTTATTGGCTCTATGGCGCGTTCTGGTTCATCGCATTTGCAATTGCATTGTCTATAATTTCAAGGACGAACAAGAGAACACATTTTCTTATTTTTATTGTTATTACAGCTCAATTGTTGATCAATTTTAGGCATCATGAAGAATTCAGAAACACCAGCACCCCAACATTCAAGGAATTTTTTGCTGAAAAACAATTTTCAAAAATTCGCTCCTTCATTGCCCTGCCACAGTCGGAATACCGCGTTGTCAGTGTGGGCATATTCCCATCGGTCGCCTCGTATAATGGATTCTATACTCTCGATGGTTATTTTCCCAACTATCCGTTGTCATACAAACATCGATTTCGCAGAATAATTTCCCCCGAGCTAGACAAATCAGCACGGGCAGCGGCTTACTTTGACGACTGGGGTTCCAGGGTCTATATTTTTTCTTCTGAAATCTACGATGAAACAATAACGCCGAGATATGCACAAGAAAAAACTATTCATCTCGATCTAAACTATTCAGTACTTTACAACATGGGTTGTCGCTATATTATTTCAGCAACTCCAATATATGTCGCGCAAAACAAAAATTTAGTCTTTTTACATCAATTTAACGACCCAGATTCCTTTTGGAATATCTTTCTTTACAAGATTATCCCCAGTAATTAACTATTCAATTTTTATAATATTTAAAAAATTAACGTTACTCGTCGCCATCTATAAAAAGTTACATTAATATCTAGAGAGGAGCACTATTTGCTTGCCTTGGCATCTCGAGCTTGCTCCCCTTTCCCAAGAAGCCGAGCATATAAATCTGTCTCTTTCCTGATCACTGCGCTCAATGAATAGTTGTTTACCATATCATTTGTTGCGTTGAGCCCCAATTCCTTCAAATCGGATTCCGAACGCAGACGGCGCAGACCTTCCGCCAGCGCCTCGGCAGAGGTATCCCGCGCAAGCACGCCGTTCTCGCCGTCGCGGATGACCTCGGAAATCCCGGGGACATTCGTGCCTAGACAGGCGCATCCGCAGGCCATGGCCTCGAGAAGGGCCTTGGGCATGCCCTCGAACAGGGAAGGAAGCGCGAATATTCGGTAGCGGTTGAGAACCCCGGGCAATTCGGCATTCGGGACAGTGCCCAGGAAACGGACATCCGCCGCCAACCGCGCCGAGAGGTCACGCAGACTCGCTTCCTCCGGGCCGACGCCGTAAAGATCGAGCCCCATGCCTGCCTGCGCGGCGCAGGCAACGAGCGCGGGCAAGTTCTTCTGCGGGTGCAGACGGCCGATGAAGACCATGCGGTCGTCCTGGCGGGGCCCCCCCAGGGGGCGGAAGAGCGAGACGTCGATGAAGTTCGGCACCACATCCACATTCCGGGCACCCAGGACCGTCTCCAGGTAGCGTCGGTCGTGCTGGCTGGCCACTGTCGCGGCATCGGCGAAACGGTAGCAGAGACGCTCGATACAGCGGAAAAGGCGGATGCGCAGCTGGCTGGCCTTGCCTCCGTTCGCCTCGAACTGCGAAAGCGTGAAGCCGGTGCGCACGAGAAGGGGGCGGCGCAGGAGAGCCTTGCCCACGAGCGCGGTCCACGCGCCGTCCATCTGGTTGGTCTTGAGGATGTCGGCGCGGCGCAGATCGCGCCAATGCACAAGGGGCGCGACAAGGGACCAGAGCATGCGCCCGGGGTAGGAGGCGAGGAGGCGAGGCATGCCGAGTACGCGTATCCCGAGGGGGAGCTCGCCCGAAGCGTGCAGGCGCGCGGCGAGCTCCTCGTCCTTGTCGCCATACGTCACCCAGACGATCTCGTCGCAAATTCCGCGTTTGAGCAGCTCCCCGTAGAGCAGCTTTTCGCGGCCGAGGAGTCCGCCCTCGACCCAGGCCGCCAGCGAGACGCCCCGGGTGAAGAACAGGGCGAGCCTCATGCGCTCTCTCCCGAGGTCCCCGCAAGAGGCGCGATCTCGGCGAGTTCGCCGAGGCGGACCTCGGGTCCGCGCACGAAGGCGAAACCGGCGGCGGCAAGCTCTTCCTCAAGCCCGGCCCGGGTGTATTCCACGAAGTGCGTCGGATCGAGCCGCCGTTCCACGCCGATCTTCTCCTTATACAGGGCGGGCAATCCGCGGCCGATCATGGGCGCGCGAAGGAGCAGACGCGGCGGCGCGCCGTTGCAGCAGCCGATGTCCAGGCCCTTGGCTCCCTCCGGCGGCCAGTCGAGAAGCCATTCCTGGTTGCGCCGCCCCCTGTGCCTCGAGAGCAGGACGTCCGGCTCCACGCGAGGCGCGCGACTGCCGGGCCCACGGAGGGAGAAGTCAGGAGGGCACGGGGCCAGACGATACGGACGCCTGGCGACGCTCCTGTCGGCGCCCGGGGGACGCAGAATGCTCATGGCCATCGACATGGGATATCCATTTTCGTTAGTGCAGCAGGACGCTGGGTTCTCTTGCCGCATCTTCGACGCCGACGTCAACGAGCGAACGGACGACCACCACCTCCGCGACGTATCGCCGGACAGGGAGCGTCCGGACAGCGCGGGGCAGGAGAGATTGCGCCCCACAAGGCAGCTTCCGCACGGTGCCGTGGCGAGGGAATCAGCATCGTGGCGCGCATTCAAGCCTGGACGGGCGAACTGGGAGCGTGTATCTGTGGCCACATTTACGACTCTGGACTCCCCTTTCGCATGGAATCCGGCAAAGCAGCAGCGAGTGGTCGCAGAAAAGCAATGACAAGATATACCTTGGAGACTGTTCCTTGCCTGCTGTGTGGAAGCACGCAACATTCCTTGTACATACAAGACGCTGAAGAACTCTACAACGGCACGAAAGAAAAATTCAACGTCGTGCGCTGTGACGAATGCGGACTAGTTTACACGAATCCACGGCCCACCGCTACGTCGATCTCTTTTTTCTATCCAGACAGCGCGGGATATTACATCCCTGTACGTCAGCAGTCGAGCACGGGGGGCATGGACCGGATGAGGAGCCAGCTCCTGCACCGTCATCTGGGATACCCTCTGCCGCCGCATGCGACAGACATTTCCGCCCCCCTGCTCGCGGCAATGTGGGTGCTGTTTCGCAGACAGATATTCCGCCAACACATCCCCCCCTTCATTCCGGGTGGAAAGCTTCTGGACATCGGCGCGTCCTGGGGATGCTACATGGCGCAGATGCGCGATCTGGGATGGGAGGTGCACGGCGTCGAACTCAATCCGGCGGCCGTCGAGCATGGACGTTCACAGCTCGGACTGGACAGGTTGCAGCAAGGTTTCCTCGATTCCGTCGACCTGGAGGAAGGGACCTTCGACGTCGTCCGTATGGGGATGGTCCTCGAGCACATGCACGATCCCCTGGCGACCCTGCGTCGTGTCGCGACCCTGCTGCGCCCCGGAGGACGCCTCCTCCTCTCGGTGCCGGACATCACGGGGCTCGAGGCCAGGCTCTACGGCCGCCATGCATACACGCTGCAGGTCCCGCAGCATCTGGTCCACTTCTCGCCGCGCACCCTTTCGACGATGCTGCGCAAGGCCGGATTCAAAGACATCCGCACCGTCCATCATGCCTTCGACCGCGACATGGTCTCCTCCGCCGAATATCTGCCCGGCAAGCGCCTGAGCCGGATCCTCCACAATCCGATGATCCGCAGATGCCTCGTCCGCCCCTTCATCCGCGGGCTCGCCCTGGCCGGAAAGACAAGCCGCATGTCTGCGAGCGCAATAAAACCGACAGACGCGCCCTCGTGAACACGCAATGCGCCCTGGCCGTGGAGCTGACGAACCGCCGGTCACGACTCTTGCATCCCTGCGGCCAGATCCGTATGTATAGCCTGCTTCGACGGCGAACACGCCGCCTCGACGGGGCCTCCCGTTCAGGATGGCGGCGCGGCGATTTTTCCGGACCGGACACTCGACCGGTCGCGCTTTGAGCACGACAAACCCCAGTGGATTTTTCCCTCGGCATGAAAGAAGCCCTGAACACCGTCGTCACGGTGAACTACAACACCGCCGATTTCGTGGAGCTGATTCTCTTCAGCGCTGCCAGCCTGTGCGCCCACCCCACACGCTTCGTAATCGTGGACAACGGATCGTGCACCTCCGATCTGGCGCGCCTGATGCGAGCCGCAGCGTCCCACGACAACGTCACTGTCCTCCCCAGGCAGCAGAAGGACACGCCGAGCCTCTCCCACGGCAAGGCCCTCGACTACGCCTTTCAGTACGTCCAGACGCCTTACGTGACCGTCATAGATTCGGACGCTGTCTTCCTGTGCAACCACTGGGACGTCATGCTGATGAACGCCATGACCGATCGGGTGAGGGCTGTCGGCACGCCTCCGACAGCGCATCCCCAGGGTCGCAAGCCGAGGGATTTTCCGCTGATGTTCGCCTGCATGTACGACGCGCACGCCATCCGTGAGCTTGGATGCAGCTTCCTGCCCGTCGAGGGCGCCGAGGCTTTGGGCAAGGACACCGGCTGGGAGATCCGGGAGGCCTTCCTCGCGCGGGGATACGAGGGCGCCGTCTTCGAGCTGCGATCCACGCGGTGCTACAAGGAAGGACACTTCGCGCCGGTCATCTGCGACGAATATTACAACGGCTCCGAGCTCGTGGTCAGCCATTTCGGCCGCGGAGCGACCTTCGGGTCCTGCAAGTACTTCGGGCGCTGGCAGACCTTTCTTCCCATGGCCTCCAAAGTCTACCGCCGTTTGCGTGGGCTGACCGAGAAGCGGCGCTGGATCGGCCTCGCGCGGGCGTACATGGAACGGCAGGCCGCGGAGAACGCCCTTCTGCGCCGCGGGTGATGCAGGCGAATCGATCACACACAGCGTGATGCGCGGCAACGGCGGTACGATCACGAACGCATGGCCGAACGCCAAGCCGGCGAGTCATCTCAAGAACAGCAGGAAGCCCAGGTGAAGATCGCGTTTCATATAGGCAGGGCGAACTATTTCCGTCCTCTCGGCCCCCTCATCGATGCAGCGCTGCACGACCATGAGGTCGAGCTCTGGGTCAACGAAACCAGAGATGCCCAAATCCTCAAGGGCAACCCCCCCCTGTCCAGGGAGAGCGTCCCCATCACCGGCGGGCAGTTCGCCTACCGCCCCTACTGTGACAAGGCAACCCTGCGCGACATCCTGGAGAGCAGTCCCGGAACCGCGATCGTGGACATAGCCCCGCTGCCCTACGGTCTCAGGAAGCATGTCCCGGCATCGAGCACCTTCTGCTATCTGCAGTGCGGCATGGACATCATTCCTGATATCATGCGCCCGGACTTCGAAAACCTGAATCCCGACCTGATCCTCTTCTACTCCAAGCATTGGCAGGATACGCTGACCAGTATCCTGCACGATCGTCGCTACGGCAATTTCTCGGACACTCTGGCCATGCTGACGTGCTCCAGTGCCTGCGTCGGTTGGGGACAGATGGATCAGGTGGTCTCCTTCGACAGGGAGCGCATCCTGGAGAAGTACGACCTGCCGAAGGACAAACCGATCGTCGTCCTGGCGGCCTATCCATACGCCAGCAACCCGAGGACCGCCTGGGACTTCTGCTACAAGCACGACAACCAGCTCATAAGACACCTGTGGGGCCTTGCCCATGGCCGACTCGGCCGCGTCCTGGCCCATCCGGACCAAACGACGGACCGACGTGTCGCGGCGGCTCTACGCGCGTTCTGCGCCCGTAACGACGCGGTGCTGATCATCAAATATCGCACGAAGGACCCCGTTCCCGGATACTTCGCCGAGGTAGCGCACCGCTTGATAGGTGACGAATCGCATTACCCCTCCAATTTCATGGAAGTGCTCTCGGTCGCCGACCTCTCGCTGTCCTTCTGCAGCACGAGCGTTCTGGAGTCCTCGGCCTGCGGCTGTCCGCACATCTGCCTCGACATCTCCGAGGACCCGGAATTGCGCGCGAGGGTCCCGTTCTTCGAGTCCTTCTGGCCACGATCGGACTCCCAAGGCATCTTCAATTTTCCCGGAGTCTGCTACGCCATGAATATCCGCGATGCCGTCACCGAGCTTCCGCACAAATCGCTCGACGACTTCCCGCTGCTTTCACGCCAGCATGAGCAATACTGCCGCGACTATCTCGGATCGACAGACGGCGGGAATTGCGCGCGCATCCTCGAGGCGATCCGACTCCACAGGGAGAGAACTTTGCCCAGAGATGCCGAGTCTTCGGGCGAGGCCTGATCCCGGTTTCGCACTTCCGGATGCTCGGTGCGCCTCGAGCACCGCGTGACGATAGGCATGGCATATCTTCGTTGCGTGAGCGCCTGAATGGAGGCATGGTATTGCACCGCCTCGGCTGCTATCGTGCCGTCAAGAAAGTTGTAGCTCCCCGGTAAGTCGAAGGTTCCCCCGTATGGACGCTCCGAGGGCGGTGAACCAGAGGGAGCGGGAGCAACGGATCTCATCACGTCGACAGGGGCCGCGGAGACGATGGATCATTCGCCACGCCATCCGTTCCTTGACGAGGATGCTGAGGATTCGCTAGACAACGCTTCCGCCCAGTGTTCCTGATACCACGCGCAGTAGAAGAAAGGCGACGACACATGGATGTCTTGCGCCACGGCACGGCGCAGACCTCTTTCATTTTGGCAAGCACACCGACACGACTCGAACAGAGAGCTGAGAATGGGAATTTTTGACGGAAAATCTGTCCTGATCACCGGCGGAACCGGGTCATTCGGCAAGAAGTGCGTCGAAGTGATCCTGCGTGACCATTCGCCCAAGCGACTCATCGTCTTCTCGCGCGACGAACTGAAGCAGTTCGAGATGGCGCAGCGTTTTTCCGACACGGACCATCCCTGCATGCGCTACTTCATCGGCGACGTGCGGGACAAGGAACGCCTCTACCGTGCCTTCCGGGGGGTGGACTACGTCATCCACGCCGCCGCCATGAAGCAGGTTCCCACGGCGGAATACAATCCGACCGAGTGCATCCGCACCAACATCAGCGGCGCGGAGAACATCATCAACGTCGCCGCCGACGTCGGCGTTTCCCGCGTGGTCGCCCTGTCCACGGACAAGGCCGTGAACCCCATCAACCTTTACGGAGCGACTAAGCTCTGTTCGGACAAGCTCTTCGTGGCCGCCAACGCATACACCGGCAGCCAGACCATCTTCTCCGTGGTCCGCTACGGCAATGTCATGGGAAGCCGGGGGAGCGTCATTCCGTTCTTCATCAAAAAGCGGACCGAAGGCGAGATTCCCGTCACCGATCCCCGCATGACGCGCTTCTGGATCACGTTGGAAGAGGGTGTGGAGTTGGTGCTTCGCGCCTTTGAACTTTCCGGAGGAGGCGAGATCTTCGTCCCCAAGATCCCGAGCATGAACATCATGGACCTCGCCGCCGCCATCGCTCCGGGCGTGCCCACCAAGGTGGTCGGCATTCGTCCCGGCGAGAAGCTCCACGAGATGATGATCACGTCGGAGGACTCCCGCAACACCATGGACGTGGGCGATTACTACATCATAAAGCCCGACTCCCTCGTGCTCAAGTACAAGGGCACGCTGGACGGTATCCCCGTGCCGGAAAACTTCGCGTACTCCTCGGACACGAACTCCTCCTGGCTCTCCGTGGACGAGTTGCGCGCGACGCTCAAGGCCCAGGGCTTCGACGTGCCGTGACCCTCGTCCTCGGCACCGTCCAACTGGGCATGCCCTACGGCATAGCCAACACGCAAGGACAGCCGGACCAGGCCGCAGCGACGCGCATCGTGAGCGCCGCGCTCGCGGGCGGCATTGTCCTTTTCGACACCGCGCAAGGGTACGGCGAGAGCGAGACAGTGCTCGGCCGGGCCTTGGCCGCCTGCAGCGCAACGAACGTCGAAGTCGTCTCCAAGCTCTCGCCGTCTCTCGCCGAGGACGATGCGCCATTCCTCGAGAATTCGGTGCGCGACTCACTCAAGCGTCTCGACGTCCCGACCCTCACCTGCCTCATGCTGCACCGCGAGGAGCATCTGAGGCTTCTCGACGGAGCGCTGGGGGCCGCTCTTTCGGCCATCCGGGACAAGGGCCTTGCCGCCCGCCTCGGCGTCTCGGTCTACACGCCCGAGGCAGCGCTCTCCGCATTGCGCCACCCCCTTCTCTCCGTCGTCCAGATTCCCACAAGCCTCTTTGACCGTCGCTTCCTGAACTCAGGAGTGATGAGGGTTGCCCGCGAGATGGGCAAGGAACTCCACATCCGCTCCGCCCTCCTGCAGGGCGTGCTCTGCATGGAGCCGGCCGACCTTCCGGCCTGTCTCGACCCGCTGGCTCCGGCTCTTGCCGCCTTCCGCGCCGCCTGCGCCCGTTTCGGCGCCTCTCCGGCCGGCGCGGCCCTCGGCTGGGCGGCACGCGCGTGCCCTGACGCGGGCATCCTCTTCGGGGCGGAAACCGTGGAGCAGGTGCAGGAAAATCTGGATTTCCAGGCCCAAAGGCATACCCTGCTCCCTGCGCTCTGGGAGGAACTGGACGGGATCGTGCCGCCTCAGCTTCCGGAGTTGCTCAATCCTTCCTTGTGGAAAAGGTGAACCGTGATCAATAAATCCCTCGCCATGCAGGAGCGCGGCAGAAAGCGCATCCCCGGGCTCACACAGCTGCTCTCGAAGCGGCCGGACATGTTCACCCTCGGCGCCTGGCCCGCCTACTACAGCAAGGCCAATGGCGCCCGGGTGTGGGACCTGGACGGACGCGAGTACCTCGACATGTCCATCGGCGGCATCGGCGCGTGCGTCCTCGGCTACGCGGATGAGGAAGTCGACGACGCCGTGGTGCGCGCCATTCACGATGGCGTCGCCTCCTCGCTCAACTGCCCGGAGGAGGTGGAGTTGGCGGAGACGCTCTGCTCGCTGCACCCCTGGGCCGACATGGCCCGATTCGCGCGCGGCGGCGGCGAGGCCATGAGCATCGCCGTACGCCTGGCCCGGGCCCACACCGGGCGGGACGTGGTGGCCTTCTGCGGCTACCACGGCTGGAGCGACTGGTACCTGGCCGCCAACCTCGGCGAGACCACGGCGCTCGACGGACACCTCATCCCCGGTCTGGCCCCGGCCGGCGTGCCGCGCGGCCTCGCCGGCACCGCCCTGCCCTTCCGCTACAACCACCCTGAGGAGCTCGAGGCCATCGTCGCCCGCCACGGCGGCTCCCTCGCCGCCGTGGTCATGGAGCCGCTGCGCTCCGAGATGCCGGAGCCGGGCTTCGTCGAGGCGGTGCGAGCTCTGGCGGACAAGTGCGGCGCGGTGCTGATCATCGACGAGATATCCGCCGGCTTCCGCTACTGCACGGGCGGCGCCCACCTCGTGCTGCATCCGGTCGCCCCGGACATGGCCGTCTTCTCCAAGGCGCTCGGCAACGGATACGCGATCTCCGCCATCATCGGACGCCAAGAGGTCATGCAGAGCGCGCAGAAGACCTTCCTCTCCTCGACCAACTGGACCGAGCGCGTCGGCCCCACGGCCGCCCTGGCCACCATCGCCAAGCACGGCCGAGAGAAGGCCCACGAGCAGTTCATCCGCCACGGCCAGCGCATCAAGCAGGGCTGGCTCGAGATCGGCGAGCGCCACGGCTTCTCCATGCACGTCGCCGGCATGGACGCCATGGCCCACTTCTCCTTCGAGTCGCCGGACTTCCTGGCCTACAAGGCCTACTTCGTGCAATGCATGCTCGAGCAGGACATTCTGGCCTCGAACCTGTGCTACCTCATGCTGGCCCACACCGATGCAGACGTGGAGCGCTACCTCACGGCCTGCGACGCCGCCTTCACGCGCCTGGCCGAGGCCCGTGACGCGGGAGACCTCGCACAGCGCCTGCAGGGGGCGCCTGCAGTGTCGGGTTTCAAGCGCTTCGCCTGAGGACGGATCATGCGCAGCATCGCCATCATCACCGCGCGAGGCGGCTCAAAACGCATCCCGCGCAAGAATATTCGCGAATTCCGCGGCCGCCCCATGATCGCCTGGCCCATCGCGGCTGCCCTCGAATCCGGGGTCTTCGACCACGTCCTCGTCTCCACGGACGACGCCGAGATCGCCGAGGTGGCACGGGCGTGTGGAGCCGAAGCCCCCTTCCTGCGCCCGGCCGCGCTCGCGGACGACTTCGCCCACGCCCACAAAGCCGCTCGCCACGCGCTCGAATGGGCCATTGAGCACTTGGCCTCGTCCGAGCGGCCCGTCGAGGCCTTCTGCCATCTCTACCCCACGGCGCCCCTCCTCTCGGCGGCGACCGTCCGCGAGGGGCTGCGCGTCCTGTCCCGGAAGGGCGTGACCAACGTCTACGCCGCGCAACGCGTGCCCTTCCCCATCTACCAGGTGGTGGAGCGACGCGCGGACGGCGGACTCCGGCCCCTCTTCCCGCCCGAGAAGTTCATGATGCGCTCCCAGGACATGCCGGCCTGCTTCATCGACGTGGGACAGATGTACTGGTTCCGCACGGCCCACTTCCTGGAGCACGAGACGCGGATCGGCTCGGACACGGCGCTGGTGGAGGTGCCCCAGGAGACGGCCCTCGACATCGACACCGAGGACGACTGGAAATTCGCCGAGAAGCTGGCCGCATTGGCGCGACCGAGAGGATGACACTCCCCATGTCCCAGGACGAAAAGGCCCCCTTCCTGCCCTACGGGCGGCAAATCATCGACGACGACGACATCGCCGCCGTGGTGCGGGTGCTGCGCTCGGACTGGCTGACCACCGGCCCGAACGTGGAGCGCTTCGAGGCAGATGTCTGCGCCTTCACCGGGGCAAATCACGGCGTGGCCGTGTGCAACGGTACGGCCGCCCTGCACGCAGCCGTTCACGCCCTAGGCATCGGACCGGGCGACGAGGTCGTGGTCCCCCCCATGACCTTCGCCGCCTCGGCGAACTGCGTGCTCTACTGCGGCGCGACACCGGTCTTCGCGGACGTTGACGCGGGCACACTGCTGCTCGACCCGGCCGCGGCCGAGGCGGCGATCACGCCGCGCACGCGGGCGATCATCGCCGTGGACTACGCCGGGCAGCCCTGTGACTGGGACGCCCTGCGGGCCCTGGCAGACCGCCACGGGCTGGCCCTAGTGGCGGACGCCTGCCACAGCATCGGCGGCACGGACAAAGGCCGCAAAGTGGGCACCCTGGCCGACGTCACCGTCTTCAGCTTTCATCCGGTCAAGCACGTCACCACGGGCGAGGGCGGCATGTGCCTGACCGACGACGCGGAGCTCGCGCATCGGATGAGGACCTTTCGCAACCACGGCATCACCACGGACGCGCGCCAGCGCGAGAAGGCCGGCGGCTGGTTCTACGAGATGACCGATCTTGGATTCAATTACCGCATCACGGACATCCAGTGCGCGCTCGGCTCCTCGCAACTCGGCAAGCTGCCCGGCTGGCTTGCGAGGCGCAGAGAGCTCGCGGCGGCCTACGACGCGGCCCTGACCGGTTCGTCGGCCCGCCCCCTGGCGCGTCGCGCGGACACGGAGCACGCCTACCACCTCTACGTCGTGCGCCATCCCGTGCGGGACGAGGCGTTCAAGCGGCTTCGCGGAAACGGTGTCGGGGCAAACGTCCACTACGTTCCCGTGCACCTGCACCCCTACTACCGGGAGCGGCTCGGCACGCATGAGGGGCTCTGCCCCGCGGCCGAGGCCGCCTATCGCGAAATCCTGAGCCTGCCGCTGTGGCCGGGCATGAGCAGGACGGACGTGGGGCGCGTGGCGCGCCTTCTCGACTGAGGCCGAGCGGAGCCGGAACGGAGATGCCCCCCCGTCGGCACATAGTCATCCGCGCCGATGCTGCGCCGCGCATGGGCACGGGCCACGTGATGCGCTGCATGGCTCTGGCGCGGGCGGCAAGGGAGCGTGGCCTGGACGTCCTCATCGCCACGCGGACGACCGTGCCCTGGCTCAGACAACGGCTGGCGCGCGAGGGTGTCGCGTTCTATGAACTCGAGGGAAATGCGCCGGAACGCGAAAAACCCGGCGCCCTGCTCGCCCAGATCGCGACCTGCGACCCCGACGGCAGCGCGGCATGGTGCATCCTGGACGGCTACCACTTCACGCCCGAATGCCACCGCGCTGTGCGCGCCGAGGGCTATCACCTCCTGGTCGTCGACGATTACGCCCACCTGTCCGAATACCACGCGGACATCCTGCTGAACCAGAACATCGGCGCTGAAAGCCTCTCCTACCAGGGAGAGATCGGCTGCCGCCTGCTCGGTCCGAGGCATGCGCTGCTGCGCGCGGAGTTTCGTCTTGCGCGCGACGCTGCCCGGAAGCGCAATCTGGCACCACATCTCGAAAATCTCCTGCTCACTCTGGGGGGGGGCGACTTCTCCGGCCATCTCACGCGCATCGCCCCGTTTTTCGCCCAGGAGGAACTGCGAGGTGTCGAACTTCGCGTCATTGCCGGAAGCATGGCACACGACCGGATACGGGCGGCACTGGCCGACACGCCCGCGCGGCTCGAGATACTCTCCGGCGTGAACGACATGCCGGGACTCCTTCTGCAAACCGACTTGGCCGTGAGCGCCGGGGGCTCCACCTGCTGGGAACTCTGCTGCCTCGGCGTGCCCTTCCTGACCACGGTGGTGGCAGAAAATCAGGTAGGAATCGCCACGGGCTTGGCCACGCTCGGCGTGGCGGACGAATTGAATCACGAGACGCTCCGCCGCATGATCGTGAATGCCGCCGCCCGCGCCGGGGCGAGCGAGGCCGGGCGCCGGTTGGTCGATGGAGACGGCGCGGCGCGGGTCATCGACCAGCTCATGCGCAAGACCTTTCGCCTGCGTCCGGCCCGTCCATCCGACAGTCGCGCGATCCTCGACATCGCCAACGATGCGGGCGTGCGCCGCTGGTCGTTCTCGCCCGATCCCATCGCCCCCTCCGACCACGAGGCGTGGTTCGCCGACAGACTGGCCGGGGAACGGGGGCCGTTCTACGTCGCCGAGACGGAGGACGCGGACGGTCCCGCGGGATATGTTCGTTTCGATCGCGCGGGGGAGGACGCGGCCGTCATCTCGGTCGCCTTGTCTTCTCCGCAGCGCGGCAAGGGGCTCGGCGCGCTTCTCATCCGCGAATCGTGCCGCCTGGCCTTTTGCGGCACGCCCGGACTGCGGCGAGTGACGGCCTGGATATTGCCCGAGAACGTCGCCTCGCTGCGCGCCTTCGCCGGGGCGGGGTTCACTCCCGAGGGAACGGGCGAATACAAGGGGAGGAGCGCGCTCCGTTTCGCGTTCGAGCGCGCTCCGGACGGGTCTCGCACGGCCATCACCACCAGGGAGGGAGACGAGTCATGAGCGCATCCATCGAACTTTCTTCCGTGCACGGCCCGCGCACCATCGGACGCGGCGGGCCCTGCTACGTGATCGCGGAGATGAGCGCCAACCACAACCACGACATCGAGCGCGCGGAGCGGATCGTCCGCGCCGCCGCCGAGGCGGGCGCGGATGCGATCAAGCTGCAGACCTATACCGCGGACACGCTGACCATCCCCTGCGACAACGAGTATTTCCGCATCAAGGGGACACTGTGGGAAGGCAGGACGCTGCACGACCTCTACCAGGAGGCCTACACTCCCTGGGAGTGGCAACCGCGCCTGAAGGCCCTGGCCAACGACCTCGGGATGGACTGCTTCTCCACCCCCTTCGACGCCTCGGCAGTCGACTTTCTCGAGGAGATGGGCGTCCCCTGCCACAAGGTCGCGAGCTTCGAGAACGGGGACATCCCGCTTCTCGAGAAGATCGCCTCCACCGGCAAGCCGGTCATCCTGTCCACGGGCATGGCCACGCTCGCGGACATCGACGAGGCCGTGCGGACCTTGCGCGTGAACGGCTCGGGCGGCGTCGCGCTTCTCAAGTGCACCTCGGCCTACCCAGCCCCTCCGGAGGAGGCCAACCTGCGCACCATCCCCCACATGGCCGAGGCGTTCGACTGCCCGGCCGGACTTTCGGACCACACCATGGGCAGCGCCGTGGCCGTCGCCGCCGTGGCCCTCGGCGCATGCATCATTGAGAAGCACTTCACCCTGTCCCGGGCGGACGGCGGGCCGGACAGCGAGTTCTCCATGGAGCCGTACGAGTTCGGCCAGATGGTGCGAGACATCCGCTCGGCCGAAGTCGCCCTGGGCCGGGTCTGCTACGAGCAGACGCCGAAACAACGGGCGTCAGCGGTCTTCAAACGCTCGCTCTTCGCCGTTGCGGACATCAAGGACGGCGAGCCGTTCACACCAGACAACGTGCGCTCCATTCGCCCGGGATACGGCCTGCACCCGCGTCATCTGGCCATGGTGCTCAGCCGTCGCGCGGCCGCTGATATCGCCAAAGGAACACCCCTGACGTTCGAATTGCTGAAGTGAGTCCGAGGCTCTCGCGGCATGGAAGTGATTCGACGACGATGCGTCATTGCGCACCACAGTCCTCGAACGCATGTCAATTTCTTCCGCTACGGACTGCCGCGCCGCTTTCCTGTTTTCATGACGGAACGTCTCGCGCGCGCCGCTGCTGACGCACCAGGCCGCACTGGGCTCCGCAACATACATCGACATTCATACCAACGCCGCAACATGATTGACAGATTCAGAAATAAAGACTACTCGCAGGCAAATAGACCAGTCCGTGCGGGTTCACTTTCCGTTCAAGCTGTCTCCCGTGTTGGAATCGGCATGCCGCACCGCCCGATCCGTCGAGATGCTTCCATGAAGGCAGACTGGCTCTTCGTCCAGAACCTTATCCAGACCAGGAATTCAGAGCGTACATGAACATGAGGTACCCAACGTCCGACCTCGGGCGTGTCGCATGGCTGTTCCGGAAGTACGCCCGCCCGCTCTGGAAGATTCTCCTCTGGCTGCTTCTGTGCAACTTTCTTGTCCTGGTCGCCTCCGCGGCGATGCCCGCGATCATCGCGCCGATCATCGACCTGGCGGTCAAGGGCAAGGTGGCCTTCGCAGGCGCGGTCTCCTCTGGCGGCTCGTTCAGCCTGAAGGATCTCAGCAAACCGCTCCTGCGCCTGCTCGGCGGCGACATGAGCGTCATGCGGTGCATCCTGCTCCTGGGTGCCGGCTACATCCTGGTCGCCCTGTTCAAGGGGCTGTGCGCCTTCGGCAGCTACATGCTGGCCCTGCGCCTGCGCGTGACGACTGCGGCCTACATCCAGCTGGACGTCTTCCGCCACATTCTCGGGCAGCCCCTGGGCTTCTTCGCCGACCAGCGAGCGGGCGAGCTCATCTCGCGCCTCGACACCGACGTCAACTCGGCGACCTACGGCTTCGAGGGACTCGTCATCCCCCTGTTCGTCGCTCCGCCGCTCATCGCGTTCTACGGCACCCTGCTCTTCCGGGCCAGCCCCTCCCTCGTGACGGCCGGTCTCGCCGCCTTCGGCATGCACTATCTCCTCTCCAAGGTCCTCATGGGCCGCATCCGCCGCAACCTGCGCCAGCAGTTCACGATCCTCGGCGACTTCAAGGCCAAGCTGCACGAGATCATCGTCGGGATCAGGGTGGTGAAGTCCTTCACCGCGGAAGACGTCGAGCAGAGAAGGATCCGCGGCCTGATCGACCGGGTCATTCCGGCCCAGATGGCCTTCGGCAAATGGAAGAACATCGAGACGCCATTCAGGGAAGTGCTCAACAACGGCCTCGAGATAGCCTTCCTCGTCATCGCGGCCGTGGCAATGCAGAACAAGACCATGGATGCGGCGACGTTCCTGCTCTTCATCTTCGTCGGCAAGGCGATGATGACCCCGCTCGGCCAGATGGCCGGCACCGTCACCACGGTGCAGAACATGATGGCCAGCATGGAGCGCATCTTCGAGCTCCTGAGCGTGAAGCCGCGCGTCGTGGACGGGGTCCGCACCGCCCCTCATCTGGAAAAGACGCTCGCGCTTCAAGACGTCGAATTCGGCTACGACACGGCCACTCCGGTGATCCGAGACTTCTCCCTGACCATCCACAAGGGCGAAATGGTCGCCCTGGTCGGCCCGAGCGGCGGAGGGAAATCCACCCTCGCGGACATTTTCCTGCGCTTCATGGACCCGGGCAAGGGAGCCGTGCTGCTCGACGGGATGGACGTGAGGGAGTTCACGCAGAAGAGTTATCGCGATCTCTTCGGCGTGGTTCCACAGGAACCCCTTCTCTTCAACTGCTCCATCGAGGAAAACATCACCTACGGCCGCGAGGGGCTGTCGCGGGAGGACGTCGAGCGAGCCGCGAAGATCGCCAACGCGCACGGCTTCATTTCCGAGCTGTCCGAGGGATACGACACGGTCGTGGGAGAGCGCGGCGTGATGCTGTCCGGCGGGCAGCGGCAGCGCATCTGCATCGCGCGCGCCGTCGCGGGGCGGCCAGACATCCTGATCCTCGACGAGGCCACGAGCTCGCTCGACTCGGAGTCCGAGATCCAGGTCCAGCAGGCGCTCGAGTCGTCCATCCAGGGCAACACGGCGATCGTCATCGCGCACCGCCTGTCCACGATCCTCAAGGCCGACCGCATCGTCGTCGTAACGGGCGGCATCATCGAGGCCATCGGCAGCTGCGACGAACTCCTGAGGAAGAGCGTGACGTTCAAGAAGCTGTATGACATGCAGTTCACGCGATGACAGCTGCGCCACGTCGCCAGCGCGAAGGACAGATCTGATGGGCATCGGCAAGGATATCGAGACGCGGGGGCACATCGTCGGCTTCCGGGAGGAGATCGCGAGCGCGGCCGAGGCCGGGCAGGACGACTTCTTCGGGTGGTTCAACAACGATGCCGACATGGAAAGCTCGATGGTACGGGCGAAGTGGGACTTCGCGTACCATGTCGCGCGTCATCTCCTGCCGCGCATGCGCGAACCGCACACGCAGCGAGTCCTGGAAATCGGCTGCGGCGGGGGCCGTCTGCTGAGCGCGGCAGCAGGCTATTTCGGGCGGGCAGCCGGCACGGACATCCACGACCAGCTGCCCCGCGTGAAGGAGATCCTCGCACGGCGATGCGCGGCAGGGGTCGAACTCCGCCGCACGGACGGCAGTTCCATCCCGTTTGAGGACGCGTCGTTCGATGCGGTGTACTCCTTCATCGTTCTCCAGCACGTCGAGCGCATAGAAATCATGAAGCGGTATTTCGCCGAGACATTCCGCGTCCTGCGCCCCGGGGGCCTCGCGATGCTTTACGTCGGGCGGCACTGCAGGCTGTCCGCGAACCGCTCTTCCAGGCTCCTCCTCGCGGCGGACATGGCCATGGAGCGCCTTTCCCTGCGCGGGGGATACAAGGAGCTCGCCGCCAAGGTGAATGAGACCAACCTCCGCGTGACGCTTCCGTTCGCGCGCAAGATCGCCAGGGAGACGGGTTTCGCCCTGCTCTCCTGGACCGTATCGCGCAAGAATCTTCCGGACGGTTATGCCCGCTTCGGCGGACAGTACGGCCTGCTGCTCGAGAAGGGAGGCGGCGATGGGAGATAGATGCCCGAGGCTCCCGGGAGGCAACGACTACGAGGATATCCGGATCGACCTGCCGGCCGCGTACGCGCTCCAGGACGCTTGGCTCCAGACGGTCCAGAAACGATCCCGCCGCCGACTCGCCGCGACGAACTTCCTCCGCTTCTGGACCACGGCCCTGCTGCAGAAGAGCAAGCGGCTCGAGGCAGCGGCCATGACCGGACTCGCGCGTGGCTGGTTCGACGAATTCAACGCTTACTGGGAACACTGTCTCGGTGCTCGGCCGCTCTGCGTGGCGGACTTCCATGCCCTGCGCCATGCCTACCGTGTCCGTTTCCAGCACCACGGAGACCTCGAATGGAGCGATGCCAGGCGCCACGTCGCGAACTGGCAGACCCCGCGCAACCTCTTCTCGACGTTTTCTTACGTGTACGGCATAGCCGTGCGGCCGTTGCGCGGCCATCACCTGCTGCGCAGGCTGAAGCCCGGCATGCGGGTCCTGGAATACGGCTGTTCCCTCGCCCCGTACTACCGCAACTGGCGGGACTGCTTCAGCCATGTCCGAGCCTCGTGGGTGCTCACGGACATCCCGAACTTTCCCTTCCACTTCGCCAGGTACACTTACGCCGGCGACGCGGCCGTGGAAAGCATGCCCGTCATCTCCCCGGACAGGCTCGACGCTCCCTTGGAGGGGATGGGAAAATTCGACGCCATCGTGATCACGACAGTCTTCGAACATCTGCACAAGCCGCTGACGGTCGCGAAGCATCTGCTCGACCATCTGAACGAAGGTGGTCTGTTCGCGTTCGACTACATCCTTTCGGACGCCGAGGAACTCGACACGCCCGCCGGCTTGGCGGAGCGCGACGAGACGCTCGCGTATCTCGAGAACGCCCTGCGCATCGAGCACGGAGACATGAGCCGTCCCGCGGAGTCCATCGGACTGTGCATCGGACGGAAAAGGTAATCCGGCCACCATGAGAAATCCCGCCAAGGCGTGGGACACCCTCCAGGACGGCGCCCGCATCTCGGCTTCTTTTCCAGGACGGTCCTCATGAGCACGGAAAAAATCTTCGCCCTGCGCATGGACGATGTGGGAGCCGCCTCGAAGCGCAACGAGGTCTACTCGAACTGGCGGCTGCGCGTGGCCGGACAGCCGGTCGTCTCGGGCAACTGGCTCTTCGCGAAGTATCTTCCCGGCCTGCGCGCCTGGGGGCGATACCGGGAGCTTGATGCGGCGGACTGGGACCGGATATTCCGTCTTCTGGAACTGCGGGAGGCACGCTGCACCGTCGCGGTGACTGCCTGCTGGGTGGAGGACGACGGGCGGCTGGTCCCCTACCCCGAAAAATTTCCCGAGGCGGCCAGGCGGCTGCGCGAGGGGGCCCGGGCCGGACTGGTGGAGATAGCCAACCACGGTCTGACGCACTGCATCCTCAAGGACCGGCTGTTCCGGCCCCGGCTCCTGCGGGGCAACAGGGAATTCCACCGTGAGTTCACTCCGCTCCTGCCCCTCGCCGAGCATGAGGAGCACATCGCGCGGGCTCAACGGATCCTTCAGGACTGGCTGGGCGATGAAGTCGTGACCTTCGTGCCGCCGGGAAACACCTTCCTGCCGCAGACCCTGCCCATGGCGGCTCGTCATGGACTGCGTTACGTTTCGTGTGCCACGTCCCCACGCGACGAGGCAGGGCTCCATATCGTCGGCAACAGGGGCGTGCTGGCATTTCATGACCGGGAGGTGGCCCGGGAGGGCACGGCATGGGTCGAGCGCCTGCTCGACGACAACGGCCCGGCCCGTTTCGTGACCGTGCGGCGGCTGGCCGAAAACAGGAGTGGTGGGCCCGGGGAGGATTCGAGGCCATGATGCAGTGGGCGCACGCATTTTCCCGCTGGCTGCAGACTTCGGTGCGGCGGGCGCATCTGGACCGGGATCTCATGTCCGTACGCGCGGACATGCGGGGCCGGGTGCTCGAGATCGGCGCGGGGCGCGGTGGCCGACGCGGCACCTTCGTGCCCCCGGTGAGCGAGGCGGCCTTCTGGCATTACCTCGACATTTCCCCCCACCGCAGCCCCCACATCTGCGCCAACGCCGAGGCACTGCCCTTCGCGGACGCGAGCTACGACACCGTCCTCTGCCTTGAGGTCGCCGAATACATCCCCGATCCTGCCCAAGCCCTGCGGGAGATGCTGCGCGTGCTTCGCCCGGGCGGCAGCCTGATCTTCAGCATGCCGTTCATCCACCGCCAGGACTGTCCCTACGACTGCTGGCGCTGGTCCCCCGCCGGGATCAGGACGATGCTCGGCCGGGCCGGATTTCGAGTCGAGCAGTTGTGCGTTCAGGCGCACGGTTTCGGCGTGGCGGCAAACATCATCAAGTACCTCGCGGACATTCAGCCCGGTCGCACGCGGCGGATCTGTGCCGGACTGGCGCTCGCCCCGCTCGTCTGTCTCCTGTGGCGTCTGGACGAGCCCACGGCCCGCCTCTTCCCGAAACTTGCGGATTTCACGACCGGTTCGCTCGCCCTGGCGCGGCGGACGGACACGGACGACGCATGAGCGGCATTTACTTCATCGTTCCCGACCTGCGCGCCACAGGGGGCGGCGGTGCGAAATTCCTGCAGGTGCTGCACGACGAATTCGCGCGGCGCGGCCTGCTGGCCAGCGAGCCCGGCGCAGCGGATGTCTTCCTGTGCAACAGCCATCATGCCGTGGCCGAGCTGGCGAGGCTCCGCCGCGAATTCCCCCGCACCCCGTGCGCGCACCGCATCGACGGCCCCATCCGCGCCTACAACGTCCGCCACGATCCCCGGCATACGATCGCCAATCTCGTCAACAAATACTATGCCGACGCCACTATCTTCCAATCGCTCTGGAGCCGGGCGAGCAACGCCCGCCACGGACTGCGTACAGGACCGCTCACGGCCGTCATCCATAACGCCCCGGATCCCGCCCTGTTCCACCCCGCCAGGGGCCTCATCCCTGCGGCCGAAGACGGCAAGATGCGCATCGTGAGCACGGCCTGGTCGGTCAACCCACAGAAAGGACTGTCCTCCCTCGTCTGGATGGACGAACACCTCGATTTCGCGCGCTACGAGGTGACCCTCATCGGGAACGCGCGACACGAATTCAGGAACATCAGACGCCTCCCCCTCCTTGGGCACTCGGAGCTCGGCGAAGAGCTGCGCCGCCACCACGTCTTCTTCTTCCCCTCCAGGGTCGAGTGCTGTTCCAACGCCCTGCTCGAAGGGCTGCACAGCGGCCTGCCTGTCCTGGCTTTCGCAGGATCGTCGAACCCTGAGCTGGTGGGAGAAGGCGGCAGAATGTTCACGCGCGACGAGGAGATCCCCGAGCTGCTCGGCGACCTTGCCGCCCGACTGGCCGAGTACCGGGCCCGCATCGCGGTCGCGCCGCTCGCGGAGATCGCGGACGCCTATGCGCGCTTCCTGCTCGAAACGGTGCCTGAGGCCGTGCGCGGACAGCGCCTCAAGAGGGTCGGCCGGACCACTCGAGCACTGTTTGCGAGCCGCGTCTTCCTGGCCAGGGCAAGAGCGAAGCTTTCCTAAATCGCAACGCCGGACCATGCTCCGTCAACAGGGGCATCTCTCCGCGCGCACCTCCTCATAGACGCTCCGAATCTTTTCCGCCATGAGCGCGACGTCGTACAGGCGCGCGCACTCCTGACTCGCGTTCCGGGAAAACGCGACCCACAGGGTCGGGGCGTCCCGAAGCGTCAGGAGTGCCTCGGCCGCCTGGCGCGGCGAATCGAGGGGATAGAGGAAGCCGACTTTGCCCGGTCGGACGCAGTCCCTGTTGCCGACCACGTCGCTCGCCACCACGGGAAGCCCTTCGGCCAGGGATTCCAGGACGGACAGGGGCAGCCCCTCCCAGCGTGAGGTAGACAGGTAGCAGAACGCTTCGCGCAGGAACGGCCGCACGTCCTCGACCATCCCCTTGAAAACGAAACGGTGCGCCACTCCAGCCGCCTCGGCGGCCTGCCGCACCTCTTCCCTGCCATTCCCGTCCCCGAGCAGCGTGAAGACGAAGTCGTCCAGGCGGCCGAAGTCCCGCAAGGCGCGGGCGACATCCACGAGCAGCCCGCTGTTCTTCGCATAGTCGAAGCGTGTGGCCTGCACTACAGAGCACGGCCGAGCCTCTGGAAAAACCGCCTCGCGCGGAGAAGAGGAGAGGGCAACGCCGTTCTCGATCAGACGAAGCGACGAGGAGGGAGCGAAGCCCAGGGACAGGGCCTGGTCGCGCTCGCCCCGCGAAACCGCGATGCAGCGCGCTGTCCGGCGCCCCAGGAAGGTTTCGAGCCGGAGGTAGGCGGCCCGGCCGATTCGGCCCATGCCGCCGATGTGGATACCATGGAAGGTATGCACGCATGGGATGCCAGTGAGCAGGGAGGCCAGGCGGCCATAGAGCCCGGCACCCTTGCCGTGAGAATGCAAGATGTCGACATGACGCGCGCGGGCAAATCGGGCCAGCGCGAGCAGGGCCCCTGGGCGGAACCTCCGGTGCGGAAGCTGGAGCATCTTCGACGCTCCCACGCGTGCCGCGTAGCGCTCCCAGTAGGGATAGTCCCGGGGGGCGGCCACGAGCGTCTCCACGTCAGAGGGAAGATTCCGCAGAAGCTGATCCACATGCTCCGGACCGCCGCCGATGGCGGCGCTCAGTGTGATTTCCAGGACCCGGAGTCCCATGCGCATCAATCCCCGGAAGTCTTCAGGTCGCGCAGTCCGGCCGCGGCCAGCCGGGCACGGGTGCGCAGCGGCGGTGGCAGGCAGACCACAGCGAGATCCTTCACAAGATAACGCACGGGCCGCCAGAATCCTTTCCAGCTGCGCAGGTGCAGGAGTTTCGCGCGCAGCGCGTAGCGACGTTGGCGCGCCTCGCGACTGCGCGAGAGCATGCCCGGCGAGTCCCTGCGCCAGGTCAGCACGTCGGGCAGGTTCCCTCCCTCCGCCCGCTCCAGAAAACGAAACCAGCACTCATAGTCCTGGGCCAGGGCGAAGCGCTCGTCGTACGAGCCGCACACTGTCACGAGCTTGCGCCGGAACATGACGGAGGAATGGGAAAAGGGATTGAAGCAGATCATGGCCCGCCGGATCGCCGCGTCATCCACGAGGAGCGGGACCGTATCGTCCGGTGTAGGCTCCCCGGCTTCGTCGATCGTCCGGTAGGCGGTCCCCAGCAGGCCGAGCCGCGGATTGGCCTCGAAGGCCGCAACCTGCAGCGCGAGTTTTTCCGGCAGCCAGACGTCGTCCGCGTCGATGCGCGCCACATACTCGCCTCGAGCCAGCTCCAGGGCGGTGTTGAGCGCTCGGGTCAGGCCGGTGTTCTCTTGACGGATGATACGGATGCGGGAATCACGCGCGGCAAATTCCTCAAGGATGGAACGGGTCTCATCCCGTGAGCCGTCGTCAACGATGAGGAATTCAAACTCCCCGAGACTCTGCCCGAGCACGGAGCGCAGGCAATCAGCCAGATGGCGCTCGCCGTTGTATACGCTCATCACGACCGAGACGAGCGGCTGGCGCGGATCCATTTCCTTCGGTTCCCCCTTCCCGGAATCAACACAAACGATGCAGCGGGGCTCCCCCCAGGTTGTCCTGGAACGGTCTTCGCCGCAGCGGCCCAACAAGAACGGAATTTCCTCACCCTTGTCAAACGACCGTCGCACCGTGGCGGAACATATTCCGGGCCGTTCCCACGAAGCGCCGCTGATCCCGAAGAATGCATCAATCCTCGGAAAAGAAGTGCTTCCAGGCTTCCACCTGACTATCATACGAATTGTTCTGCGCAGTATGCAGACCTTCAGCCACGAGCGTCTCGCGCAGGGAACCGTCCAGCAAGGCGCTACGGCACAGCTCCGCCAATTCTTCCGGGGAAAATCCCTCGGCGAGCAGGCCGTTTCGCCCGTGCTGCACGAGTTCGGTGGCCTGCCCCACCGGCGTGGTCACGAGCGGAATGCCGGAGGCCATGCTCTCGAGCACCGCCTTTGGCCCCCCCTCCTCCCGCGAACTGACGAGATAAGCGTCCAGGGCATGGTACACGGCAGGAAGCTCCATGTAGTCCTGGAGATAGACATGGGTGAAGGGAATCTCAGCGGCGGCGAGGCCAGCCTTGACATATCCGCGGGCCGGACCGGTCAGCAGCACGTGGAGTTCGGGTATGTCGGCCTTCAGGCAGCGCATGGTTTCGACGAAGATGTCCGGCCCCTTGATGGACTTCGCGACGTTCCCCTCGCCCCAGCCCTCGCCGTCCTTCTGGAAGGAGCCGACGACCACGGCGTCCCGAGGCACCCCCAAGGACCGCCGAGCCATATCGCGGGATTCCGAGGTGGCCGGAGTAAAAGTCGAGGTATCCACAGCAATATATATGCGATGGATCTTATCAGCCGCCATGCCCGTCTCGAGCAGACAATCATGCATCCTCGCGTGCGTGACCTGGATCCTCGATATTCTATGATGATATCGTCTTACAGCTGCATAACAGCGGTCGGACATCTCGGATCCGGTGCCAGGATATCCGTGGTAATAGGCAAGCGTCACCCTGTTCAAGCCATGCAGATGCAACTTCGGCTTGAGCAGAATATATCTACTCACATGAAAAATCTTTTGACCAATAATTCCTGGCCAGTTTCTGATGGTCGGATTCAATCCGGCAGCGGACAAGATCCTCTCTAGATAGACTACGTCCCAATGCAATGACCATCTGTCGCCATCGTTTGCGATGACGATCTTCGAAAAAGGCCTGCTCGTCGCGGACAGCAAAATATTGCCGATATATGGGTGCACTAATGAATCGCCCAAAAGACTTCCGAAATTGTTTTCAACATACCCACGTTGTAACGGACTGCTCTAGACGACTTCGTATCTTCACAACTGGATATCCAGCGTTTTAATACATTGAGTTGTAATTTTACCGCCATTCCTCATGACTAGCAAGCCTTTGGCCATACGGATTTGGAGCAGATTGGAGCTTCCTCATGGCTGTCAACTATGCCGGAGATGAAGCTGCGCTGAAAACCGGACTCCATGTCCATCCCAAAGGTGCTCGGCCGGCGGCCTTGCAAGCGGCGGGATCAGGAGTCGTGGCCCGGACCGACGTCTTCTGCGAGACCTTCTGTGAACGAAGGAGCTGACCGCGGAGTTTGTAGCGTCTTCATGCGCGGAATCCACAACTTCACCTAGCAGCCAATCTGAGCTATCCACACCACAAAAGCCTGCCCCAGGCGCATCACTTTTCCCTGAAGATCCGGCAAATGGCGGACACGCGGGTCAAAATTCGATCATTTTCAGCTCCTCCTTTCACGACAAGGAACGACCTCCGATCAGCAGCAAGCCGCTCGGGTGCTTTCGCTGGCACCCGTAGAGCGGCCGACGTGCATGCTTGCGCGTCTTTCGGCGAAGCGATAGAAGCCTGCCATGAATAAGGAAATCACCGTTCTGCTGGTCGACGCCTTCACCGCCGTGCCCGGCAAGGGGAACCGCGCCGGGGTGGTGCTGGACGCCTTGGGGCTGGATGCGCGGGAGATGCAGGCCGTGGCCGCGCTGGTGAACGTGTCCGAGACGGCGTTCATGCTCCCCGTGGCGCAGCCTGCCGAATACGAGCTTCGGGTGCGCTACTTCACGCCCACGACCGAGGTGCCCAGCTGCGGACACGCGACCATCGCCTCGCACTTCGCGCGCTCCGAGGCCCTGGGCATCGAAAGCGGCCGGGTGGTGGCCAAGATCGGCGCGGGCATCCTGCCCGTGGACATCACGGGCACAAACGGCAGGAAGAAGATCGTCATGACCCAGGGGGCCGTCGCCTTCACGCCCCCGTACGACTCCCCGACCAGGGCCGCGATCCTCGCGGCGCTCGGCCTTCGCGAGGACGATCTCGTCCCGGACCTGCCCGTGCAGGAGGTCTCCACCGGCCATTCCAAGGTCATGGTCCCCATCCGCTCGGTACGGACGCTCGACGCGCTGGCGCCGGACATGGCGGCGCTCGTGGCCGTCAGCCGAAAGACGGGGTGCAACGGCTATTTCGTCTTCGCCATGAACGGCCCGGACGACCCGTGCCTGACGAGCGGCCGGATGTTCGCGCCGATCTCCGGGATCGACGAGGATCCGGTCACGGGCAACGGCAACGGCCCCTGCGGCGCCTACCTCTCCCGCTACGGCATCCTGCCGGATGCGCCGCGGACGGCCTACTGCGGTCGGCAGGGCGTGGCCATGGGCAAAGAAGGCGTGGTCGAGGTCGTGGTGCACCGCGCGGACGGGCGCCCGGTGACGATCCAGGTCGCGGGCACCGCGGTGAAGGCCGGAGAGATGCGCGTGCGTCTCTCGCACGACGCGCAGGGCGCCGTCCGCGCCGAGACCTGCTGAACGTCCCCCGAGGCCATCCCCTTATCAACCGCCAGGAGCTCCACGTGCGCATCCGCATTTTGCTGCGTCTCGCCGTCGCCTGCCTCTGTCTCGGCCTCTGCCTCGGCCTCGGCGCCGTGCTTCCCGCCGCACGGGCCTTCGCCCTGGAGAGCACTGCCAGCGCAGATACCATGGACACCGCGCGGCTCGCCGAAGCCGTGCAAAATGAGGAGGCGGCACTGCACGCCAGGATCGGCATGGCGGTCAGCGACACGAACGGCGGCGACGTCTGGCAGTACAGGGGCGACGAGCGCTTCCCGCTGAACAGCACGCACAAGGTCTTCGCGTGCGCGGCGCTGCTCGCGCGGGTCGACGCCGGAGTCCTCGCGCCGGACCGGCGCGTCTCGATCACCGAGTCCATGCTGGTGGTCTACTCGCCGATCACGAAAAAGCACCTCGCGCCGGAGACCATGACGCTGTCAGAGGTCTGCCGCGCCTCGGTCAGCTACAGCGACAACACGGCGGGCAACGTGGTCGTGGATGCGGCCGGGGGCCCGGCCGCGGTCACGGCCTTCATGCGCTCCATCGGGGACGGCGTGACCCGGCTCGACCGCGCCGAGCCCGAGCTGAACGAGGCCGCGCCGGGCGACCCGCGCGACACGACGACACCCGCGGCCGCCGCCGCGAGCCTTGCCCGGGTCGTGCTCGGCGACGCGCTCGCGCCCTCCTCCCGCGCCGCGCTCACGGACTGGATGCTGCACGACCAGGTGGCGGACGGCCTGCTGCGGGCCGCCCTGCCGCCGGATTGGCGGATCGCGGACAAGACCGGCTCCGGCGGCCACGGCTCGCGCTCCATCCTCGCCGTGGTCTGGCCTCCAAAGCGAAGCCCCCTCGTCGTCGCCATCTACATCACCCAGACCGAAGCCTCCGTGCAGGACGCCAACCTGGCCATCGCCCGCATCGGCCGGGTGCTCAGGGAGGCCGTGGGCCGCTAGATTTCCGCCTTTCCCCCTCTCCCCAGCCGCCCTTGATGCCCGGCATGTGTCGGCGGTCATCGTCTTCTCGCCCAGCGTGCCCGCCTCGTCCGCGACAACGAAGAAGCCGCCGCCCGGTGAGTCCGGACGGCGGCTTCTTCGTTCGGGGACCGGCCCCTTGCGCGCAGGAACGGGTTCCGTGCCCTAGATTCCCCCGCGCTGAATGATTTCCTGGACGGTCTTGGCCAGAATCCAGATGTCCATCCAGACCGACCAGTTCCGCGCGTAGTAGACGTCCATCCCTACACGGCGCTCGTAGCTCGTGCGGTTGCGCCCCGAGACCTGCCACAGACCGGAGATGCCCGGCTTGAGACGCTTGTAGACAACGAATTCCTTGCCGTATTTCTCGATTTCACCCGCGACGATGGGACGTGGCCCGACAAGGCTCATCTCTCCCCGGATCACGTTGAAGAACTGCGGCAGTTCGTCGAGGCTCGTGCAGCGCAGGAAGCGGCCCACCCGCGTGATGCGCGGGTCGCGCTCGAGCTTCTGGTTCTTTTTCCATTCCGCAGCCAGTTCCGGATCCTCGGCCAGCATCGAGTCGAGGCAGGCCTGCGCATCGCAACGCATGGTGCGGAACTTGAAAATCTGGAATTCCTTTCCGCCCTGCCCCAGCCGCGTCTGGCGGAAAAAGACCGGGCCGGGACTGTCGAGCTTGATGCACAGGGCGATGAGCCCGGTCACGGGCAGGGCGACGATGCTCCCGAACGCGCACAGCACGATGTCGAAGAGGCGCTTGAGCCGCATCCTGTTGGGATCGAGAAGCTTGAAATAGGTCTTGAGAAACGTTCCCCCGCCCACGTCCACGCCCCTGACCCAGAGCGAGAGCTGGCTCACCTTGGCCGAGGAAAGCAGGACGTGCTTGAAGTGGAAGCTGAGCTGCTCGATGACGTCCGGTTCGGGGCTGTCCCGTTCCGTGGAAAAGATGAGAATCGCGTGGCAGTGCGGATGGTCTGCGGCGATCAGCGGAAGGGCCTCGAAAGACACAGCCGGAAGGTGTTCCTCGCCGGAAACGGGCGCGCCGGTCTCGGTCATCACGGCCAGGGGCCACAGCCCTTGGCGACGGTCGCGCCTGATGTTCTCGAGCACGCAGCCCACTCCCTCGCTCCCGCCTATGAGCACGCAGGGGTACCCCCAGGAGAAATACCTGCCGAACCAGCGTCTGGCCAGGATGCGGGCCGAGGGCACGGTCACGAGCGCAAGCAGCCAGGAGCACAGGAATATCAAACGCGAGTACTGGTCGGCGCCGCGCGAAAGGAACGTCAGGGAGCTGATGATGAGGAAGAACAGGGAGGTCGACCAGCTCAGGAGCTTGAGTTCCTCGGGCGGCGTGCGCAGATAGCCGGGATAGACCCCCATGGAGCCGGCGATGCAGGAATAGAGGAGGAACATCCAGGAGAGGCCCAGATAGAGGTGGAGAGAGAACCCCCCGCCGAAAACATAGCGCAGCGTCACGACGCAGGCGGCTGAGACGGCGAGCACGCAGATGTCGAGGAGGATCAGGGCCAGGAGCGAGGCCCTGGGACCGAATATTCTTTTCCCGTCATGCATGGTCGGACAGCCTGCGCTCCAGCATTGCTGCGAATTTTCGTTTGAAGACGGCGGTATCGAAGGATGCCGCGTGCTCGGCGATACGCTGCGCGTCCCACTCCACTCCCTGCGACTCGAAACGCCGCACTGCAGCCGTCAGCCCTTCGACCGTGCCGTCCGGGTAGAGGATCCCCGTTCTCCCGTCGAGCACCGTCTCCGTGGCTCCTCCCCGGCCGAATGCGATGACCGGAGCTCCTGAGGCCATGGCCTCCACCGGCACCAGCCCGAAGTCCTCCTCCCCGGGAAAGACCAGGGCACGACAGGTGGCAAGATGCTCGCGCAGGACCGGGAAGGGCTGGCGCCCCAGGATTTCGACGTTCGGGCCCGCCATGCGCCTGAGGTCTTTGAGCATGGCCCCTCCGCCGATGACAGTCAGCGGCAGGCCGAGCGCATTGAAGGCCTTCACGGCCACATCCGCCTGCTTGTACCCCACGAGCTGGCCGATGAACAGGTAACGCTCTCCGCGCGGCCGGAACGGATCGAAGGCCGAGGTTTCCACCGGCGGATGAATGACTTCCGTATCCGGTCGGCCGTACCAGCGGCGGATTCTCCGCGCCACGTGCGCCGAGTTGGCGGCGAAGGCGTCGACCCTGGCAGCGGCCGAGACGTCCCAGATGCGCAGATAGTGGCTCAGCAGGGGCATGTTCAGACGGGCCAGAAACCCGGCCCTGGCGCGGTACTCGTGGTACATGTCCCAGACGTAGCGCATGGGCGTGTGGCAGTAGCAGACGTGCAGCGCGTTCGACGGCGCGAGGACGCCCTTTGCCGGTCCGGACTCGCACGAGATGACCAGGTCGTAGCCGCTGAGGTCCAGGGCCTCCAAGGCCAAGGGCATGAGCGGCAGGTAGTGCTTGTAGAGCTTCGCGGCAAAGGGAAGACGGGCGATGAAGGTCGTGCGGACCGTGTGCGCACGGATCTTCTCCGAGACTGCCCGCGGATCGTAGACGTGGGTGTAGATGTCCGCCCCGGGATAGAGATCGAGCAGCGCCTCGAGCACGCGCTCCCCCCCCCGCATGCCGACCAGCCAGTAATGGACGACGGCGACTTTCATCGCTCTGCCGACTCCCCGGGCGAGGCGAAGTGGGGCCGCGACGAGGCGGCGCAGTAGCCGAGGGTCAGCCCCAGCAGGAGCGTGGCCGTGCCCAGCCACCAGTTGCGGAAAAAGCTGTGGCCGCTGACCGCCGTGCCGAGATATCCGACGTAGGAGGCCACGAACAGCGCGGCAACCCTCCACCAGCGCAATCCGGCGCGGGCCTGGGGAACGATGCGCCGCAGCGCATGGCGCAGGAACAGGAAGACGAGAACGGCGAACAGGACGAGGCCGATCACGCCGGTCTCGCAGAGAAGCTGCAGATAGATGTTGTGTGGGTGCGGGATGTCGATGTGTTCGAACATCGGCCGCAGTCCGAGGCTGCGGAAAGCGGCGTTGTACGTGTTGATGCCCGAACCGAGAAACGGCCAGTGGGCGAAAACCCGCAAGGCGAACGGCCAGAGTTCCCGGATGCGGTCGTCTTGCAGCACGCCTTCCACGGTGAAGCGGTGCGGGCCGAGGAACATCACTCCGGCGCACACGACGGCCACGAGAAGGATGCCTTTCCACCAGGAACGCTTCATGATGGCCCAGGACACCATCAAGGCCACGGCGGTACCGACGACGGCGCTGCGTGTCCGGGCTCCAATGAGCAGAAAGAGGGGGGGAAGCAGGAGCGCCACGGTGAGCAGCAGACGCCTCGAGGCCGCGATCCGCTTGGGAAGCGCCCAGAAAAGTCCAGCCATGGGGGGCAGGTACAGTGAGATCAGGTTGCCGACGCGATAGGTGGAAAAGGAGCCCGTGAGGCGCTTGCCTCCCATGGGCGCCGTCCCATGGATGAGATCTTTTCCGGAGATCGCCTGCCAGACGCCGTCCAGTCCCTGCATGAAGCCGCACACGACCATGGCGTAGACGGGAAGCCGGATGTCGCGTTCCGTGCGCACGAACTCGAGTCCTGCGAAGAAGAGGCCGAAGCCCATGTGGAGGTTGCTTCTGAGGACGTACCAGCTGCTGCCGGGGCTGATCGAGTCCACGGACTTGAAGGCGAGAAAGGCCCAGAAGGCCGGGAATATCCAGAACAGCCGTCCCAGCATCCGTGCATTGGAGGAGCGGAAATCCAACATGTAGAACAGCAGCACGCCTATGGTGGCTGTCCAGCCGCCGATCTCGCGCAGGCTCATGCCGAACGGGAAAAGGGCGAGATAGAAGAGCAGGCCGATGCGGGAAACGCGCGCAAGCTCCCGGGACAGGCGGGGTTTCCAACCGGAAAAACGGGGCTCCACCGTGCCCGATGCGTCAGTGTCCATCGATCCCCAACTGCAATTCATGTCATTAAAGATTTCTGGTTCCCGGCCCGATGCGACATGGGAAGCAGACTGTATTCCTGATCTTTTTTCATCAAGGATGGCGCATTTACCCCAGAACGGATGGGCTGTAAAGCGCAACCGACATCCAGCCTCATGTCAAACCGGCAGACATGAAAATCAAGGACATGGTTCATCTCGAAGCGACGCAAAGAACATGGCACCCATCGCCTACGGACGCAGTCCCCTTCATGAAAACTGATGAAGGGTAGGCTCTCTCGCCTGTTCTTCCATCCAGGGACCGTCAATCCAGTCCATTCGGCAGAGAGTCTGCGATTACAAATCAATACACCCGTTCGTTTTATTTTGATAGCCCCCAGGCGGTCTCTGAAAAAATCAGGAGCCGCCTGCAAATTCCAGGGTGAGGCGGAAACCGCACGTCATGCAAGGCCACCGGGTTCCTCGGCGGCAATGTTTCGATGCACTCTTCGCCCCATGCAGTAGGGAGGAGTACCGGAGCTGGGGATTGCAGCAACTTTCCGACTTCTTCAGCGGTGCCGACCTCGCCGCCCGCTTCCGTGCCCCGCCCATCCCTGGCCGCGACCGGCCCGGCGCCTGAGCGCACGCCAAAGCCCTGCGCCGCATAGGTCCGCCCAGTCGTGGGGAGGGACAAAGGACCGGCAAGAATGCCCGGCGCTTGCCTGGGAAGTGGGGTTCCCCTATGGTGCGGGCACTGCAAAACAGGAGCCGACGATGAAACGCGCGCTCATCACGGGCATCACCGGGCAGGACGGCGCATATCTCGCCGAAATGCTGCTCAAGAAGGGATACGAGGTCCACGGCATCAAGCGCCGCGCCTCCCTGTTCAACACCGACCGCATCGACCACCTCTACCAGGATCCGCACGAGCTGGGCCGCAGGCTGATTCTCCACTACGGGGACATGAGCGACGCCTGCAACCTGATCCGGGTGGTGCAGGAGGTGCAGCCGGACGAGGTCTACAACCTCGCGGCGCAGAGCCACGTCAAGGTCTCCTTCGAGTCGCCCGAGTACACGGCCAACGTGGACGCCCTGGGCGCCCTGCGCCTGCTCGAGGCCATCCGCATCCTCGGGCTCGAGAAGACGGCCCGCTTCTACCAGGCCTCCACCTCCGAACTCTACGGCCTGGTGCAGGAGACGCCGCAGACCGAGAAGACGCCCTTCTACCCCCGGTCGCCGTACGCCTGCGCCAAGCTCTACGCCTACTGGATCACCGTGAACTACCGCGAGGCGTACGGCATGTATGCCTGCAACGGCATCCTCTTCAACCACGAGTCCCCGGTGCGCGGCGAGACCTTCGTCACCCGCAAGATCACCCGCGGCCTGGCGCGCCGGGCCCTCGGCCTCTCGAACGGCCTCTTCCTGGGCAACCTGAACGCCCTGCGCGACTGGGGACACGCCAAGGACTACGTGGAGATGCAGTGGCTCATGCTGCAGCAGGAAACGCCCGAGGACTTCGTCATCGCCACCGGCAGGCAGCATTCCGTGCGCGACTTCGTCGACGCCGCCGCAGCGGAGCTCGGCCTGACCCTCGAATGGAAGGGCAAGGACCTGGACGAGCAGGGGATCGTGGCCGCGGTGGACCAGAGCCGTTTCGCCGAGGCAGCGGGCCGGGGCGGCATGACCTGCGACCTCAAGCCCGGGGATGTCCTGGTCTGCGTGGACCCGCGCTACTTCCGGCCCACCGAGGTGGAGACGCTGCTCGGCGATCCCTCGCGGGCGGCCGAGCGCCTGGGCTGGACGCCCAGGATCGGCTTCGCGGAGATGGTCGCGGAGATGGTCCGCGAGGACATGAGCCTGGCCATGCGCGATGCGGTCTGCAAGGTGGCGGGCTTCAAGTCCTTCGCCTACAACGAATAGGCCAGCCGGAGCGAAAGCCCAGATCATGGAACAAGACGCCCGCATCTTCGTCGCCGGACACCGCGGCCTGGTCGGCGGGGCCATTGCCCGCTGCCTGCGCCGCAACGGCTTCACGAACATCGTCACGCGCACGAGCGCCGAGCTCGACCTGAGAAGACAGGCCCCGGTGGAGGACTTCTTCGCCGCCGAGCGGCCCGACTACGTCTTCCTGGCCGCGGCCAAGGTCGGCGGCATCCACGCCAACGCCGCCTACCCCGCTGACTTCATCCGCGACAACCTGCAGATCCAGACCAACGTCATCGACGCGGCCTGGAGGAGCGGGACGCGAAAGCTGCTCTTCCTCGGCTCCTCGTGCATCTACCCCAAGTTCGCGCCCCAGCCCATCCGCGAGGACGCCCTGCTGACAGGGCCGCTGGAGCCGACCAACGAGAGCTACGCCCTGGCCAAGATCGCGGGCATCCGCATGTGCCAGGCCTACCGCAGGCAGTACGGCTTCGACGCCGTCTCGGCCATGCCCACCAACCTCTACGGCCCGGGTGACAACTTCCACCCCGAGAACAGCCACGTCATCCCGGCGCTCATGCGCCGCTTCCACGAGGCCAGGCTGTCGCAGGCGCCGTCCGTGACCATCTGGGGCACGGGCAGCCCCCTGCGCGAGTTCCTGCACGTGGACGACATGGCCGAGGCCTGCCTGTTCCTCATGCAGAACTACTCCGACTACGAGCACGTGAACGTCGGCTGCGGCGAGGACCTCTCCATACTGGAGCTGGCGCGCCTGATGGCCAGGGTCACCGGCTATGCGGGCGAGATCCTGACCGACCCGGAAAAGCCGGACGGCACGCCGCGCAAGCTCATGGACAACGCCAAGCTGGCCGCCATGGGCTGGCGGCCGCGCATTCCTCTCGAAGAAGGGCTGGCCGGGACGTACGCGTGGTTTTGCGACCACGCGGCCGAGATCAGGGGCTGAGGGCCCCCGGAGGGAAGGCGCAGGGGGGCCTCACCCCGCCCCTGCAAGGAGGCGCTACTCCCCGACGCTCTGCCAGGGCCTGGGCGACATGCCTGCCGCGAATTCCCTGGCCAGCCGCACGAGCTTGACCGAATCCCCCATCTGACGGGACTCCTTTTCCGGAGAGTGGTTGCCCACCTTGCGGTCCTTCTCGTGGATGCGGACGTTGGCCAGGATCTTCGGCACGTGCACGAACCTGGCCCCGCCCATGGCGAAGCGCAGGAACATCTCGTGGTCCTGCGACACGCACGAAAGATCGTAGTAGCCGAGCCTTTCGTGCAGCTCGCGCTTGTAGAGCTTGCAGATCCCGCAGAGATACCAGCGGCAGAAGGCGTCCTCGAAGGTGTAGTCCGGGAGCGAGAAGCGGCGCATGACGCGGCCGTTGTCGTCCACGACGTGCATGTCCGCGTAGGCGAAATCAGCGGCGTTCGCGTCGAGCGCGGCCGCGAGCTCCGAGGCCATGGAGGGGAGCAGGATGTCGTCCGAGGCGATGAAGGTGCAATACTCGCCTCGGGCGGCCTGAAAGCCCGTGTTCAGGGCCGCGCTCAGCCCCTTGTTCGTCTCGTGGCGCAGGAGCACGAGGCTGCGGCCCTCGGGCGGGTAGCGCAGGTGCCATTGCCGCTCGATGGTTCCGGTCCCCTCGTCGTAGTTCGAGGCGAAGGAGGTCCGCTCGGAGGAGACGGCGGCCGCGTACTGCGCCAGCACCTCCGCCGTCCCGTCGTTCGAGGCGTCGTCCACGACCACGATCTCCACGTCCGGGTAGTCCTGGAACCAGACGGAATCGAGGCAGGTCGGCAGATACGCGGCCTGGTTGTACGTCGGAACAACGACAGTGACCTTGTGCATGTGACGCTCCTTTCCCGGATGTTGTCCTGCGGCTGCCGCGGTGTCTCCGCGCGTCAACCGTGCAGCATGTCGTACGCCACGTGGACGTCGGAGGCCGTGGCCCCCATGGCCGAGGCCTCGGCCCAGAAGCCGGGCATGGCCGCGGCGTAGTCCTCGTCCCTGGCCGCGATCACCAGCCGGGGCAGCCGCCCGAATTCGTCGAAATTGTCCCGCACGAGCCGGTAGAGCCCGGGCCAGAAGCCGGTGGCGAAACGCTCCACGATGCCGAGGATCTCCTCGGTGCGGCGCGCGGCACCGGACGTGGTCTTGTTGCCGCCGTGGTAGCGGAAGAGCGAGTAGGCGCGGGGCCTGAACGTGAACGGCACGATCCGCGCCGCGCGCAGGAACCACTCCCAGTCGAAGGCGTAGTGCAGGGAGGCGTCCAGGGGACCGGCGGCGTTCCACAGCGCCCTGGTCCAGAACGAACTCGGCTGGATGATGTAGGCCTGCCGCGCGAGCCTGTCCCGGTCGAAGGCTCCGCCCGCAAAGGGAAATGCGTCCAGCCCCCTCTCCGTCTCGCGAAAGCCGATGCAGGTCCCGTAGCAGAAGCCGGGCTCGGCAGGTTCCGGAAAGGCGGCCGCCACGTCGAGCAGCGCCCCGGGCATGAGCAGGTCGTCGGAATTGATCCAGCACAGGATGTCGCCCGTGGCCCTGGCCATGCCCTCGTTGATGGCCTCGGCCTGCCCGGAGTCCTTGCGGCTGCGCCAGAACGCCAGCCGGTCCTCGTAGGCGCGCAGGATGTCCACGCTGCCGTCGCTGCTGCCGCCGTCCAGGACCAGCACCTCCAGGCCGGGACAGCCCTGGCCGAGCACGCTCAAGAGGGTCTGCTCCAGGTACTGCGCCTGGTTGAAGGACGGTATGATCACCGAAAATGTGGGCAGCATGCGCTCCTCGCCTCGCCCGGCAGGGTTCTGATTCTCCACGCCTTCCATCCCGGCCTAGTCCGCCCCGTCCGTGCCCGTGTTCGCGCCCA
Organism: Desulfovibrio sp. X2; assembly: GCF_000422205.1. Taxonomy (NCBI): domain Bacteria; kingdom Pseudomonadati; phylum Thermodesulfobacteriota; class Desulfovibrionia; order Desulfovibrionales; family Desulfovibrionaceae; genus Desulfovibrio; species Desulfovibrio sp. X2. Next base: position 209,097 of record NZ_ATHV01000065.1, read on the forward strand.
TGCCCGCGGCCAGCTCCGTGCCCGCCTCCAGGGCCTCGCGGGTCGCCTCGAGCCAGGCCCGGCCGTGGACCGCGTCCGGCTCCAGATGGTTGCCCTCGCCCCACTCGTTCCAGGCGGTCACGAAGACCAGCCGCTCCCCGTCCCGGTTGCGCCGGATGGTCTGGGCCACGGTGGCGGCCAGCCAATCCCGGTAGCGCCCGGGCGTGGCCCCGGTGAAGACCGTGGCCCCCTCCTTGCGGCGCGGGCTGTTGTCCCAACTGGGGAACACGCAGCGGAACCAGGGATGGTCGGGCAGCGGCTTGGCCATCATGGCCTCGGCCATGCGCCTGTAGTCGTAGCGCCTGTACTCCCCGGCCGCGGCGGCCCTGGAGCGCGGCCGCACGAGGCAATGGTCCAGGAAGCGCCAGTCCGGCGCGAACTCCACCGCGGCGTCGAAGCCGATGGAGGCGGGCGCCACGCCGGAGCAGAAGCTCTCCACGCGGGCCAGATAGATCTCCCCTACCCCGGCCCGCAACGCCTCCTCGCGCCAGATGTCCGCGGTGCGCGCGGGATCGGGCAGGTGGTCGGTGCGGTAGACCAGAAACAGCGGGCGGCCGCCGACACGGATGCAGCGCGGGTCGGCCAGGGACGGCATGAGGTGGCGGATGTGCGCGCGGTCGTCCTCCGCGCTGTAGGTCTGAGGGACGATGATGTCCTGCTCGTGCCCGTCCCAGCGCCGGGTCCAGGGCTCGTTGGCCCAGACCAGGCAGAAGGGCATGTCCGGCTCCCCGGAGTCCATCACGTCCTGGAACGGCCGCCAGAGCATCCGCTTCCCGTGGAACCAGTAGTGGTAGTAGGCGAAGCCGTGGATGCCGTGGGCCTGGGCCAGCGCGGCCTGCTCCCGGCGCGTCTCGGGCACGCGCAGGTCGTAGAACCCCATCTCGCCCGGCAGGTGCGGCTGGTAGTGCCCGCGGAAACGCGGCCTGGCGCGGCTCACGCAGGTCCACTCCGTGTAGCCGGGCCCCCAGAAGCAGTCGTTCTCCGGCGTGCGGTGGAACTGCGGCAGGTAGAAGGCGATGAGCTTCACGTCGTCGCTGGTCATGTCTCGTGTTCCTTGCATCCTCAGCCCTCTGGGCAGAATTCGGCCAGGGTCGCGGCCCGGCGCAGCATGGCCTCGGCCTGCCGCGGCTCGGCCAGGGCCTCGGCGTATCCGCGGTAGGCGCGCGCGAGCCCGGTAAAGGGCGTGGTGTCCGGGCAGCGCCGCAGGATCTCCTCCAGAAGGATGGGCGCGGGCGCGGGCACGTCGTCCGGCCGCACGGCCCGGGCCAGGTCGGCCTCGCGGGCCACGACCGCGGCGGCCTCGGCGTCGTAGGCGTCCATGGCCAGGCTGGTCTTGGAGTTTCTCTGCAGCCTGAACCCGCCCACCAGGGCGTCCGCCACGAAGAGCTTCTCGCGCCGGAAGAACCGGCTCCACAGCTCCATGTCCCCGGCATAGCCCATGGCCGTGTCGAGGCGGCCGCCCGCCTCGTCCCACAGGCTGCGGCGCCAGAAGGTGGACTCCTGCTGGACGTGGGGCGGGCCGATCTCGCCGCGCAGATACCTGCGCCGGTCCCAGAGCGGCAAGGGCTCGAGGAGCATCGTGAGCGCGCCCTGCTCGTCCCAGACCGTTGGGCAGGCCATGAGCCAGCGCACCTCGGGGAAGCAGGTGAAGATCGCGGCCAGCACGAACAGGGAGGCCGGGTGGTGCTTGTCGTCGGAGTTGAGCCAGCCCATGCACTCGCCCGTGCAGAGCCCGAGCCCCTCGTTCACGGCCCAGTACTGCCCCTGGTCCGGCCCGCTGCGCCAGTGCGCCAGATGTTTGGCGCGGCGCTTGATGATCTCGACCGAGCCGTCGCTGCTGCCGCCGTCCATGACGATGTACTCGAGGTTGGGATAGCCCTGCGAGAGCAGGGAATCCATGCACTCCTCGAGATACTCCCCCTGGTTGAAGGAAGGGGTGACCACGCTGATGCGCGGCAGCTCGAGGCCGCAGCCGCGGGAAGTGCGGCCGGAGCGGAGCGCGGGGGCCTGCGACTGAGGCTGCGGCTGGGGCTGCGGCTTGCGCCAGAGCACGTTGCAGCTCGTGGGCCTGCCGAAGGAGTCGTAGGGCTGTCCGGTGATGGCCTGCCAGCCCGCCTCGTAGGCCTGCCGGGTCATGCAGTAGACCTCGGGGTCGCCGAGGAGCGGTGCAAGGGGCGTCCAGGCGTGCAGCACCGGCCGGGTCTCGTGGATGCGGGGCAGGATGCGGTTGGTCCAGACCTCGTCCGCCTTGAGCAGGACGTCCAGGCAGTGCAGGCTGAGCCCGCCGGGCCTGAGCACCCGGTCCATGTCCTCGATCACCCGGTCGAGCCCAGCGGTCTCGGCGTCGGGCACGTGCTCCAGGGTGGAGATGGAGAAGACCAGGTCGAAATATCCGTCGGCCAGCTCGGGCGAGAAGTTGCCGATGTAGTCCCTGACGATGGCGTACCCGGCTTCTTGGGCCTCAAGCGGCCCGTTGCCCACGCCCTCGAACTTGTCGATGTTCCAGCACTCGTAGCTGTCCGCGAGATGGGCCAGGACCCGGGAGTTGCCGCCGCCGATCTCGAGAAGGCGCGAACCCGGAGGCAGGTTGTCCCTGATGAAGGCCAGGACCAGCAGGTCCTGGTAGGGCTTGAGATCGCAGAGATCGGGATCCACGGCGTGGCCGTAGAGCCCGGGCGCGAGTGCCCCGAGCCGCTCCCAGTGGGAGCGGCGGGCCACGGCGAAGGGTCCGAAATCGCCCCAGGCCGGAGAAAGTGCAAATGCGGCCGTCATCGCGCCGCCTCCGTGCGGCTGGGAATCGACGCTTTGCGAGGGCGCTTCGGGCCTTCCAGCGGCATGACGGACTGCGGATTGCAAACGTACAACTTGCCGTCACGCACATCCGGCGAATGGAAGGAACAGAACGTACACCGATGTGCCGCACATGTTGCCCACGGCGATGGTAGCCCAGTTCGGTGAACAACTGGCAAGCCCAGCATGCAGATGCTCGGCAGCGTAGCGCTCGACATCCTTGGCCATAAGTTCCTCTCGACCATCGGCATGCCGCTTTCCCGCTAGGAGCGTTTCTCGCCCAGGATGGAGATGGCCCCGAACAAACGCTCTTCGCACGTGGTGCCGTCGTCGTCGTCGCGCAGCACCGACACTCCTGCCTTGGCGAAGGCTTCGCGCATCTCCTCATGGGTCAGCTTGGCCGCGACGGGCGCCGCGTACCAGTCGAAAATGTCGTAGCGCTGGGGAAAGATGTTGATGTGTCGCGCCACCTGCCAGTAGAGCCCCTTGCGCCAGAGGAACATGGTCAGGTTGTGCATGAGATCCGTGAACTCGTGCAGCTCCTCGATGCTGAAGGTGGTGGTGACGGCGCGGATGGCGGCATCGTTCTCTTCCAGGCGGGGGTTGGCGCGGCGGTAGGTGCGCACGGAGAGCAGCCCGCCCGGCCGCACAAGCCCGGCCAGCTCGGCGGTGGCCTCCAGCGGCGCGCCGGTGTGCTGGATCACGCCGATGGAAAACACCACGTCGAGGACACCCGGCTTGAAGGGCGGGTGCAGGATGTCCCCCTGCACCACCTGGGCGTCCAGGCCTGCTCCCTTGAGGTTGGAGTAGGCGACGGGCGCCGCGCAGGTCAGGTCCATGGAGACCACCCGCGCCCCGGCGGCGAAAGCCGCGCGCGAGAAGCGGCCATTGCCGCAGCCGGCGTCCAGCGTCAGCCGGCCCGCCACGTCGGCCTCCGCGAGCAGGCTCTTCTCGTGGAACCATTGCACGGACTCCTCGCGCGTGCTGGAGTCGAGGCCGCCCTCGCCGGTCCAGCCCAGGGTGGCGTAGTGCTGCCACTCCTTGCCGAAATTCTCCTCGGTGCGCTTCTGCAGGGCCGCAATATCCGGGGATTGGCCTTCCCAGTCATGCAGCAGGCGCTTGGGGTCCACGCCGTGGCGGGTCAGAAAGTCCGGGTCGTAGTGCAGGCTCGTGGGCACCATGCGCGGGATGCTGCCTGTGATCGGATAGACGGTGCCACAGGATTCACAGGTGAGCAGGCCCTCGTGAACCTCTCCCCCTTCCCCGGCGTAGACGGTGAGTTCGAGTTCAGCCTTGCAGGCCGGGCAGTGCAGCAGGGCTATCATGTTCGTGTGCATATGGTCCTCCAGAGGACGGCATTGTGGCTCGCTGGCCGTTTTATTTATGATCCTTCCCCGGCCAGGGTTCAGTCGGGATCGTAGGAGCAGACGAGCGTCTGGAGGTTCTCGTCCGGGCCCATGGGGGTGAGCTTTACGTCCTTGACGGTGAATCCCATTCCCTTGATGAACTGGGTGAACTCCCAGGTGTTCCATTCGCGGACGTGCTCGGCCTTCACGGAGCCATGCTGCAGATCGCCCGCGCCTGCGGAGAGGTCGCGCTCGAGGGTGGTGATGAAGATTTTGGTCGCTGGGGTGGAGTGGGCCTTCATCAGGTCGAGCATCTTCTCCGGGTGCAGCACATGCTCGATGACGTCCAGGGCGAAGATCACGTCGAACGTGTCCTCCAGCAGCGGAGAGACACGGGCGATCTCCTCGTCCGAGTCCAGGTCGCAGGCGTAGTAGGTGCCACCGGGGTTGAAGCCCCTGGCCAGTGCCGTGGCCTCCTCTGAATCCAGGCCCGTGACCTTGACGTTCTTCCTCTGGCCGAAGAACTCGGCCATCTTCTGGGAAGGACCGCAGCCGAGGTCCAGGATCGAGAGCGGCGCGCCGAGGTCGAGCTGCGTCATCGCCCACTCGAGGACGGGACGCGAGCCGTTCTCGACCTCCCCCTTGATCCGCCAGTCGGTCCAGAACCCCTCGGTGATGCAGATGGGCTGGCATTTGTACTGGTCGCCGATGAAATAATTGTCCATGCCGGGATTGACGCGAAGGCTGTCTTCTTTCATTTCAGGCTCCCCTTGCTCGTGGTCGTTTCCGTTGTTGCTCATCGTACGCCCTCGGTCGCCTCGGCGTAGAGCACGGTTTCCCATTCGTTGACGTAATGGTGGTTGAGATGGAACCGGTAGCCGAGGCCCAGGCCGTCCAGGTACTCCGGGATGGCGCAAAAATCCTCCGGCTGGTGGTAGAGGCACACGGCGAGGCGCGGACGGAAGCGGCGCAGCACGCCCTCCGCCCCGCGAAGGGCTCTCAGCTCGGCGCCCTCGATGTCCATCTTGATGAAATCGACGCGATCGAGCCCGGCTGCGGCCACGGCCGAATCCAGGGTCACGGTGCGGATCTTGACCGTGGCGCTGTTGGATTCGTCGATGCAGGAGCCGCCTCCGCCCTCGATGAATGACAGCACGGCGTCGTCCTCGTCCCACACGCCGCGCTCGACCACCTCGATCCTGGAGGCGAGCCCGGGATTGGCGGCCATGTTCGCAAAGAAGACGTCCAGGAAGAGCCGGTAGGGCTCGAAGCACAGCACGCGCCCGTCCGGCCCCGCCGCCTCGGCGAACTGCAGCGAGATGTCGCCGAAGGCCGCGCCGCAGTCGATGACCACGTCGCCGGGCCGCACGCCTATGGCTCCGCGCGGCGTGGCGCAGCGGTAGGACGGATTGTGGAAATACCTGTAGACCTCTTCACCGATGGAATAGACCTTGAGGTCGCGCCCTGCACGGCGCAGGTCGAAGAGGGAGAATCTGTCCGAGCGCCAGCGCGCGCTCACCGCATCCAGGAGCTTCGCGTCGGCCTCGTCCGCGGCCTCGGTGGCGCGCAGAAGCTCCTCGCGGCGCACGGCGTTGTCCGTTCCAAAGTAGGGAAGCCTGACCCGCAGGTGCCCGAGCACCCCGAAGGCCGCGAGCGAGACCAGCAGCGCGCGGGAATCGTCGTCGCCGAGCAGGCCGTAGAGCAGGCTCTTGTGGGCGATCTCCCGGGCGAGGGCCCCGGAGGAGAGTGCTGCCGCGCGCGCCAGATCCACCGTGGACTCGGCCGCGAGCGCCCGCAGGTCCTCCTCGCGGGCCGCCTCGTCGCCGAGCTGGTAGTAGGCCTGGCTGTTGTCGTCGTAGCGCGCCCCGGCCCCTCGGGCCAGCGCGCCGAACAGCGCGGCGGCGAACTCGCCTGCCCGCATGCCAACGTCCGTGTCATTGCATTGCGTGCCAGTCATGAATCTGCGATCCGTGCAACGTTGATGTGCCGCCCGGCATATCCGGGCCGTGCGCCTCCGGGAAATTCCGCCCGCCAGGCGGAAAAAACAGGAAGCGCCCCAGGATTTGCAAATGATGTGCCGCCACCTACAAGTCAGGCCGGCCGCCGCTTCCGGCCACCCGGCGTCTCCGGCGGGCCCTGGCGGGCGGCCGCCTACGTCAGTATTCCGTCGGTGCATCCGAGGGCGCACGGCGAAATGACGCAGCACCCCGCATCCCGGGTCCGCGGGGACGCACGGTCATACGCCTGAGGCGCGCCGCCCTCAACCGCCCGCGGGCGGGGTCCGACATGCCCCGGCGGGACGGCGGGCCGGTATTTCCTGCCTGGCATGTGTCTTGCTTTGCCGTAGGCAGGATTGCCGACGGCCGGACGCGATCTCCCCCGGGAAAATCCCGGCAGGAGACGGGAGAAGGCCCGGCGGCATGGTTCCGGCAACGCTTCCGGGCTCCGGCCCGGGCAAGCTCCGGCCGAATCCCTCCGGGACGCCCGCGTCCCCGAAGGCGGCCGACATTCCGAGATGACGCACGAAGTGAACACCGCTCTGGAACGAGTGCCCGCGGCAACCACCTGGGACGCACCGAAGGAAGAGACCCTGGCCATCATCCCGGCCAGGGGCGGCTCCAAGGGCATCCCCCGCAAGAACATCGCGCTTTTGGGCGGAAAGCCGCTCATTGCCTACAGCATCGAGGCCGCATTGCGATGTCCAGGCGTCACCCGAGTCGTCGTCAGCACGGAGGACGAGGAGATCGCCGAGATCGCCCGACACTGGGGGGCGGAGGTGCCGTTCCTGCGGCCCAGGGCCCTGGCGGGCGACGGCAGCGACCTCTCCAAGTCCTTCCAGCACATCCACGACCGCCTGAAGGAACAGGGCTACGTCCCGGACTACGTCGTCCACCTCCTGCCCACGTCCCCGTTCCGCCCCCCCTGGCTCATGGACGAACTCACGGCGCGCCTGCACCGGGGACATGCACTGGTGCACACGGTGCGGTCGTTCCCGAGCGGCAGGCGATACTTCGTGAAGGACGAAAACGGGTCGGTGAGGCCCATCGACCTGCAGTGGAAGGCCGAAAGCTGCTTCCGCAGCTACGGAATCTTCACCGGGCATGCCGTCACCCGTCCCAGGCTGCCCAACTCCGTCATGTTCGTGGACGATCCCGTCCTGTGCATCGACATCGACACGCCCGCAGACTTCAGGCTGGCGCAGGAGGCCCTGGACATGGGCCTCTTCCCCCGCGAATTCTAGCGCGGGCGGGGCCTATGCCCCGCGCTCGCACCAGAAGGCCTGCAGATTTCCCACATTGTCCAGGATCAGGGCCACGCCCGCGTCCTGCATGACGTGGATGCGCCAGGCCAGTATTTCGCCCAGGTACCGGGTCCCCTTGGGCGTGCCGTCGCGTCCCAGGCAGTGCAGCCAGTGCGGGGCGGGCTCCAGGTCCTGGAAGGACGACTTGGCGACGACGTGTATGTTCCCGGCCTGCACGTCGTAATCGAGAATGGGGGCGAACAGGGTGGACGTGTTCTGGATGTGCCGCCCGGGTCCCCCGGCGAGCGGCAGGATCGAGACCATGCTGTCGTGGTGGCTCGAGGCGAAAACCTCCGCGCCGTGGCAGACGCAGTACTGCACGAGGTCCCGGCCCGCGAAGTCATGAAAATCCCTGAACACGAAGGTCCGCTTGTCGAACTCGCACAAGAGCCTCAGATCGTAGTCCAGGAGAAAGAGGCTCGATGCGTTCCCGCTCAGCTGGTTCAGCCGACCGCGCCCGCGCAGGATCGCAGGCAGCGCCGCCGTGGCCTGCAGCCGCAGGCCGCGGTCGAAGAGGTCGATGCCCCTGGCCAGGCCGTTGTTGTCCAAAAAGAAAGCGTAGAGCAGCCCCTGGTCGCAATCGAACCAGAGGTTGCGGTAGTTCACGCCCTCTCGGCCGAACTTCCGCGTGCCACCGTTCCAGAGCTCGCTGACCTGCAGCTCCCCGGGCTGTCCCTCGCGCTGCACGCAGACGTAGACCATCTCCTTGCCGTCCGATCCCAGGCCGCAGACACTGCCCGCGAACGTCCGCCCGGGCACGTCCGCCCGCCCCGGTCCTCCCCCCGGACCTGGTCCTTCCCCCCGGCCGGAAAGACGCGTGAAATCCCGGCGCACGAGCGCCCTGACCTCGTCCTCGAACAGCTTCTTGGGCTCCTGGTCCATCTTCCGGGCGGCGAGGGTGTTGACGACCCAGAGCAGGAAGGAGTCCACATCCCCTCCCCTCCGGGGCCACTCCAGCAGCCAGCGCAGCTGTCGCCAAGTGAATGTCCGGCGCGCCATGGCGCGTCGTTTTGCGAGAAACTCCTCTGCATCGCGCGCGTCCCCCGGGAGGGTGACGGCAGCCTCGCGGCAGCCCGGCGCGGCACCGCACGGCCCGGCTGATTTCTCCCCGGCCCGGGATTCGTCCGCACCGCCTGCGAGATGCTCCGGCGCGAGGCGCACGCCCGTCTCCACGGCCAAGTGCAGGGCCGAGCTCACCTTGGCCGCCTCGCGCGGCGAGAGGTCGACGACCCGCCAGGGACAGCCGTGCTCGAGCCCCGCGAGCAGCGCTCGAGGCGGCCCGGCGAGCAGCGACCAGTCCTGCTCGCAGACCTCGGGCAGCTCCTGTCGGTTGCAGATGGTCCGGTTGGTGGCCAAGTCCTTCGGCCGCTCGAGTTCCGAGCCGAAGGTCCAAAGCCCTGTCCCATCCAGGGGGAGGGTGCAGTCGTAGTCCTCGCCCTCGGCCGGAACGAGATGGCAGACGAGCAGGCCGTCGCACTCGGGATCGACCTCGAACTCGCCGCTCCCTGCGCCGTTCTCCCGGTCGGAGCCGAGGGGAAGCCGGACCTCGACGCGTCCCCCGACGTGCCTGCCGCGCATGGGCCACAGCCGCAGCAGCCCACCCGCGCACTCCGTGGTCCATCTGAGCCTGCCGGGAATCCCCGTCGTCTCGATGCGCACCGAAATCTCCGGGAGCGGGGCGTAGGCGGCCACGGCCGCGCGCGGCGCGACCGGGCCGGAGGGCGAAGCGCAAACCCGGCGCGCGAGGCACGCAGATTCCCGAAGAAGGACCACGGCGTCCGGCGGGAGGTCCCGGGCGCCTTCGCCCAAAGGGGCCAGGGGGGCGAGGTTCAGCGCCGAGCCGCCCTCCTCCATGCGCAGGATGTACGGGTCCTGCGCCTCGTCCCATACCCCGAGCGCCTGCCAGTCGAAAAAGAAGGGGCGGCTGCGCCGGGAAAAGGGGGCGGCGCCCTGCGCCTCTGCCTCCGGAAGGACCAGATACTCGGGGCCCTTCAGGCTGAAGCGGGCGCGCAGCAGGGCGGGATGGTCCCTGGCGGGAGCGAAGCTCGAGAAGCAGCCCTCCGGCTCGGCCGACACGGCTTCCCGGAGCCTTTGCAGCGCCCCGGCGCCCAGGTGCACGTTCCGGTAGTCGACCACGACCACCGGCCCGTCCCCGGCGCCCCGTCCGCGCTCGAGCAGGAGGCCGAGCGCCCGGGCCGTGCGGGACTGCGGCGACGGCTCCTTCCCGCACGACTGCGGCGAGGAATCCTGGGGATCGAAGAGCACGTCGCGGCCCTGCGCCTCCATCTCGCGGCGCACGAGCGCATCCGTCGTGTAGACTTCGAGGGTTGCCTCCGGTAGGGAGAGTATCTCACTGACTGCGTGTGAAATGAGGATGTTACGGGCTTCAGCGGACTGCAGCAGCAGACGCTCTTCCCGTGATGCCGGGTCTATGCGGAGCAGATAGTGCATTGTCACGCCTGGGCAGTGTCCGTGTTCTGGATCAAGGTATGGGAATCATAGCCGCAAGGCGCCGGGCTGTCATCTCCGGCCCGGGCTCCGGCGGCTGGCATATATTCTGCAATTACGGCTGCCGGACATCGGAAAAATCTCCAACGACACAGGGGACGTCCCGTTTCATGCCAGCACATTCCTGCACCCCCGTCCGTCCGGATGAACGGCGCGCGCCCGCCGCATCCTCGAGCGGCGCGGACAGCCAAGCCCCGCTGATCCTCGTCTACCACCGCGTGGCCGAGCCCGGCGTGGACAACCAGCTTCTGTGCGTCTCGCCCGCGAATTTCGACGCCCAGCTCGCGGTCCTCGCGCGCACGCGCCGCCCCGTGCCGCTCATGGAGCTGCTCGACGAGGCGCGCAGCGGCAGGCTCGTGCCCGGCAGCGTGGCCGTGACCTTCGACGACGGCTATGCGGACAACTACCTGAACGCCCTGCCGCTGCTCGAAAAGCACTCCATCCCGGCCACGGTCTTCGTGACCACCGGCCGGGTCGGCACGGCCGAGGGGTTCTGGGGCGACATCCTCGAAGACATTTTTTTGACGGGCCGCCCCCTGCCGCCGCGCCTCGAGATCCCCCAGTGGGAGCGCAGCTGGCCGCTGACCACGGCGGAGGAACGGCTGCGCGCCCATGACGAGATCCGCTACGAGCTGAAGATCCGCCTGCCGCACGACGGCTTCCCGGAGATGGTCTCCTGGCTGCAGAAGACCCTGGGGATGCCGGGCGGCCACGTCTCGCCCAATCCGGTCCTCGACCAGGACGAGCTCTGCAGGCTGGCCGCCTCCCCCCTGATCACCATCGGCTCCCACGGCATCAGCCACTGCCGCCTCTCCCTGCTGGACGACGCCGCGCAGGCGCGCGAGGTCGCGGAGAGCATAGAGTGGCTCGAAGCGAGGCTTCACCGCCCGGTGGAATGCTTCGCCTACCCCTACGGCACCCCGGACTGCTACAGCGAGGAACTGCGCCGCCTCCTGCGCGAGCGGGAGATCGCGGGCATCGCCAACGTCCAGGCGAGCCTCTGCCTGCCCCTGCCCCTGCAGGACGTGCCCCGGCGCCTGGTCAGGAACTGGGACGGCCCGGCCTTCGCCGCCTGGCTCGACGCCGACGACGCGGGCCGCGACGCCCTGGAACGGAAGACCGTATCCCGGCGCGCGCCGGACATCCTGCGCGGGCTTTCGCGCCGCCTGCCCAGGCTGGCGCAAAAGGCGGACGGCAGCCCGATGCGCGTCACCCACATCACCACCCTGGTGGGCCAGGGAGGTGCGGCGAAGTCCACGCAGCGCCTGATCGCGGCCCAGCGCGCCCGGGGATACGACTCCCGGGCCATGGTGGGTCTCGTGCCGCCTCCGGGCCACGACGCCTGCCGCTTCGACCCGCAGGAGGACCCCGAGCTGGCCGAGGCCTGCCGCAGGGAAGGGCTCCTCTACTACGCCTTCCAGGGAAGCCACCGCCTGCACGCCCATCCCCTGGTCCAGGACGCGGACCTCCTGCATTTCCAGAACCTGCACGGCGGGTTCTTCAACCCCTTCTCCCTCTCCGGCCTGAGCGCGCTGAAGCCCTGCGTCTGGACGCTGCGCGACATGCAGTCGATCACCGGCGCCTGCGCCCACTCCTTTGCCTGCGAGCGCTGGAAAGAAGGCTGCGGCGACTGCCCGGACCTGGGCATCTACCCCGGCCTGCCCGTGGACAGCACCGCCCGCCTCTGGCGGGACAAGAAGCTCGTCTACGAGCACTCGCGCCTGCACATCGTGACCCCGAGCGAATGGCTCGCGCAAAAGGTGCGGCAGAGCATCCTGGGCATGCACCCGGTGACCACCATCACCAACGCCACGGACACCGACGTCTTCCGCCCCCGGGACCGCGCCGAGGCGCGCGCCAGGCTCGGGCTGCCGCAGGACGCGGTCGTGCTCGGCGCGGTGGCCCACGGCGGCCCCCTGGAGAACGCCTGGAAGGGCGGGGCCTACACCGTGGCCGCCCTTGAGGCGCTCCGTGCCGCCTGCCCGGACCTCGTCTTCGCCAACGTGGGCTGCCGCGACGACGCGCCCGTGCGCCCCGGCGTCGTGAACATCCCCCACACCGGCGACGAGGACCTGCTGGCCACCATCTACTCGGCCCTGGACCTCTTCATCTACACCTCGCTCGCGGACACCTGCCCCCTGGTGGTCATCGAGGCCCTGTCCTGCGGGCTGCCCGCGGTCTCGTTCGCCACGGGCGGAGTGCCGGAGCTCGTGCGCCACGGCACGGACGGCCTTATCACCCCGTACAAGGACGTGGACGCGCTGGTTCAGGCCGCGTCGCACCTCCTGGAACGCCCCGGGCTCCGGGCCAGGATGTCGCGCGCGGCGCGCGAGGGCGCGCTCGCGCGCTTCAGGCTCGACCATCTCGCGGCCAAGTACGAGGCAGTCTACGCCGAGGCCGTGCGGGAAGCGGCCGGGAAGGCCCGCCGCTGTCCCCCCTTCCCGCCCCACGCCGTGCCGGAGGTGATACGGACCCCGGCCTTCCTCGAGCTGGAAAAACTGAAACACTGAGAACGCCATGAGCCACCCCACCCCGCCCGAGACAGCACCCGACGCGCTGCGCACCGAGCCGGTCAGCCGGAGCTTCGGACTGGACCTCGGCACCTCCATCTGCCGATATTACCTGGAGAAGTTCCTGGCCGGACAGGCCGGGCGGATACGCGGCCGCGTGCTGGAGATAGGCGACGACGCCTACACCCGGCGTTTCGGCACGTCCGTCTCGCAAAGCGACGTGCTGCACGCCGCCCCCTCGGAGCAGGCCACCTTCGTGGGCGACCTGAGCGCGGGGGACGTCCTCCCCGCGGGCGCGTTCGACTGCATCATCCTGACCCAGACCATCCAGTGCATCTACCGTTTCAGGCACGCCCTGCGCCACGCCTACCGCGCCCTCAAGCCGGGAGGCGCCCTGCTTCTCAGCGCCTCGGGCATCAGCCAGATATCGCGCTACGACATGGACCGCTGGGGGGAGTTCTGGCGCTTCACGGACAGATCCCTCGACCTCGCGCTGCGCGAGACCTGCCCGGGGGCGGAGATACGCATCGAGACCTGGGGCAACCTCGCCTCGTCCAAGGGATACCTCGACGGCATCCCGTCGGAGTCCTTCCCGGCCGAATGCCTCGACATCAAGGACCGCGACTACCAGATGCTGCTCACGGCCTGCGCGGTCCGTCCGGCCGACGACGTGGTGCCGCTCGTGCCCAGGCCCGCGGACGACGGCTGGACAGACCTGCTGATCCCCGACGACCTCGTGGGGCTCTGCGAGTTCGCCGCAAAGAACCGCAACGGCGCCTGGCGCACGCGCATCCGCGGCCTGACCGTGCACTGCACGGACCTCCTGGCCTTCTACACCGCGGCCAAGGACATCCTCGTGAGCCGCATCTACGACTTCACGGCCGAGGTCGCCGACCCGCTGGTCATCGACGGCGGAGCGCACATCGGCCTCTTCACCCTGCGCGCCAAGCGCCTCTATCCCAAGGCGCGCGTCATCGCCTTCGAGCCGAACCCCGAGTCGCTCGCGCTGCTGCGCCTGAACATCGAGGCCAACGGGCTGGACGGGGTCGAGATCGTCGAATCCGGCCTGCTGGACCGGGAGGACACGCTGCCCTTCACGAGCAAGACCTCGGACGGCAGCACCCTCTTCTCCGGCGACCTCGGAAGCGAGATCAGCGTCACCCGCCTCTCGCCCTGGCTGGACAGGACCGTGGACATGCTCAAGCTGAACATCGAGGGCGCGGAGCATCCCGTGCTCAGGGAGTGCGGCAAACGCCTGGGCCGCGTGCGCAGGCTGGTCATGGAGTACCACGCCTTCCCCGAGCTCGGCGACCGGCTGCACGAGATCCTCGCCATCCTGCACGAGAACGGATTCCGCTACGCCGTGCACGACTTCGACTCCTGGACCAACCCCGCGACCAAGCCCCCCTTCTCCATAGACGCGGACACCCGCTACTACCTCTGCCTCTGGGGCACCAACCTGCGCCCGCGGCCGGACGAAGGCGCGGAGGCGGCACGATGAACGGGACGACTCCCTCGAACGCCGCCCTGGCCCGGGAGCTGACCGTGGTGGTGCGCAGCATCGGCGAGCGGACCACCGAGGCCTGCCTCTACCTGCTGCGGCGCGAGCTGCCCGCGGCGAACATCGAGCTGGTCAAAAACATCCCCTTCGACCAGGCCGTGCGCCGCACCTTCGAGCTCGGCCTCGCCTCCGGGCGGCCCTGGGTCCTGGCGCTCGACTCGGACATGCTGCTCAGGCCCTCGGCCCTCGCGCGCATGGTGGAGGCGGCCCGGGCGCAGCCGGAGAACGTCTTCGCCCTCTGGACCATGGCCCTGGACAAGGCCTTTCGGGTCTACCGGCCGGTGGGCATGCACCTCTACCGCGCCTCGCTCCTGGCCCGCGCGCGCGAGATGAGCGAGGGGCGCGACCTTGCAGGCAGCCTGCGGCCGGAGTCGGCAATGGTCGAGGCCATGCTGGACAGCGGCTTCCTCGCGGCGCAGACCGGCATCGTGGTCGGGCTGCACGACTACGAGCAGGCATACCGCGACCTGATCAAGAAGGCCTGCGTGCACGCCAGGAAGCACCGCGACATGGTCGGACGGCTGCGGCCCGTCTGGCGCGGCCTGGCGGAACAGGACCCGGACTTCGTGGCCCTGCTCCGGGGAGCGGACTTCGGCGAGATGTACGCCGGGGAGATCGGCATCAACCATTTCCAGCTCTCGCGGCTCACGGAAAAGGTCCTCGAGGAGTTCGGTCGGCCGGAGAAGGCGCCTTTCGAGCCCGCCGCCGACCTGCCCGAGAAGGTGGAGGCGACCCTGGCCGCGATGGACGTCCATCCCGACCGCCTGCGGCTGCAGCCGCAGATATTCCCCGAAACCATCTGGAACCGCCTGGACGGGAAAGTGGCCTGACATGTGCGGAATCGCAGGAATCATCGCTCCCCCCACCCCGGACCTCGCGCCCAGGCTCCAGGCCATGGCCGGCTCGCTGCGCCATCGCGGCCCGGACGGCGTGGGATTCTGGAGCTCGGGGCAGTGCCATCTGGCCCACACGCGCCTGGCCATCGTGGACATCGAGGGCGGCGCCCAGCCCCTGCGTTCGGCGGACGACTCGCTGGCCACGGTCTTCAACGGCGAGCTGTACGGCTACTCCGAGCTGCGCGAGCGCCTGGACTACCCCTTCCGCACCCGCTCGGACACCGAGGTCCTGCTGGCCATGTACGAGGCCTACGGCACGGACATGCTCGCCCACCTGCCGGGCATGTTCGCCTTCGCCATCTGGGACGAGCGGCGCAAACGCCTCTTCTGCGCGCGCGACCGCTTCGGCGAGAAGCCCTTCTACTACGCCACGGACAGGGACGGCCGCTTCCTGTTCGCCTCCGAGGTCAAGGCCGTGCTGGCCGCCGGGCTGCTGGACGTCTCCCTGGACGCGCAATCGCTCTGCCAGTACCTGGTCTACAGCTACCTCCCCGAGGGGCGGAGCATGTACCGCGAGATCGCGGCCCTGCCCCCGGGCTGCGCCATGACCGTGGGCCCCGAGGGAGTGAAGGCCTGGCGCTACTGGGACCTGCCCGCGCCTGCCGGGGAGATCGGCGGGGCCGAGGCCGCGGAGGAGCTGGCCCACCTGCTCGACAGCTCCGTGCAGCGCTGCCTGGTGGCCGACGTGGAGGTCGGCGTGCTGCTGAGCGGCGGGCTCGACTCCACCACCCTGGCCGTGCTCGCGGCCAGGCACCGCAGGGACATCCGCACCTTCTCCTTCGGCTTCGAGGGCTGGCGCAACGAGCTGCCCTACGCCCGGGAGGTCTCCGCGGCCCTGGGCTCGAACCATGTCGAGCTGCTCGAGTCCGACATGGACCTGCCCGCCATGATCGAGAGCCTTTCGGGCCACTACGACGAGCCCTTCGGCGACCTCTCGGCCATCCCCACCCTGTCGCTGTGCTCCCTTGTGCGCAGGCACCTGAAGGTGGCCCTGGGCGGCGACGGCGCGGACGAGCTGATGGGCGGCTACGTCTATTGGTATCTCCCCCTGGTCGAGGCGGAGCGCGCGGGCGGCGCGGCCCCCGGCTGGAGCGCCGTGGCGGAGCGCCACTGGCGCGACCAGCAGATCTACTTCGGGCCCGAGGAGCTTGCCGGATTCGGCCTGCCCCTGGTGCCCCGCCCCACGAGCCCGGACTACATCGGCTCCCTGGACGACGCCATGCGCCTGGACCTGCGCGGCTTCCTGGCCGGGGACATCCTGAAGAAGGTGGACCGCGCCTCCATGGCCCACGGCCTGGAGCTGCGCCTGCCCTTCCTCGACTGGCCCCTGGCCGAGTTCCTCGTCGCCCTGCCTTGGCGGCTGAAGCTCGACGACACCAAGGGCAAGCTCGTCCTGCGCAACGCCTTCGAGCGCCTCTGGCCCGAGAGCGTGCGCACGCGCGGCAAGCAGGGGTTCAGCGCCAACGTGGACGTCTGGCTGCAGCGCGAGGACGTCCTGCCGCTCCGCCGCAGCTTCCTCGCGGACAAGAACCTCGCGGTCCGCGGCCTGTTCCCGGATGAGCTGGTGGATGCCTGCGCGAACGACGTCGGCTACCGCGGCTGGGTCATGCTGGTCCTCTCCATGTGGCTGCAGCAGGTCACCGGGGACGGCATCCTGCACCCAAGAAAAATGTGAAACACCGGCTTCGGCAGCCACACAACGACGCACCATGGACAGCATATTCATCTTCGCCACCTGCCAGGGACTGGAGATCGCGAACATCCTGCGCCTCTCCCCGACCTTTTCCCGCCTCTTCGAGATCCGCTCCCAGTTCAACTTCCTCGCCCCCGGCGAGGCCTCCGATCCGCGCCGGTTCCTGGACGAGATCGCGGGCAGCCGCTTCTTTTTCTACCAGCGCAACGAATTCCTGGACGACGCCTTCCTGGCCTCGCTTCCCCTGACGTTGCGAGCCTCCCCCATTCCGTACGTGACCTCCAAGATCTATTGGCCCTCCATGCTCGACCAGAACACGGAGCCGCGCCTGCTGTGCTGCGAGCAGAATCCCTACGGCTACATCCCGTTCCGCTGCGGAGTGCTCGAGGAGATGATCGACTCCGGATGGGACGACGAGCGCATCGTCAGCCGCTACACGGCAGCCCGGCTGGACGAGCTGCTGGATCTGGACGAGCATTTCGAGCGCCAGATCGGACATCTGCGGAAACTCGACGGCTCCTGCGACATCAAGGTCGCCGACTTCGTGGAGTCCAGGGTACGCGAGACCATGCTCTTTCATATCTTCAACCACCCGGCCATCCCGGTCATGCGTCACATGGCCGACGGGATGCTCGACCTTCTGGGCCTGCCGCTCGACCTTCCCAGGGACGTTCCGGACAAGTTCGTGCACAGCCAGCTGCCCGTGCATCCCTCGGTGGCCCGGGCCTACGGCCTCGCCTTCGCCGCAGAGGACAGGATCTGGAACCTGGGGCCGCGCAAGGTGAATTTCGAGGAATACCTGCGCCTTTACATCTCCGACTACAGGCGGGTGGTCACGCCCGCGGCGTCCCCGCGTCCCATCGCGGCCAGGCGCCTCGCCGAGGCGGCCCCGGTCCCGTAGCGGCTTCGGCCCGCACATGCCGAACAGCCGGTGTTCCGCTCTCCCGGGAAGAGGTCTGCACCGGGCGCCGCCGCGCAGGCCGAAAAAGGGGACCGGGCCGACGGAACCGCAGGAGGTGCACCACTCCCGGCCTGCTCTTCCTATCGACCGTTTTTATTTGACAATCGTTTATCGACAACCATATCGTTCCGCTGTCGACCGTCCCTGGATGTTTCATTCCGGCCGACCCCGCACACGATCCGTCACTCAACGAGTTAACGATTTGCATGGTTCCTGCACAGCGGTGCTGTGACGTCGGTTTTTTGCCGCCTTTTCGGTAAAACCGGCGCGAAAAGGACGCAACGTGGGAAAAGAAAGCAGCCCGACAGGACAGGTCGTCTTCCTGCGCCACACAAAAGAGCACTACGCCCCGGCCGCGCAGGCGCTGCGCGAGCGGGTGCTGGCGCGCGTGCTGCCCGGGACCGGCTGGCGCGTGACCGTGGTGGACAACGCCCTGCCCGGGGATTTTCACGGCCGGACGCCGGAAGGCTGGGCGCTGCTCGGCGGCGACAACAGCCTCAAGGAGTTCTCCGGCTGGGAGAAGGCCCTGGCCGTGCTCGACGCCGGGCAATCCTGGCAGCCAGCGATCCCCGTGCTCCTGGTGAACGACACCTTCCACCGCAACTACGATACGGGCTACCTCGACAACCTGCCGCACGAGCCGGTGGCCGACTGGCTGGCCGAGGGCTCCCTGGTCGGCCACGTGGACCTCTACCCCAGGGAGATCGAGCTCTTCGGACTGCCCATGCGCCACTGGATCCGCACGAGCTTCGTGCTCGCCACCTGGGGCACCCTGTCCCGGCTGCTGCCCTTCGCCCCTCCGGGCGACCTCGCGGCCCTCTTCGGCCCCGGCGCCGACTCCTTCTTCGCCCCGGGCGGCCCGCTCGGCGAGCGCTACAAGCAGTACCTGGCCGCCTTTCTCCTGGGCAGCGAGAGCGAATACGCCTGCCGCTGGCACACGAGCGTGGACCTCGGCGACGAGGGGCTGGCCTTCCTGCGCGTCAAGGCGATGACCATCCTCTGCGAGCACTGGCTGGCCGCCAGGGCCAGACACCTCGGCATCGCGCTGCGCGACGTCTCGGGCAGGCTGGCCGAGCGCGAGCGCTGCATAGGCCGCATGGCGGGCGCGGCCGAGTGCGGCTGCCCCGAGCCCCGGCCGAACGGAGCACGCGCATGAGAACCCTCTTCGTTTCGAGAGTGACGCTGCCCGAAGGGGTGCGCGGCAACGCCCAGTACAGCCTGTTCTTCACCCGGGGTCTGGAGACGGCCGGACACGAGGTGCGCACCGCGATCACCCTGGAGGCCGTGGGCAGGCTCGACTGCTGGGACGCCCCGGCCCGGCCGGAGGAGTTCGCCATCGTCCGCGAGCTTCTGCAAGGCGACCCGCCGGACCTCCTGGTGGTCAACTACTCCTACATGGCCCCCCTGCTCTCCCTGGCGCCCGAAGGTGTGGCGCGCGCGGTCCTGGCCCACGACGCTCGCCACCTGCGCCACGCCAAGTTCCTCGAGACGGGCTGCCGCTCCGACTGCTCGCCCTGGACCGAGGAGCAGGAGCGCGAGGTGCTGCGCCACGCCGACCTGGTCATCGCCATCCAGTCCGAGGAGGCCGCGGCCTTCCGGGACGTCGCGCCGCACGCGCGCACCGTGGTCCTGCCCTGCTGCTTCCCGCTCGACGCCCTGCCCCTGCCCGAGGACGGCGACGCCTGCCTGTTCGTGGGCAGCGACGCGGACCACAACCGCCAGGGCATCGGCTGGTTCCTCGACGCCGTCTGGCCCGAGGTGCTGCGCCTGCGCCCAACGGCGATGCTCAACGTCTGCGGCACGGTCTGCGGCAGCCTGCGCGACCGCGACGTCCCCGGCCTGCGCCTGCACGGCCGCGTGGACGACCTGACGCCCCATTTCGCAGCGAACGGCGTGGGCGTCGTGCCCCTGCTCGCGGGCAGCGGCTGCAAATTGAAGCTCGTCGAGACCCTCTCCCGGGCGCGGCCCTGCGTGACCACCTCCACCGGCGCCCAGGGACTCGACCCTGCCGCCGGGGGGCTCGTCGTGGCCGACGACCCGGCCGAATTCGCCGCGGCCCTGGCCCGGCTGTTCGCGGACCGCGCCCTGCTGCAGGCCCGGTCCGAGGCCGCCTTCGCCCACGCCAAGGCCCGCTTCGATCCCGAAAAGGCCCACACGGAGTTCCGGCAGACACTCGACGCCCTGCGCGCCGCCGGTCACGCGCGGCACGCGGCCGCCCCAGGCAGCCATCATGCCGTGACGCCGGACAAGCACCCGAAACCGACAGTGGACTGACGATGGCCCGACTCGACCCGAACTCCCGCCTGCACGTCCTGCAGCGCATCCGCTTCCCGGCCAAGGCCTCGCTGGCGGCGCTGTGCTTCGCCCACGAGTCCACGGCCATGCTGCGCCTGGATAAAACAGACCAGGCCGCGCCCCGCTACGACTTCGAGCCCGGGCAGACGCTGTCGTCGAGCAGCTACCTGAACAGCGTCTACGAGTTCGTGCAGCGCCGCCACGGCCTCGTCCAAAGCCAGGCCTTCCGCCTCCGCCTGTCCGGCGACTTCGAGGTCGCGGTCATGAAGGCGACCTTCGGCGGACAGACCGAGTGCGTGGGGCGCGAGACGTTTCGCGGCTGCCTGCCCGACGCCCCCGTCCTGGTCCCCATCCCCGGGGCCGGGCCCGACGCCCCCAACGAGCGCATCTTCTTCCGCCTCACGGCGCTGTCCGGAGGCGAGTTCCTGGGCGGAGACGTGGTCACGGACCACGAGCCGCGCCCCGTGCGCCTGGCCGTGGTCCTGTGCACCTTCAGGCGCGAGGAGTATCTGCACGCCACCGTGGCCGCCCTGCTGGCCGACCCGGACCTGGGCGAGCGGCTCTCCGCCGTGGTGGTCGTGGACAACGGCCGGACCCTCGATCCGAAAGACTTCACCGACCCGCGCGTGCGCCTCGTGCCCAACCGCAACCTGGGCGGCTCTGGCGGCTTCAGCCGCGGCATGGCCGATGTCCTGGACGGGAAGCTCGGCAGCCACATCCTGCTCATGGACGACGACATCGCCTGCGACGGCGAGGCCGTGCTGCGCGCCATCACCTTCTTCGAGCACTCGGACGGCCCTCTGGCGGTGTCCGGGGCCATGCTCGACATGCAAAAGCCCCTGCTGCACTTCGAGGCGGGCGCTGTGTACGGCCAGGCGGCCGACGTGGCCGGGGCGAATCCCCTGAAGATCTACGGACTCGGCCGCGGCCTCTCCCTGGAGCAGGAAGGCGCGCTGAACACCCTCCTGCTCGAGGAGCGCGCGGACTACGGCGCCTTCTGGTTCTTCGCCTTCCCGGCCGAATACGCCGAGCGGGGCGGGCTCCTGCTGCCCTTCTTCGTCATCGGCGACGACATCGAGTTCGGCCTGCGCCTGACCCGCCGCATGGGCGCGCGCGTGCTGCCCCTGCCCGGCGTCGGGGTCTGGCACCAGCCGTTCTACAGCAAGATCAGCAACGTGAAGCGCTACTTCTTCGTGCGCAACCTTCTGGTCATCGACGCGCTCTACGGCCGGGGCAGATACAGGGACGTCGCGCGCGCCCTGACGGCGGATTTCATGAGCGATCTCTGCCGCTTCAACTACGGCATGGCGCTCATGCTGGTGCAGGCTTTCGAGGACTACCTAAAGGGTCCCGACTTTTTGACCGATACTGATCCCATGACGCTCATCGCCTCCCTTTCGGACGAGGCCCGGCGCATGGACGCCAACCTGCGTCCCTTCACCCCCCGGGAGACCTGGGGATTCGAGCAGCCCCCGCGCGAGGGCGTGCTGCGTTCGCTGGTGCGCACCGCGACCCTGGGCGGCCACCTGCTGCCCCGCCCCCTGCTGCGCGGCGAGCCCATGCAGGTGCTGCTCTGCGGCACCGGGCAGTGGCGCAAGAACTTCCTGTGCCGCGAAGCCCGGTTTCTGCACCGCGAGGCCGCGTTCTCCAACGCCCGCGACATCGACCCGGCCCTCGGGCGCGCCCTGGCGCTGCGCTTCGCGAAACTCCTGTGGCGGGGACAACGGGAATGGGCAGAGGTCGGCGCGGCCTGGCGCGAGGCGGCCCCCCGGCTCACGAGCCGGGACTTCTGGATGCGGCAGGGCGACGAAGCGGCGGGAAACGAGACGGCGGCTTCCTGAGGGCGGCCCAAAGGCAGGTAAAGACGGATGAGTTCCACCTTCCGAACAGAGGCGGCATACGCCGCCCCCCTCGGCCTCGAGAAGCCCGGCGAGTCGGTCCGGGTGCTCAGGACCTGCACGCCGAACACAGTGGCTTACCGGGGCAGGATAGACCGCGCGGCCCGCGAGCGGCAAAACGGCTACCCGGCCAAGGTCTTCTGGTTCACCGGGCTCTCGGGCTCGGGCAAGTCCACCCTGGCCCACCGGGTGGAGGAGCTGCTGCACGAGCGGGGCATCCGCACCTACGTCTTCGACGGCGACAACGTGCGCCAGGGGCTGTGCGGCGACCTCGGCTTCTCGCAGCAGGACCGCACGGAGAACCTGCGCCGCATCGCCGAGATGGCCAGGCTCTTCCTGGACGCCGGAACCGTGTGCATGGCCGCGTTCATCTCCCCCCTGGCCGAGGACCGGGAACGGGTCAGGGGCATCGTCGGCAACGCGGACTTCCACGAGATCTACGTCAAGTGCCCGGTCTGCGTCTGCGAGGAGCGCGACGTGAAGGGGCTGTACAAGCTCGCTCGGGCCGGACGCATCAAGAACTACACCGGCGTCTCCGCGCCCTACGAGGAGCCGGAGAACCCGGCCCTTCTGGTGGAGACGGACAAGGGCACGGTCGAGGGATGCGCCCGGGCCGTCCTCGACTTCATCATAGGTGAGCTCTGGGGTGAGCTCTGGGGTGAGCTCGGGGGCGAGCTCAGGGAGGCGCCCGCCGAGTCCGCGGACTAGCCGCAGGGCGGCGTCCCCGAAGTCATCGGGCGACGTGCACGAGGCGCGCCCCGGCGCGCTCCATCTCCCGGCGCGCCTGTCCTCCCCCCTCTTGCGTCACGGGCCGCGTCGCGTCGGCCATCACCGCCACCGCGAAACCTTCCCGCAGGGCGTCGAGCACCGTGGCGCGCACGCAGACGTCCTCGGCCAGGCCGCCCACCCACAGCCGCGACACGCCCTCGCGCCGCAGCTCCACGGCCAGGCCGGTCTGGTCGAAGGCCGAGTTCTGGTCCTGGTCGAAGCGCACGCCCTTGGTCACCTTGACGGTCGAGTCCGGCAGCGCGAGGTCCGGATGGAAGGCCGCTCCCTCCGTGTCCTGGATGCAGTGCGGCGGCCACTGCCCGCCGCGCCCGGCAAAGCTCACGTGGCCCACGGGGTGCCAGTCGCGCGAGGCGTAGACGGGCACGCCGCGCGCCGTGGCCGCGGCCAGGGCGCGGTTCAGCACGGGTATCACCGCGTCGCCCTGGGCGATGGGCAGCGCCCCGCCCGGACAGAAGTCCTTCTGCACGTCCACCAGGAGCAGGGCATCGCCGCTCCCGAGCTCCTCTGCGATCTCGATCTCTTCGGGCATGGGGGCCTCCTTCCGGCTTGGGCCGGCTTCGGCCGGCTTCGCCTGGCTCCGGCCGGCTCCGGCCGGTCGCGTCGCTGCCACCCAAAAGGCGGCGGTCGTCCCGCGCCCGGCCGCGTCCCCCTCCTGCTGTCCGCTGTTCCGCCTATGGCGCCACGCTCGCCTCGACCTCGTCCTGGAAGCGGGCCAGGGCCGGACTCACGTCCACCCGGTAAGGCGGGTCGGCCGGGGCCAGGGCCCGCAGCCGCGCGGGCAGCCGGGCGATCTGCTCCTGTGCGTGGCGCCGCGCCTCTTCCAGCTCCACCCTGCCCGCGGGCAGCCGCCTGCCGCCCTGCATCACGGGCTCCAGCAGGGGCCGCGCGTCCAGGGGACCGCCTGGCGCCTCCTCGCCCTCGCGGGCGATGACGTCGCGCAGGTCCTCCCCGCCGCGGCCGCAACGGAAGACCTGCTTGCGCCCCGGCAGCACGGGCTTGCCGCTGGACAGCTTGACCCTTCCCCGGCCGCCGTACTCGCAAAGCTTGTAGGCCACGTCCAGGTCGGGCGCGTCCTGGGACACGCCCATGCTGGTGCCCACGCCGAAGCCGTCTATGGGCGCGCCCGCGGCGAGGAGCGCGGCGATGGACTCCTCGTCGAGCCCGCCGCTGGCGAAGATGCCGATTCCACTGAGCCCGGCCTCGTCCAGGATGCGGCGCGTCTCGCGCGACAGGGCCAGAAGGTCGCCGGAGTCCAGGCGCAGGGCCCGGACCTTGAATTCCGCCCCCATCTCCCGCGACAGCTCCACGACCTTTTGCACGCCCTCCAGGGTGTCGTAGGTGTCCACCAGGAGCACGGTGTCCGGGTAGAGCCGGGCAAAGGCCTTGAAGGCGTCGGCCTCGCGCTCGTGCGCCTGGATGTAGCTGTGGGCCATGGTCCCGGCCACGGGCAGGGTGTAGAGCCTGCCCGCCAGCACGTTGGAGGTGGAGGCCACGCCCGCCACGTAGAAGGCCCGCGCGGCCTTGAGCGCGGCGTCGATGCCGTGCATGCGGCGCGCGCCGAAGTCCACCACGCTGCGCCCGGCCGCGGCCTCCACCACGCGCCGCGCCTTGGAAGCCAGCAGGGTCTGCACCTGGATCTGGTTCATGACCAGGGTCTCCACCAGCTGCGCCTGGGGCAGGGGCGCCGCGATCTCCACGATGGGCTCGTTAGCGAACACGGGCGTGCCCTCGGGCACGGCGCGCACCTCGCCGCTGAAGCGGAAGTCGCACAGCCAGTCGAGGAAGCGGCCGGAGAAGCGGCCGAGCGTGGCGAGATAGGCGATGTCCTCCTGCTCGAAGCGGAGGTTCTCGAGATAGTCGAGCACGCTGTCCAGGCCGCAGGCCAGAAGGTAGTTGCGCCGCTCGGGCAGGCGGCGGACGAAGAGGCTGAAGACCGCGTCCTCGGAAAGCCCCTCCTCGAAATAGGCCTGGAGCATGGTCAGCTCGTAGAGGTCGGTGAACAGGGCGAGGCCCGAGTGCGGCCCGCCCCTGCCAGCGAATGTCTCTTCCAACGTGATTTCTCCTAGAGTTCCTGTGCGGCGAGTTCTCCGAGGATGCGGTCGTGCAGCCGCAGGTCCGCCGCGGAATGGAGCACGAAGCGGATGTGCCTGACGAAGGAGAGGCCGGAAAGCTCGTGCAGGATCGTCCTGAAGGCGATCCGCGCCGCCTCCTCCATGGGGAAGCCGAAGAAGCCGGTGGAGAGCGAAGGGAAGGCGACAGAGGCGATGCTCTTGCGCTCGGCCAGGCGCAAGGCGTTCTCGTAGCAGGCGGCCAGCAGCTCGTCCGCGGGCTCGTCTCGGCCGTAGACCGGGCCCAGGCAGTGGATGACGTAGCGGTTGGGAAGATCGTGCGCGCCGGTGATGACCGCCTCGCCCGGCCTGATGGGGGCGAGCGGCCTGCACTCCTCGTCGAGCCCGGGCCCGGCCGCGCGGTGGATGGCCCCGGCCACTCCACCGCCTGGGCGAAGCTGCGCATTGGCCGCGTTGACCACGGCCTCCATGTCGCCCTGCGCCGCGATGTCTCCCTGCACGCACTCGATCAGCACTCCCTGCACCGTCCATTCGCCCATCTCCGGCCTCCTTGCCCGCCGCCCCGCCTGCACGGAAAAATCGACGGGTCTTACGCTCCATCTTCTGACAGCGAACAGGGATGTTGGCAAGGACGGACAAGGACCGGGGCCGAGGCGGCCGGAAAGATGCCTCTCCGGCAGCCCCGGGCTCCATGCAGGGAGCTCCCTGCCGCGCCTTGCCCTCGCTGCGGCGGCTCCGGGAAACCGGCCCAGCATGCGCCGCCTGGCGGCGGCATCGCGGCATGATCATACCATAACAGTCATGATTCTTTCCAATAATTATAATCCCTTGACAACATTGATCACTTGACAGCCGGGCCTGAGAGGAGGGACAAATGCGGCAATCGGTTTGTCGACATCCTGCGGGCCGAAGATACAGAAGCGGACTCGTGAGCTGCACGCATGCTGCCAAGGAGAGTCCTGCCCTTTTCAAAGACGGTTTCATCACGGCTTCCGTAGGGACATGCATTCACGCCATGCATGCCGGAAAGACACGGCATGGGGGGGATCATGCACGCACGCAGCATACGGACCGTCCTCGGCCTCCTGTTCTTCATCCTCATACTCGCGGGAACGGCGATAACGACGTACCACGTCGACGAATCTTCCTATTCGTATGCCGTCGAGACGCAGACGCAGAACATGGAGCGGATGTCTTCGACGCTTGCCAGCGTCTTCGCATCGTTCACCCGCGATGCGCTCGCGGACGCCCGCTTCATGGCCGAGAATCCCTCCGCGCTGCAGCTCCTTGAGGGCGGCGACAAGGCGTCGGCCGAGCAGACGGCCGACCAGCTGTTCACGCTGAATCCGCTGATAGAGACGATCGCCCTGTTCGACGACAAGGGCAGGTCCGATTTCCTGCGGATGCCGGGCGGCAAGAGCGCAGGGGCGCTCGATCTTTCCGACCGCGACTACGTCAAGGCGGCCCTTGCGGGCAAGGAATTCGTCCCGTCCCTGCCCATCAAGAGCCGCCTGACCGGCAAGCCGGTCTGCACCTACGCCTGGCCGGTGCGCGCGAACGGCAGGGTCGTGGGCGGCGCGCTCGTCGCGGTGAGCATCGACGGTCTCCTGAAGACGTACATCGACGACGTCAGGATCGGGCAGACCGGCTACCCCTACATCGTCAACGCCGCGGGCACGATCGTCCTGCATCCCCAGAAGAGCCTGATCAGCAAGAATCTTTCGGACATGGACTTCATCCGCAAGTCCGTCTCGAGCCCCTCCGGCACCCAGGAGTACGTCTGGGACGGCGCCCGGAAGATACAGGCGTGGCACAACATTCCCGGCACCGACTGGACCGTCGTGACCACTGCCTACAAGGACGAACTCGCCCTCTCGGCCAAGAAGCAGCGGACATGGCTCATCGCCGCGGGCGCCGTCGAGGCCGTCCTGCTGCTCGCCGCGCTGCTCTTCCTGCTCGACCGCCTGGTCCTCGTGCCCGTGCGCCATCTCGCGACCTACGTGGACAAGCTGGCCGAGGGCGACTTCAAGGCCCGGCTCACCGGCACCTACAAGTACGAGTTCGCCCACCTCTCCGCGGGCATAGGCAGGATGGTGGAGGTGCTGAAGAACAGGCTCGGCTTCTCGCAGGGCATCCTGGAGGGGCTCTCCCTGCCGGTCGTGGTCTCGGACGCCGAGGGCAGGCTGCTCTACGTCAATCAGCACGTCATCGACCTTTTGGAGATCGGCGGCACGCCCAAGGACTACGCGGACATGACCGCGGCCGAGTTCTTCTACGGAGACCCGAGCCGCGCCACGATCACGCAGAAGGCGTGCACGAGCCGCAAGCCCATCCTCGGGCTCATGGCCGACGTGGCCACGCGCACGAACAAGACCCTCAAGTGCAAGATCGACGCGACCCCGGTCTACGACCTCGACGGCCGCGTCATCGCGGGCATCGCCCTGGTCACGGACCTGACCGAGCTCATGGCCCAGAAGGCGACAATCGAGGCCCACAGGGACAGGATCCACTGCGTCGCACTGAAGATCGAGGACGTGTCCAAGGAGCTCGCCTCCCATTCCGGAACGCTCGAATCGCACATAGCGACCACGGCCTCCTCGGCCGAGTCGCAGCAGACGCGGATAACCGAGACCGCGGCGGCCATCGGGCAGATGACCAGCACCATCCTCGAGGTGGCCAGCAGCGCGAGCGGCGCCTCCAAGACCTCGGAGAACACGCGCGGCAAGGCGATAGAGGGCTCGGAGATGGTGGCCAGGATCGTCGAGGGCATCAAGGAGGTGCGCCAGCAGTCCGAGGAACTCCGCCGCGACATGGCGTCGCTCGGGGAACAGGCCGAGGGCATCGGCAAGGTGCTCGACGTCATCAGCGACATCGCCGACCAGACGAACCTCCTGGCGCTCAACGCGGCCATCGAGGCCGCACGCGCGGGCGACGCGGGCCGGGGCTTCGCCGTGGTGGCCGACGAGGTCAGGAAGCTCGCGGAAAAGACCATGCACGCCACGCGCGAGGTGGCGGAGGCCATCCACAGCATACAGGAAGGCACGCAGCGGAACATCGTGGGCGCCGGGCGGGTGGCGGGCACGGTGGAGCAGGCCACGGAGATGGCCGATCTCTCGGGCGCCTCCCTGCGGGAGATCCTCGCCCTGGCGGACAACGCCTCGGACCAGGTCCGCGCCATCGCCGCGGCCTCGGAGGAGCAGTCCGCCGCGAGCGAGGAGATCAGCCGCTCCATCGACGAGGTCAACGTCATCGCGGGCGAGACGAGCCAGGCCATGCGCGAGGCCACCCGGGCCATGCGCGAGCTCGCCGAGCAGTCGCGCATCCTGCGCGGCCTGATCGACGAGATGGAGCTCAGCCAGAACCCGACGGAGTGCGCGCCCGAGCCGTCGATGGCCTGACCGCGAAGGTCCGGTCCGCTCAGCCCCAGGCGAGCAGGCAGGTCCCGAACACGGCCAGGACCCCGGCCGGGGCCCAGACCATCCTGCGGCGCTCCAGGAGCGCGCTCGCGCCGAGGCAGGCCGGGACGCTCCCGGCAAGGACGAGCCCGAACTTGGCCAGGCCCGGCAGGGCCGCGCCCGCGAGCAGATACTGCAGCACCACGACCAGCGGCAGGTGGATCAGGTAGGTGTCGTAGGAGGCCGCCGCGAGGCTCGCGCTGATCGCCCCGGAGCCGTTCCAGCGGCGCCGGGCGACGACCGCGAGCAGGCCGAGGAAGGCCAGGGCGAAGAAGGTCCGGGCCAATCCGTGCGCCGCAGGCACGAGGAGGAACTTCTCCCCGGGCGCGAGGTTGGCCATGCCGCTGGCGATCATGGCCGCGAAGCCGACGGCGGAGAGCAGCCCCCAGCACCACGCCGGACCGGGAATTCCGAAGACGGTGAACCAGCGTCTCTGCCTGGCGTAGGCGCCCAGGCCGAAAATCCCCACATAGAGCGGAAGCCGCGCCGGTTGGAAGACCAGCAGGGGGCCAAGGCTCGCCCAGGAGATGTCCGGCGTCCGCGTCTGGGCAAAAGCCTCGACCAGCCCCACCGCCAGGGCCAGGGCGAGGAAGACGCCGAACCCGGGTCTGCCGGGGACGGTATCCCCTTCCTCCATCACCCGGCGGCCGAGCACGGCCCCGGCCGCGGCCAGCAGGAGGCAGAAGACCAGGAGCAGGGCGAGAAACCACAGGTGGTAGGGGCAGAGCAGGCCGCGCCAGACCGGCAGGCGCTCGAACGGGGCGAAGAGGCGGAAGCGCCAGTCCGCGGCCAGGGGCAGGAGCCCCGCCCAGTAGCCGAGGTAGCCCCGCGTGCCGCCCTGGCCGAGGTAGGCCACGTAGGAGATGACGGGGCAGTAGAGGAAGGTGAGCGCCACGAGGGGGATGCCGAGCCTCCGCAGCTTGCCCGCCAGGAATCCCCGGCAGCCGTGCCGCCGCAGGGAGGCGAGAGCGAAATAGCCCGCGATGAAGAAGAGCGTGGGCATGGTGAACCCGTCCGCCACGAGGAGCACGAGGTTCAGGACGTCGCTCCTCGCCCGGTCCGTGACGTACCACCAGGGCACCAGCGAGGCGTAGGCCATGCAGGCGTGCAGCGCCACAACGGCCAGCACGCAGAACGTCCGCAGATTGTCCAGGAAGCGGATGCGCTCAGCGGGGCTCGTTCCTCTCGCCATGACGCGCCTCCTCGGCTGCTTCCCGCACGGCAGCCAGCCCGGCCATGCTGAAGCGGTACAGGTGATCGGCCAGCCTGGGCCAGTATTCCTCCATGGCGGGATGGTCCGGGAACACGGGCCGCATGACCGGCCAGATGAAGGACTGGTAGACCGCCGGACCGAGGAGGCTCATCAGGCAGTCGACCAGCACGTTGTGCGGGATGCCGGGGCCCACGACCTCGGTGACCATGCCGAGGGCGTCCTTCACCTGCGTCCGGCTGTGGCGCTCGATCATGCCGCCGAGGAAGGGCGACGGGTTGATCAATTCCTGGGCGTAGATGCGCACGAAGGCCCGGCTCAGCTCCCCGCCTGCGAAGAGCAGGCGGCAGGTGACCTCGAGCAGGAGCCGCAGCCGTTCCTCGGCCGTCATGCCCGCGGCCTCGGCCAGCCGTTCCTCCATCTGCCGCCGTCCCTCGGTGAAGAGCACCTCGAGCACGGCCTGGTACAGCTTGGCCTTGCCGCCGAAATAGTAGACCACGGCGTTGAGGTTGGCCCCGGCCTCGGCGCAGATCTCCCGGACCGTGGCCCCCTTGTACCCCCTGGCCGCGAAGACCCGTACCGCGGCCATGAACAGCCGCGCCCTGGCGTCGCCCTTGCCTGCTCCCGACATGCCCGCTCCTGAACCGACGAGTTATACAAATGTATAATACATCAATCACGCAATCCGGCCGGGCTGTCAAGCGGCAGCAGCAGCAGAAAAAAAGAAGAAGACGCCTCAGGATGCCCTGCCACCTCGGGTCGGACGGGCGCATCCCCTGTTCGGCCGAAGCGGCGGCTGCCCCATGCGCGACGCCCCCCGGGCCTTGCGGGAGCTCGCCGGACAGGGCGCCACGGTCCCTACGGCCTGCCTTGCCCGACGTTCCTCCCTGACAGCGCGTTCGCAGCCGGGAGGCGGCGGGAGAGGGCACCGGGGGGCGATTCTTCGTTTGAATTCCGTTTCCGATATCCGTATGGTTATTTACAGCCGCCGTACGGATGCGGCTTGGCCGACGGACCGTCGTGGACCGTCGCCGGATGTCGGAACATGTGCAGGAAGCGGCCCTTGGGGAGACGGGCTCGGCTTCCGCGAAATCCGTGCCCTGCGCCCGCATCGTGGCGGCCGTCCGCGCGGGAAGGATGACCGCAATGTCCACTCCCTACCCTGACCCCGAGATCACCTTCGGGACGATCATCGTCACTTTCGCCGTCATACGTCCTTTCCTTCGCTACCTGAGCAAAGAGGATCGGACACGCTTCAGGTCCATCGCGCCGCTCAAGGGACGGCGAGTGCGACGGTATTTCACGGTGCTCGGCATCCTCGCCGCGCTGTCCCATTCGCCTGTCGCACTCGTCTACGGGTTCTTCTTCCTCATACTGCCGGGCCTTCTGCTCATGGTCTCCAACACGGTCCTTCTCTACTCCATCCTGCTGCTGCCCTTCTTCCTCCCCTGGCGGGAAGCGAGGCACCGCACCATGGCGCGCGCCGTCTCCCTTACCCTCGTGGGCGCCATCGGAATCGGCCTGCCATTGCTCTCGCGCTACAGTTTCCGGGCAGCCGCACAGGAGCAGAGCCGCGGCGACATGGACCGGTGGCAGCCCATTGCCATCCGGTCCATCGCCCTGACATCCACGTCCGGCCGCCAGTGCGACAAAACCTGCCAGCGGTTGCTCTACAACGGGGAGGTCGAGGAGGTGGTCGAATACGACAAGCAATCGACCAACTGGTCGTATTTGAAGTACGCCAATAGGAATCCGACTGGATTCGTCGCATACACCATCGAACACAGGCCGGACTGCGGCGTATTGTCCTCCAGCATTCCCGCTGTTCGGGCCAGGATCGCCACGGGGGAATGCCTCGCGGCCCGCAGGGGCGAGGAATATGCGCCCGTGGACGTCGCGGTGAAGGAAGTAGAGGACGTCTGGGACGACGGATTCCTCCTCTACCGCACGCGTCGCACGCGGATCACGGTGACCCTGGGCGACGGCCCGAAGGCCGCTCCTGCCGTGAGCTCGACGTCATTCTCGAGCCATGTCCTCGCCATGCCTCTCTTCATCTGGGCAAGCGACAACAGCGGGCTCGACATCAAGCCCGCCCTCGCCCGCAGAAGACGAATCTACAATCCGCTCATCTACACCGCCGTCCTCATGCAGCGGCTCGGCTTCAGGCTCGATCCCGTGAGCGAGACCGTGGATACGGACGCCGCTGTGCGGGAGATGCTGGCCGCTCCTTCCTCCTCCACCCCTGCCTTCGACAAGGCGCAGCTCGACCTCTTGGGAGATTATTTCAGAGGCATACAGAAGCGTCCGATCACCCCGCAGGACGTGGATATGGTGCAGCAGGTGATTCGTGACAGACGGATCACAGCTCCTCTCTTTTATGGCCTCTTCTACTACCACGCGCAAACGCTCGCGCCCCTCCTTCCCGACATGCTGGACAGGATAACCGTGTCCAGCGGCCTGACGGAGCGCGGGATGCTGTCCGCCCTGAGCGCCGGGGTCGCCGCCATGCCTGCGGAGGCACTCGCTCCTTACGCTGCTCGGCTACACCGGATCGTCCGGGACGCCGCCCTCGAGCCGTTCCCCGAGTACGTGGTCGACACTGCAGGCAGACCCCGCCTGAGCACCGACTTGGACAAGGAAAAAACCAAACTGGCGGCCATCGTTCCCCTCTTCTTCCCTCTGGGCGCAGTAGATCCTCACGGCGTAGAGTTGCTGGAATCCCTGCTCGTGAATCCCGTGCGGGAGATCGTCACCGGCGCGGCCGAAGGGCTGTGCACGGCAGGCCGTGAACGGGCCGCGCAGACCGCTCCAGCCCTGCGAGACGTTTTCCTGCGCTACCAGACAGGCCGCTATCCGACGGACCCTGCAAAGGCTGCGACCCTGGCACTGGTCCGGTTCGGCCGCAAGGATGAGGCCTTGAGTCTGGTGGAGAAGTATGTCGAAAGACCGGACGACTTCGGCAAACTCTGGAGATTGGATGCGGACTTTCCGGCCAAGGAGTGCAAGGACCTCTCCCTTTTCAGGCACGACCCGGACCGTGCGGCCGCTCGGAGCGGTCGCCAATAGGCCGGGCGGAATTCCCGGCCGCCGCAAAGGTGCCACCGGGGGCCTGCGGAACTTTCCGCTTGCCCCTGACGCAACGTCAAGGTTTAGGGTCGGGTCACGGGCGCAAAATTGAATGACGCCCGGAAAGGAGACGGCCATGCCCATCAAGACAGGCAAGCTCGCGCGGCTCACCGGCATCACCATGCGCACGCTGCACCACTACGACCACATCGGCCTGCTCACGCCCTCCGAGCGCACGGCGAGCGGATTTCGGCTCTACGGGCAGGACGACGTGCGGCGGCTGCACGCCATCCAGGCGCTGAAGCAGATCGGCTGCTCCCTGGCCGAGGTCCGCGCCGTGCTGGACGACCCCGCCATCTCCTTCCCGGACATCGTGGACCGGCAGCTGCACGACCTCGACGAGCGGATCGAGCGCGCCCAGGACCTGCGGGCGCGGCTCGCGAGGCTCAAGGACCGCATCGCGCGCGGCGGTAGCGCGAACGCGCGGGACTGCCTGGAGGTGCTTGAGATGATGGCGCTCTACGAGAAGCATCTCAGCCGGGACGAGGTCGCCGCGCTGCGCAGGAACCGGGAGGCGGCCGGGCCGGATGCCGGGCCTGCCTGGCGGCGGCTGCTCGACGCGGCGGCCGCGGCAATGCGGCGCGGCGTCGCCCCCGGGGACGAGGAGGCGCGGAGGCTGGCCGGGGAATGGCTGGTCCTGCTGCGCGCCGCCACCGGCGGCGATCTCGCCCTGGCCGCGGGGCTTCGGACCGTGCACGAGCGCGAGACGCGTGCGCGGGAGATAAGCGGCGTGACGCCCGAGCTGATCGACTGGCTCTCGCGCGCCGCGGCCGCGCTGCGCGACGGCAGGGACGCGGACGAAAGCGCGGAGACCCCGCCCGCGGATATTCCGGCCGCGCCGGTCCCGGTTGCGCCGGTCCCGGTCGCGCCGGTCCCGACGGGCCTGCCCGAGCCCAAGCCGAGCGCCATGCGCGTGGCCGTGCTGCGCGCCGCGCACCAGCTCCTGGACACGCCCCGAATCTTCGATGACCCCCTGGCCCTGACCGTGCTCGGCGAGGCAGAAGAGGCCGCCCTGCGCCAGGGGGTGGAGCGCTACACCCAGTCCCCGTACCCGAGCCTTCGGGCCTCCGTGGTCGCGCGCTCCAGGCTCGCCGAGGACGAGTGGGACGCGGCGCGGCGGCGCGGCGTGCGCCAGTGCGTGGTCCTGGGCGCCGGGCTCGACACCTTCGCCTGCCGCCACCGCGAGGACGCGGGCTGCCGGATCTTCGAGGTCGACCTCGCGGAGACGCAGGCCTGGAAGCGGCGTCTCCTGCGCCGGTCCGGCATCGCGGAGCCCGAGAACGCCGTCTACGTGCCCCTCGACCTCGAGGCCTCCCCCGGCTCCGGCGCCCTGGCCGAGGCCCTCGCGCGCGGCGGCTTCGAGCGCGGCGCTCCGGCCTTCTTCTCTTGGCTCGGCGTGACCATGTACATCGGGCAGGCCGCGATCATGGACACGCTCGGCTTCGTCGCCTCCTGCGCCCCGGGCGGCGGCGTGGTCTTCGACTACGCCGTGGCGCCGCAGCACCTCGGTTCCCGCGAGCGCACGGGCCGCGAGATGGTCGAGCGATGGGCAGCCTCGCACGGCGAGCCCTGGAAGACGGACTTCGTTCCGGACGAGCTCACGGCGGCCCTCACCGGCCTCGGCTTCTCCCGGGTCGAGAACCTCGCGCCAGCCGAGCTGAACGCGCGCGCCTTCGCCGCCCACGGCAGCAGCCTGCACAAGAGCGGCGTCACTCGCCTGGTCTGCGCCAGGCTCTGAGCCGGGCCCTTAGCTGCGGCCACAGTCCGGGCCGGGACAACCGGCGGGCGGAGAGCCCGGCCCCAGCTGCCCCCCGTTCGCTGAACGCCGGCGGCTTTCATCCTGACGGCAGCCTGTCTGCTTCGCTCCTCCCTGTCGCAATGATTTACACTGCCCTTGCCCGCCGATCCCGGAAATCATTTTGAAATGATTCGTCTTTAAGCCGGGCTTGTCGGCCTTCCTTACAGGCCCTCCATGCGCGAGGCGTTCGGAACGCTCCGGCGATGAACATGATGAACCATCTTTATATAAATAAAGTCAATAAAAATATCATGTTAGCATAAGATAGATAAACGATGACGAAAAGTGGCATGTTCATTGCGTGAGTAACTCCGTCACTGACATTTCTTTACAAACGGCGCAGTCGCTTTGCTGACGTAAAACTTACGCGGAGGTACTCGCAATGAAGAGGCTCTTGACACTTCTCGGGCTCATCCTGCTCCTGGCGTTTCCGGTCCAGGGCATGGCGGCCCCCACGTTCGCCGTCTGGCTGGACGGCAACACGACTCCCGGCGGCGGCGGAAACGGCATTCTCCCCTCCCTGGACAACGCCTTCGGCCCGGGATCCTACGACCTGGTCTCCACCAGCGACCTCGAGACCGCGGGATTCCTGAGCTCGTACAAGTCGGTCATCGTCAGCCGCTACGACGCAAGCTTCGGCTCGGCGCTGAGCGCGGCCGCGGCCGCCAACATCGCCGCCTACGTGGGCAGCGGGGCGACCCAGGGCGGCGTGGCCGTGTTCACCAACGACCTCGCCGACAACCTCTTCGGCGCCAACGGCGGCGACCCCTTCGACGCCAACCTGGACCGGCTCTTCGTGAACGCCGCGACCTACGCCGCCCTGAGCGGCCACGGCTTCATCGGCGAATTCAACGGCGCGGTCATGGCCATGGAGTCCAACAGCGCGGGCATGCCCGCCATCGGCCTGCTGACCGGCTCGGCCAACGGCGTGCACGGCACGTCCACGCCCGACGGCCACTTCCACTACGAGGTCGGCCCCATCGGCTCGGGCAACCCCATCGACGCGGGCATCACCTTCCCCTTCACGGACAGCGACACCACCATCTTCCGTACCGACGTCACCGGCGCCCTGAGCGGCAACATCGTGGACATCTTCGCCGACAACGGCCTGCCCGCCGTGCTGGCGAACAACTTCGTGATCTCCGGCGGCAACGACAACCCCACCGCCACCCCTGAGCCCTGCACGATGCTCCTTCTCGGCTCCAGCCTGGCCGGGCTCTGCGGCCTGAAGCTGCGCAGAAGGTCCTGAGGCCCGAGCGCACCGGCCGACCGGCCTGTCCCACGGGACAGCAGGAGGCGGGGACGCATGCGTCCCCGCCTCCTTGCGTCCGCAGAAGCGGAGAGCATGCCGCCCGTGTCCGGCCATCCGCCCCGCAAGCCTCGCCGGACCTCGATCGCCGGGCGCGCGAACGGAGAGCTTCCCAGGACGCGGAAAAAGCGTATGAGAGGTCCTTGCCGTCCGAACAGACACCAAACGCCGCGCGAAGGACACAGCCGCAACCGCACGCGCCCCCGGCGACTTCACAGTCCGCCGGATCGGGCGAAACACCGGCAAAGACACCGCACCGCCTCCGCCCTTCATGAAACCGCGCTTCCCTGCGTCCGCGCGCCCACGGGCAGCCGGGCGGAAGACCGCGAGCAGGAAGGCCGGACGCGGGCGGGTACGACCCCGAGCAAGGAAAACAGAGACCATGCCCGCAAGCAGCGCGCCGCAGAAGCGCCTCGTGTCCCTCGACGCCCTGCGCGGCCTGACCATCCTCGGGATGATCATGGCCAACAACCCGGGCAACTACGAGTTCGCCTATCCCCCGCTGACCCACGCCCCCTGGCACGGCCTGCATCTGGCCGACTTCGTCTTCCCCTTCTTCCTCTTCATCGTCGGCGCC
The DNA here is from genome assembly GCF_000422205.1 of Desulfovibrio sp. X2. Taxonomy (NCBI): domain Bacteria; kingdom Pseudomonadati; phylum Thermodesulfobacteriota; class Desulfovibrionia; order Desulfovibrionales; family Desulfovibrionaceae; genus Desulfovibrio; species Desulfovibrio sp. X2. The sequence continues at coordinate 245,228 of NZ_ATHV01000065.1, forward strand.
AGCATCGCGGTCTCCGTGCGCAAAAACGCCTCGCCCGAGGACAATGCCGCGACCGTGGCGCACGTCCTCAAACGGGCGGCCGTCCTCTTCGTCCTCGGCCTCGTGCTGAACGGCTTCCCGGACTACGACCTCGCGACCATCCGCATCCCCGGCGTGCTGCAGCGCATCGCCGTGGTCTACGCGGCCGCGGCCCTCCTCCACCTCTCCCTCAAACGCAGGAAGATCCTCTGGATCATAGCGGCCACGCTCCTCGGCTACTGGCTGGTCATGGCCCTCGTCCCCGTGCCCGGGGTCGGCCACGCGAGCCTGGACAAGGGGACCAACCTGGCGGCCTGGCTCGACCGCCTGCTCATGCGCGGCCACCTCTGGGACTACGACGCGGGCTGGGACCCGGAGGGCCTCCTGAGCACCCTGCCCGCCGTCTGCATCGCCCTCATCGGGCTCTTCCCCGGACTCTGGGCCAAGGGCGAAATCAAGTGCTCCGCGCCGCGCATGTTCCTCTGGGGCGTGGGCCTCGTGCTCCTCGGCTCGGCCTGGAACGCCTGGTTCCCCATCAACAAGAGCCTGTGCACCAGCTCCTTCGTGCTCGTGGCCTGCGGCGCGGGGCTCATGCTCCTCACGCTCTTCCGCCAGGTCATGGACGTGCACGGCCTCACGGCCTGGGCGCGCCCCCTGGTCGTCTGCGGCAGGAACCCGCTGGCCATCTACTGCCTCTCCACCCTCACGGAGAAGGGGCTGCACGCCGTGAAGCTCACGGACGGCCCTGGCACGCAGATCGACCTGCACTACTACCTCTACCGCGGCGGCTACTCCTCCTGGCTGCCGCCGCACGCCGCCTCCCTTGCCTGGGCTTGCAGCGCCTGCCTCCTGTGGCTCGGCGTGGCCTGGATCCTGAACGCGCGCAAGATATTCATCAAGCTCTAGAAATCAAGAAAATCCACTCCCGACGGCATCTTTCGGCAGCCTGCCGATTTTCGGCTGAACGAACATCCGCGAAGGTTGCGGAAAATAATTGCGCCTTTTCGGCCACGCAATAGTCTCCATCGGAGCAGCGTTTTCCCAAAAAGGAAGGCATGGCGCCTGCCTTTCCGGAAATCTCTTCAGAGGAGACCATGGCCATGCAATTCAAATCCATCAAACTGAAGATCGCCGTCCTGTCCGGGCTCTGCCTGCTGGTCACGGCCGCGGCGCTGGTCGTCTACGCCGTGAGCGCGACCAGGGCCACGCAGGGCTACGTGACGGCGCACGTGGCCGACCTCGTGGACAAGACCACCAAGGAGAGTCTCCTGGCCATCGCGGGCAAGCAGGCCGGGTTCATCCAGAGCGAGCTGCAGGTGAACCTGGACACCGCGCGCACCCTGGCGGACACCTTCGGCGTCCTGAAGAAGGAATGGGACGCGACCACGGACCACGGCTCCGCGAACATCGCCGACACCCTGAACGACATCCTGCTCAGCGTGCTCGAGGACAACCCCAAGTTCCTGGGCACCTACTCCGCCTGGGCGCCCAACGCCCTGGACGGAATGGACACGGACCACATGGGCGACACGACGCACGGCTTCGACGCGAGCGGCCGCTTCGTGCCCTACTGGAACCGCGACGAGCACGGCAAGATCGCCCGGCAGCCCCTGGTGGAGTACGAGAGCCAGGAGAAGCACGAGAACGGCGTGCGCAAGGGCGGCTGGTACCTGGGCCCCAAGGAGACCGGCAAGGAGAGCGTGCTCGACCCCTTCCCCTACATCGTGCAGGGCAAGAAGGACTGGCTGACCACCCTGTCCGTGCCCATCACGGTCAACGGCAGGTTCCTCGGCGTGGCGGGCACGGACCTGCGCCTCAACTTCCTCCAGGACCTGAGCCAGGAGGTCGCCAAGTCGCTCTACGGCGGCAAGGCCGAGGTCGTGGTGCTCAGCAACATGGGCCTCGTGGTGGCGGACAGCTCCAAGCCCGAGCGCATCGGCGGCCCCATGAGCAAGGTCATCCCCGACGGATGGGAGAGCGCCCTCAAGGTCGTGCAGTCCGGCACGGACATGGTGGACCTGGGCAAGACCTCGGACATGGTCCGGGTCATCTCGCCCATCCAGCTCGGCCGGACCGGCAAGCCCTGGGCCGTGCTCATCCAGGTCCCGCCCGCCGTGGTCATGGCCGACGCGCACGCGCTCGAAAGCGCCCTGCGCGATCGCGCCCGCAGCAACGCGGCCTGGCAGGTCGGCGTGGGGCTCGGCGTGGCGCTCCTGGCCATCGCCATGATCTGGTTCTTCGCCGGGGGGCTCGCCCGTCCCATCAGAAAGGCCGCGGCCTACGCGCAGAGCGTGGCCAAGGGCGACTTCAGCCATAAGCTCGACGTGCGGCAGGCCGACGAGATCGGCACCCTGGCCGACGCCTTGCGCTCCATGGTCGGCAACCTGCAGCAGATGATCCGCGAGGCCGAGAGCAAGAGCCGCGAGGCCGCCGAAGAGGCCGCCAAGGCCAAGGAGGCCACGGCCGAGGCGGAAGAGGCCAAGCAGCAGGCCCAGCGGGCCAGGCGCGAGGGTATGCTGGGCGCCGCGGGGAAGCTCGCGGACGTGGTCGAGCGGCTGACCTCGGCCTCCTCACAGCTCTCGGTGCAGATCGAGCAGTCCAACAAGGGCGCGGTGGAGCAGAAGGCCCGGGCCGAGGAGACGGCCACGGCCATGAACGAGATGAACGCCACGGTGCTCGAGGTGGCGAGCAACGCCTCCCAGGCCGCGGAAGGCTCGGACAAGGCCAAGCTGAAGGCCCAGGAAGGCGCCCAGATCGTCCGCAAGGTGGTCGCGGCCATCGGCGAGGTGCAGACCCAGGCGGCGCAGCTCAAGGAGAACATGGCGGTCCTGGGCCGGCAGGCCGAAGGCATCGGCCGGATCATGGACGTCATCTCGGACATCGCCGACCAGACGAACCTCCTGGCGCTGAACGCGGCCATCGAGGCCGCGCGGGCGGGCGACGCGGGCCGGGGCTTCGCGGTCGTGGCCGACGAGGTGCGCAAGCTCGCGGAGAAGACCATGACCGCCACCAACGAGGTCGGCGGCGCCATCCGCGACATCCAGAGCGGCGCACGCTCCAACGTCGCCAGCGTGGACAGCGCGGCCAAGGCCATCGACCAGGCCACGGAGCTGGCGGGCAAATCCGGCGAGGAGCTCGGCGCCATCGTGTCCATCGTGGACGTCTCCGCCGACCAGGTGCGTTCCATCGCCACGGCCTCGGAGGAGCAGTCCGCGGCCAGCGAGGAGATCAACCAGTCCATCACCGAGGTGAACCGCATCTCCATCGAAACCGCGGACGCCATGCAGCAGTCCTCCCGGGCCGTGGTCGAACTCGCGGACCAGGCGCAGGTGCTGCGCAACCTGATCGAGGAGATGCAGTCCGAGGACGGCGGCCAGGGCTGATCCGTCGGGACGGCCTCATATAAAGGAAAAGACCGCGGGCCGGTCGGCGAAAGCCGACCGGCCCGCTTCCGTTTGCGCCTCTCCCGCCGGTTTACATTCCGCCCGTTCCCCGGCATACGCTGGTCCTGATTCCCCCGGAAACCCCCTACGCGAGGAGCCAAGCCATGTGGATATGGGTCGGACGATGGGTCAGGAAGCAGGGGCAGGAGAAGACGGCGCGCTCGGCCGCCGAGGGCGTGCGGATGCATTGGCGCGACGTGGCCCTGGACGTGGGCCTGGACCCGGACATGAACGTGGTCCTGGCCGAGAGCGAGAAGATGCTGGCCGTGGGCATCAGCCAGGAGCTGGACGAGGTCTTCCGCGAGGAAGGCACGGCCTGGCAGTATTATTGAGCCGGACTCAGGCGTAGCGGGCGCGGATGCGGGCGAAGAGCTCGGGCTTCCTGTCGTACTGGTGGACGATGAGGGCGGGCCCGCCCGAGGGGGTGAGCACGTCGCCCGCCGCGTCGAGCGCCGCCTCGCCCTCCACGTAGCCGAGCGTCAGGATGGGCGCGCCGTTGTCGTGCACGGCGAGCCCGGGCAGGAGGCCGCGGTGCACGAGCAGGTTGTGCACGGCCTGGTCGTAGCCCGCCATGCGCGGGGCCGGGACGAACGGCAGCAGGCGCGCGGTCATGGCCGCGAGGTAGGCGTGCATGGCCGCGTGCCCGGCCACAGTGGTCCCGGAGCAGGAGATGGGCCTTTCGGAAAGCTCGTCCAGCACGTCCGCGCCGAGATGGCCGCGCGTCCAGTGCGCCATGTACGGGCAGCCGCCGATGCGCATGCGGCCGTCCTCGAGCGTGGCGCTCACCCCGGCGGGCCAGGGGAAGGCGAAGGGATCGCGCTGGAAGACGACGTCGCGCACGTCCGTGAGCAGGATGCGGGAAAAGGGCCCCTCCCCGGCCGCGTCCGCCTTCTGCAGGAAGTCGCGGTAAAGGAAGTAGCGCAGGGCGTTGTAGGGCACGTGGGCCAGTTCGTCCGGCCGCGTGAAGGGCACGATCTGTGCGCCGAGCGCGGCCATGCGCTCCGTGCCCCGCGTGGTGGGCGAGACGAAGAGCACGCAGCGCCCGGAAAACCCGGTGCGCCGTAGCGACTCGAGAAAGGGCCTGACGTCGCCGTCATGGTATCCGGCCGCGAGCCCCAGGACGAGGTTTGGGCGCGTCATGCGCCGGGGCCTGCGTCCTGCGCGGCCCGCTGCTGCGTGGTCAGGATGCGGTCCAGGCTCGCGGCGAAGAGCTGGCGGTCGCGCGGGCCGAGCGGCGCGGGACCGCCCTGGGCCAGCCCCATGTCGCGCATCTCCTGCATGAAGTTGCGCATGGTCAGCTTGCCGCGCACGTTGCCCGCGTCGTAGACCTCGCCGCGCGGGTTGAGCCCCGTGGCGCCCCGCTCCACCACCTGCGCCGCCAGCGGCACGTCCGCCGTGACCACGAGGTCGCCGGGCGCGACGTGCTCCGCGATGTGCCTGTCCGCCTCGTCGAAGCCGCCCGGGACGCGCACGGCGACGACCAGGGCGGGATCGGCGCCGTCGACCATGCGCGGCCGGTTGGCCACCAGGCGCACGGGCAGGCCGAGCCTCTTGGAGGCGCGCAGCACGATCTCGCGGATGGCCGAAGGACAGGCGTCGTCGTCCACCCAGATAGTCGGTGGCCAGGCCGCCGGAAACCTCCCGCTCATGCCCGGCTCATTCCCCGCTCTTCTTGCGGCTGACGTAGGACTTGTAGCCGCCCGTGGCAGGACGCGGCTTGCCCTTGAAAGGCTTCTTGCCCGGCCCGGAACGCTTGAAGCCGCCGCCGAACTTGTCGCCCTGGCGGTCGCCGAAGCGCTTGCCGCGGTCGCCGTCGCCGAAGCGCGGCCCCTCGCCCTCGAGGCCGTCGTCGCCCAGTCCCTCGCGGCGCACGGCGGGCTCCATGGACACGCGGTTGCCGCGGATCTGGTTGCCGTTCATGATGCGCACCACGTCCGCGGCGTATTCCTCGGGCACCTCCACGTAGGAGTGCTTGTCGTAGATCTCGATCTTGCCGATGAGCCTGCCGGGCAGACCGGTCTCGCCCGCGATGGCGCCGACCACGTCCTTGACCGCCACGGTGTGCGAGCGCCCGACGCTCATGAACAGCCGGACCATGCCCTGCTGCGCGCCGGTGTCGCCGAAGGCCCCGGCCGCGCCGGTCCTGGCCTCGCCCGCCTTCTCCTCGGCGGAGGGGCCGAGCAGCATCTTGAGGAGCGCCGCGGCCAGGTCCAGGGAGGAGGCGTCCTCCTGCTCCACGAACTCCTCGACGAGCTTCAGCTGCTTCTCGAGCTCGCCCTTGGCGATGGTCTCGCGCACCAGGGCGAGGAACTTCTCGGTCTTCACCTGCTCCACGTCGCCGAGGCTCGGCACGCGCTGCTGCACGATCTTGGCCTTGGTGTAGCGCTGGATGTCGCGCAGCTTGTAGAACTCCTTGCCCCAGGCGAAGGAGAAGGCGCGGCCCTTGCGGCCCGCGCGGCCGGTGCGGCCGATGCGGTGCACGTAGTACTCCACGTCGCTCGGCACGTCGTAGTTGAAGACCGCCTCGATGTCCTCCACGTCGATACCGCGCGCGGCCACGTCCGTGGCCACCAGGATCTCCACCGTGCCGCCGCGGAACTTGCCCATGACCCGGTCGCGCTGGGACTGGCTCATATCGCCGTGCAGGCCGTCGGCCAGGTAGCCGCGCGCCTGCAGCGTCTCCACGATCTGGTCCACGCCGCGCTTGGTGTTGGAGAAGACGATGGAGAGCTTGGGGTTGTAGAAGTCGAGGACCCGGCACATGGCCTCGAGCCGCGAGCTCCTGTGCACCTCGTAGTAGATCTGCTCGATGCTCGGCACGGTGAGCACCTTGTGCGCCACCTTGGCGAAGGCCGGATCGTCCAGGTACTTCTCGGCCAGGCGCATGATCTCCGGGGCCATGGTGGCGGAGAAGAAGACCGTCTGGCGCTCCTCGGGCACCGCGTCCAGGATGTGCTCGATGTCCTCGCGGAATCCCATGTCGAGCATCTCGTCGGCCTCGTCGAGCACGGCCATGCGCACGGAGCCGAGGTCCAGCGTGCCGCGCTCCATGTGGTCCATGACCCGGCCGGGGGTGCCGATGACCACCTGCGCGCCCAGGCGCAGGGCGCGGAACTGCCGGTCGATGGGCTGGCCGCCGTAGACCGGGACCACGTGCAGCCCCTTGCGATGGCGGGAAAGCGCGGTGAACTCCTCGGCCACCTGGATGGCCAGCTCGCGCGTGGGGCAGAGCACGATGGCCTGCACGGCGCGGTTCTTGGGGTCCACCATCTCGAGGACCGGAATGCCGAAGGCGGCCGTCTTGCCCGTGCCGGTCTGGGCCTGGCCGACCACGTCGCGGCCCTCCATCAGCAGGGGGATGGCCAGGGCCTGGATGGGCGAGGCTTCCTCGAAGCCCATGTCGGCCACGGCGCGAAGCGTCTCCTTGGAAAGAGGCAGGGAATCGAATCTCAGAGCTTCCATGAATCCTTGTCCGTGCCGCTTGCGCGGCGTGTCGTTGTGTGTGCCGCGTCCGGGCGGCCCGGGCGGCGAAATGCGCCGGGGTGCGGCGCGTGTTCATATATGCCGGCCGCGCGCAAGCGCGCATGGCCTCGTTTTCTGCGGGTCGGCCCGTATCTGGAGGATCTGGCGGATCGGAAAGGATCGGGAGAACGGCGCGACGAATCCATCTGTAGCCTGGAACGGGCGGCGGGGAAAGCCCGCAATAGACGCTTTTCCCTCCGGAGTCCAGCCCCGGGCCGGGGCCGGACTCAGACCGGGTCGTACCGGACCGAGGAAAAGCTCGCCGCGGCACGCTCCGCCGGACTCCGCGGCGCGGTCCCGGCCAGGCGCTGGATCAGGGCGTCCTGCAGCAGCTCGTCCTCCCGGACGAGCTCCGGATAGAGGCTCTTCAGCGCCGCTTCGTCACCCTCCTTGGCCGCGTTCTCGATCTTGCGCGCGAGGCCGGAACAGCGCTCGGCGAAGATGGTGTCGAAGGAGCTCTTCATGTAGTGCGCCACCCTGGCCGCGGCGGCGAAGTCCGCCTCGTCCACGTGGGTGCAGAGCTCACCCATGTTGATCTTGTCGCGCTCGAGGAACGAGGCCACGATGCGGCTCTCGAACTGCCTGTCCCCGCCGAACTGCTCGTCGAGCTCCGCGGCGTTGAGCACCAGGCCGCGCGCAAAGTTCTCGCCCGCGGCCATGCCCGGGGCCTGCGCGCCCTTGCTCATGCACATGGTGATGGCCTGCAGAAGCTCCTTGAAGCGCACGGGCTTGGTCATGAAATGGTCGAAGCCCGCCTCGGCGCAGAGCTCCTCGAAGTCCTTGAAGGCGTGGGCGGTGATGGCGATGATGGGCATGCCCGCCGTCTCCTCGCCGAGCGAGCCGGAGCGGATCTCCTTGGCCACCTGCAGGCCGTCCATGGAGGGCATCTGCAGGTCCAGGAGCAGGATGTCGCAGGGGGTCTCGCGCAGGATGTCGAGTACCTCCCGCCCGTCCCGGGCCACGCTGACCGTGTGCCCGTTCTTGCTCAGGAAGACCTTGAGCAGCAGCGCGCTGTTGGGCTCGTCCTCCGCCACCAGGATGCGCAGATTCCCCACCGCCTGCGCGGCCTGCTGCTGCGCCGCCGGGAAGCCTTCGTCCCGGGGCGCGGCCTCCGGCTGCACCCCGCAGGGGATGATGCAGGAGAAGGTGGAGCCCTTGCCCACCGAGCTCTCCACGCTGATGAGCCCTCCCATCTTCTTGACCAGGCTGTCGCAGATGGCGAGCCCGAGCCCCGCGCCCTGGCGATTCAGGCACAGCCCGTCCTGCAGCCGCGTGAAGCGCTCGAAGATGCAGGGGATGCTGTCGTGGCTGATGCCGATGCCCGTGTCCGTGACGTCGACGCGCAGGGAGACCCCGCCCTCGGCATCGCGCAGGTCCGGCGCGGCGCTGACCTGTATGCGCACCGCGCCCCGCTCGGTGAACTTGACCGCGTTGCTCGCCAGGTTCAGCAGCACCTGCCGGATGCGGCCGTAGTCGCCCACCAGGGTCCTGGGCACGGAATCCACGACCGCGAGCTCGAAGTCGAGCCCCTTCTTGCGCGCCATGCCCTCGATGACCATGGCCGTGCTCTCCAGGTCCTCGCGGATGGCGAAGGGACGGCGCGCGATCTCCAGGCTGTCGGTCTCGGCGCGCGAGTACTCCAGGACCTCGTTCATGATGCCCACGAGATGGTCGATGGAGTCGCCCACGATCTCGATGTACTTGCGCTGGTCCGTGGAGAGCGGCGTCTCCTTCAGAAGCTCCACCAGCCCCTTGATGGCGTTCATGGGCGTGCGCACCTCGTGGCTCATGGTGGCCACGAAGTCGCTCTTGGCCTTGTTCGCCTGGATGACCTCCCTGAGCGAGAGCTCCAGGCGGTCCTGCAGGCAGCGGCTCGCGGTCACGTCCTGGTAGGTGCTGAAGAGCTTGAGCGGCCTGCCGCTCTCGCTGCGCTCAACGTGGATCGTGGCGTGGACGTGGATGACCTCCTTGGTCACCTTGGCGAAGCGGAAGTCGCCCTCCACGAGGGTCGGGGAGGCCACGGCGGCGTCGAGCAGAGCCTTGAAGGCGGCGCGGTCCGGCTCGTGCACGAGCTGGATGATGTCCTGGAAGGTGATGGTGAAGTCCGCCTTCCCGGGATAGCCGAAGATCTGGTGCAGCTCTTCCGAGGAATGCTGCGCTCCGGACTGGAAGTCGAACTCGAGGCTTCCGGTGCGCGCGATGCGCAGGGCGTTCTGCAGGCGCTGGGAGCTTATGCGCTGGCGCTCCTCGGCCTTCTTGCGCTCCGTGATGTCCACGTAGAGTCCGGCGAAATAGCCCTTCTCCGAGCTGAAGGCCGAGAGCAGGAACCACCTGTCCGCTTCCTCGTTGTAGACCTCGTGCTGCTCGTGGCCGCCCTGCGCTGCCAGGCGGCCGAAGAGCCTGATCCACTCCAGGCCGTCCAGGTGCACCTTGGGATAGATGTCCGAGAGGCGCCTGCCGATCACGTCGCAGAGCCTGAGCCCGGTCTGCTGCTCGAAGGCCTTGTTGGCGTCCACGTACTCGATGTCCACGGGCGCGCCCATCTCGTCGTAGAGGACCTTGTGATAGGCGAACCCCTCGCGCATCCGCTCGAAGACCAGATTGTAGTCGCGGCCCTGCGGCGCGGCCAGCGCCGCGGCCTGCGCGGAGCCCTTGCCCTCTTCGTCGCCGAGCCACTCGGGCAGGAAGGAGCCGTCGCGCTTGCGCATGGCGCGCATGGCGCCCAGCAGGGACTCGAGCCCCTGCTGCGTGGTCTGGTTGTCGTAGCGCAGCTTGGTCAGCAGGGAGACGAGGCAGTTCTGGTAGCGCCCGGCGATGTCCGAGTTGCGCCCGGAGGAGATCATCTCCTTGTAGCTGCATTTGCGCGCGGAGGAGGCCTTGGCGTGTTTCATCTCTCCTTCTCCCCGTTTCGCAGCTGGAAGAGCACGAGACTGAACGAATTGTTGTGCACGAAAGAGCGCGCGACCCCGGGCAGGGGCGCCACCTGGGCCGTGAGATAGACCCCGGCCAGCGGCACGTCCGGCGGCAGGGCCCCGCGCAGGGCCTCGAGCTCGGCGTCGCAGCTCTGGCCCAGAATGTCCTTGCGCACGCCGCAGGAGATGGCCAGGGCGAAGCAGGTCCGCCCCTGTTCCCGCGACTGCAGGGCCGTGATCGCGGCTTTCTCGCTGGAAAGCACGATCTCGCGCCTGCCGATGACCCCGAAGCTGGCCGTGAGGTCGGCCCCGGGGAAGCCCCCCTGGAAGTCGCCGTGGCCGTCCTCGGGGTCCAGGGCCGCCGCCGAGCGGGTGTAGACGGCCCCGGAGGCCTTGCTGCGGATCACCAGGGGGAAATAGGGGGCCATGTCCAGGTCCTCGCCGATGTGCGACCGGTACAGGTCCCGGACGCGCTCGCCGTCGATGCGCGAAAGCCTGCCGCCCTCGGCCGCGAGGCCGGACATGTCCGCGCCCACCGGCACCCAGCCGCTGCCCAGGCCGTGCGAGACATCGACGCCGGACATGCCGAGCACGGCCACCGCGTCCGCGGCCACGCGGCTCTTGTGGAAGAGGACCGCGCCGTGCGTCTTCAGGAAATCGCCCGAGAAGCCGCCGAAGACCGAGGCCTGCCCGAGGCCCGCGGCCGCGAACAGGGACTCCATGTCGCAGCCGGTGCAGCGCACGCCGTCGAAGAACGGCAGGAGCACGTCCCCCGGCCCGGCCGCCCCGTCCCAGCCCATGCTCGCCTGGCGCAGGGCCAGGCCCGGGTCCTGCGAGACGTTCTCGCCCAGGCCGGAGAAGAAGCGCACCGTGTCCGAGGCGAAGAGGACGAGGAGCAGCGAGCCCGTGCGCATGCCGCGCTCGGACATCTCGCCCGCCGCGGCGCAGCCCACGAGTTCGAGCCCGGGGTACTCGGCCATGATGCGGCGCAGCATGCGGCCGTAGTCCATGGTCGCGTACGAGGCGAAGACGAGCCCGGCCGACGGCCGACGCCCGGCCAGACGCCTGGCGCAGGCGCGCAGCACCGCCTCCACCGCGGCGTCGTGGTCGGCGGTGAAGCTGTGCCCTACCGCGACCGTGAAATCCGGGTCCCTCACCGTCCGTTCCCCTGCCCTTTCCTTTGGCGCTTCGCCTCATACATGCGCATGTCGGCCAAGGAAATCAACTCGTCGCCCGTGGCGCCGTCCCGGGGGTAGATGGCGTAGCCCACGCTGACCCCCACGGCGAGCCCGAGGTTCCTGGCCCTCACGGGCAGCGCGATCTCCGCGTCGATCTTCCCGATGATGGCCCTGGCCGACTCGTCGTCGGCGACTTCGGGCAGGACCAGGGTGAACTCGTCGCCGCCGAAGCGGGCCACGGTGTCCGAGTCGCGCAGCGCCCGCGTGAGCCGCTTGCCGATGGCCTTGAGCACCACGTCGCCGATGATGTGGCCGTGCTCGTCGTTGATCTCCTTGAAGTTGTCCAGGTCCACGAGCATGACCGCGAAGCTGCCGCCGTAGCGTCCGGCGCGCTTGATCTCCTTCTCCAGCCGCTCCATGAAGATGGCCCGGTTGGGAAGCCCGGTGAGGTGGTCGCGCAGCGCCAGGCGGCGCATGGCCCGAAGCTCCTCCACCTGTCGCGTCACGTCGCGCAGCAGGAGCACGGAGCCCGCGCGGCCGGTCTCGTCGCGCAGGGGCAGGGCGGTGCAGTTGAGGATCAGCCGGGAGTCCGCGAGCGAGACCTCGGTCGAGAATTCGTAGGACGTGCCCCGGCTCAGCCGCTCGCGCATCTCGCCCATGCGCTCGGCGCTCACGAGCGCCGCCAGGCTCGCCTCGTCGAGCAGCGCTCCCTTGCGGATGCCGAGCCCCTCCGGGAACATGCCCTGCACTGTCTGGTTGAAGTAGACGATGGTGTTGCGCTCGTCCGCGACCACCACTCCGGTGTCCGCGAGCTCGTCCAGGATGCGCAGGGCGCAGGCATCCAGCCCCGTCCCCGAGCCCTCCCCGGCGCGCGCCAGCTCCTCCTCCACCGCGGCGCGCTCCACGGTGCCGAGCAGCGTGCCGTCGCGGTCCGTGACCAGGGCCAGCCTGGATTCGTTGTGCGCGATCAGGCGCGAGACCTCCTGCAGATCCTCGTCCGGCGCGACGCTCGGCGGGCACTTGCGCATCACGCGGCCCACCGGCGTGCGCCAGAGGTCGCAGCCCGCCTCGACCAGGCGCGAGAAATCCTCGCCCATGAGGATGCCCTGCGGGCGGCCGTCCGCGAAGACGAGCACGTAGTCCGCATTGCCCAGGGAGAGGACGCGCATGCCCTCGAAGACCGCGACGGAGCGCTCCACGCTCGGAAGCGTGGAGGCCGGGAGCATGAGGTCGCGCACGGACGCGGCGCTGTCCTGCCGCTTCTGGCGGACGAAGGGCATGATCCCCTGGGGAAAGGCGAAGGTGCCTGCGGGCACATGCCCCGCCGAGTCTCCGGCGGGATGCCCGAGAGGGGCCGATGGCCGATGGTCAAGCATGGCCGGTGCTTTCATTCCGTGCTCCGTTTGCCCCGGAAGTGTCCGGGAAAGGCGGTGACGAACAGGGCCGTATGGACGGAGCGGATGCCTTTTGTCCGGCAAACGTGGACAGAGCCCTTGGAAAAGAATGTCGAACTTTTCGGGCTGAATCCCTGGTACACAAGGGATTGGTGTATGGCGTGCGCTCTTTTTCCACTTGGCATGAAAATGGCTCTTTCAGTCGACATTGCAAATTGAAAACCAAAACACGGGCAAGTCGGCAAAGAGACGGACGGCGCACATGGAAAACACCACCCGGGAAAAAAACGTTCAGCAATCGCTGATAGATGCCAAAACGTTCGAATATCTGGACAGGATCGCCAGACAGGTCGCCGAGAGTCCCGACGCGGTCATGCGCAAGGCCCTGGCCCTGTACGCCGGAGAGCTCGGCCTAGGCGGCGGGCGGCAAAAGGAACGCCGCCGCCATCTGCGCGCCAAGGTCTCCTTCCCCGCTGTCCTGCGCGTCTACCTGCCGGACACCATCCCCCTCTTCTACAAGGGACGCGTGGACGACTGCTCGCTCAGCGGCATCCGCGTGCGCATAGACAGCGGCGGGGACGGCATCTACGACAACCTGAACCTGGCCAGGCAGTTCGAGATCGCCTTCGCGGACGCGGCGGGCAAGCAGATGATCTCGGTCAAGTGCGACACGAGCCGCGTGGAATACCTGGACAGCGTCTACATCTGCGGCGAGTTCAGGAGCGTGACCGCGGGCGACATCGGCGCCCTCAGCCAGCTTTTGCCGCGGCAGAAGGACTGACGGGCCGTGACGGGCCGCCTGTCCCGGCGTGCCCCGGCCGGCCGCCCGGAGCGGAGACCGCTCAGCGGCCCTTGAGGGAGATGTTGTGTTTCTGGAGCAGTTCGTAGAGCCTGGCTCTGGAAAGGCCGGACATCTTGCAGGCCTTGCGCACCGAGCTGCCGCAGATCCCCACCAGCTCCTTGAGGTACATTTCCTCCATGGAATTGATGGTCACCTTGCGCACGTCGCGCAGCTTCTGCAGCTGGCAGCTCCCCGGCGCGTACACGGCCAGGGGGGCCTTTTCCCTGGCGCGCTCCCGCGGGGCCGCGTCGTCGCTGGCCTCGATCTTGCCCGCGGCCACGAACATGCGGATCTCGATGGGGAAGTGGTAGGGGTTCAGGACGTCGTCGTAGATGGCGTTGTGCACCGAGCTGTAGACCACGTTGGCCAGCTCGCGCACGTTGCCCGGCCAGTCGTAGCGCAGCAGCACGTCCAGGAAGTCCTGCGAGGCCTTCTTCGCGGGAATGGACTGGTTGGCGCAGGTCTTCTCCACGTAGTAGTCGATGAGCAGGGGGATGTCGCCCGCGCGCTCGCGCAGCGCGGGCAGCTTGATGACGTGGGTGCGCAGCCGGTAGTAGAGGTCGCTGCGGAACCTGCCCTGCCGGACCATCTCCTCCAGGTCGCGGTTGGTGGCCGCGATGAGCCGGAAGTCGCTCGAGATCTCCCGCTTGGAGCTGAGCGGCCTGAACTTCTTCTCCTGCAGCACGCGCAGGAGCGACTTCTGGATGTCCAGGTCCAGGTCGCCGATCTCGTCGAGGAAGATCGTCCCGCCGTCCGCCTGCTTGAAGAGCCCTTCCCGCGCCTCCTGGGCGCCGGTGAAGGAGCCCTTCTCATGGCCGAAGAGCAGGCTCTCGGCCAGGGTCCGCGGCAGGTTGGTGCAGTCCACGACGATGAACTCGCGCCCGGCGCGCGCGCTGTTCTGGTGGATGGCCCGGGCGAAGAGCTCCTTGCCCGTGCCGGTCTCGCCGGTGATCAGGATGTTGCCCCCGCCCTGCGCGGCGATGGCCACCTGGTCCAGGCACTTCTCGAGCTGCGGGCTGTTGCCCACGATGGAGCTGCGCTCGAACTGCTTGTCGTTGCGCAGCGACTTCTTGGAGTCGCGCAGCCTGAGCGTCCGCTCGAGCAGCACCTGCAGCTCGCGGAAGCGGATGGGCTTCAGCAGGTAGTCCCAGGCGCCCGCGCGCAGGGCGCGCTCGGCCGAGCCTTTGTCGCCGTTGGCCGTGAGCACCGTGACCTCGGGCTTGCATTCCGTGTTCAGCACCTGGGCGATGAAGTCGAGTCCGTTCCCGTCGGGCAGGGAGACGTCCAGGAAAACCATATCGTAGCACGTCCGGCCTATGGCCTTCTCGGCCTCCCCGAGCGAGAGGGACGTGTCGCAGTCGTGCCCGAGACGCCGTATCATCTCCGAGAATGTCAGACAGAAGACTTCATGGTCGTCGACCAGAAGAATTTTCGCCATTGCCTCTCCTTGAACCACCTGTCGCCGAAAGCGATATCCGCAAACGGAAGCGGCTTCCGACCAGGACCGGCGTACCGCACGCCTGTCGGCCATGCGGGCGGCCGAGCACGTCGCGCCCGGAACCTCCTCACTTTGCGCGAAGCAGGGTACGACGCGGCATCACAGACCACCACGCTGCACTCTGAGTCACTTATTTTTTCGTATGCGGGAAAACAGGACCATTGGCAACAAAATATTCGGTCACGGCGTTCAGCCGCGTGTGCCCGATGCCCCGATTGCTCTTGTTTGCAGTCTTTTCTACCACGGCCGCCGTGTTTGGCACGATACTTTCATTGTTGACAGGTATCCGAAAAAACCACGACCCCCGGCACGTCATGATCGACGAAAAAAAACGCACCATGATCGAGATCAGCTCATCGGCATACGATGCCCTGTCGAACATTGCACGCGAGAACGGGACCAACGCGCCTGCCCTCGCAGAAGGAATCCTCAACAAATTCATAAATATGAGCAATCTTCACAAAAAGACCTCCGCGGAACGCCGCGCCTTCAGGCGCGAGCACATCATCCTCCCCGCAGTCATCTACATCCGGGACAAGGGGAAGAAGATCGGCTGGTACAGGGCGGCGAAGATATTGAACATATCCTTCTCCGGCGTCTGCCTGCAGATCGACAAAAACAACGTCCAGGGGCTGCTTTCGGAAAGCAAGACGGCCACGGACGACTTCGAGATCCTCTTCTCGTTCACCGACACCGGGCTTCCCGTGAGCTTCCGCTGCGCGGCCCAGCGTGTCGAGGAAAAGAGCGGCGAATACCTCATCGGCGCAAGCTTTTCCCAGACCGACCCGGGCAGCCACTCGATCATGCAGCGCTATCTCATGTAGGATACGGCGTTTTCCGGCAAACACGGAAGCGTCGCCGCGCCGGGCATGGACTGTAAATTTCCACGACAGTTTTTCCTCAAAACCTGACACTTTCGCCCGCCTCCCTTTCGCTCCTGCCTGCCTCTCAGGGCATCCTTCCGAGAATCGCGGACATCTCTGCGCGCCGCCCCCATCCTTGGGGAAAATCCCTGCGCCGCGTCGCTGTGCCCCCCTCTGGATGCCTGGCCGCCCGAACGGCGAATCCTGCCCACGCCTGCCCGGCGTCCCATTCACACGCGCCACGCGGCCGCCCGGCCCAAAAAAAGCGGGATCCCGCTGAGCCGGGGTCCCGCCGTGCACGTGCTCACGTGCTTATGACTGATGGGGAAGCCTCAGGAGGCGGCCTTTCCCCTACGCCTGCGCAGCCAGGGCAGGAGAGCGAGCGCCGGGCCGGCCAGCAGCAGGGTCGCGGGCTCCGGGGTCGCCGCCGCAGGGGGATCGTCCTGGACGGAACCGGGCATGGAGGGGTTGGGATCGCCGCTGGAGCCGACCAGACTGATGGGGGCGTCCGGAGTCGAGCCGTTGCCGGAACCGTCGCCGGAACCGCCGCCAGAACTGCCGCCGGAGCCGTCGGTACCTGTGGAAACGCCCGTGGAGGCCAGGGTCGGGACGGCCTTCGCGGTGCCCGTGGGAGTGCTGACACCGCCGCTGCCGCTGCCACCGCCACCGCCGCCGCCGGAGCCGGAGCCGCTGTAAGACATTCCGGCACCGCCGGTAGACCCGGCCGGGCTGCCGCTGGGCACGAAGCCCGAGGAGGCGTAGGTCAGGAAGACCGGGGCATCGAGCGAGGCCGGGTGGGGCGAGCGGCCGAACCCGTCGCGTCCCAGGGTGGACCAGGGATCCGTGTCCGCGACCGAGCCCATGAAATCGATGGGGTAGTCCGGTCCCGCGGGGCCCAAAGCCTTGGCAATCGGGCGTTTCGCGACATTGTCCGAGTGCCTGGAGGTGCCCCCGAAGCTTGCGCCGCGCAGGTTACTGACCACCTGCTGGGCGAGGCTCCAGCCCGGAATGATTATGGATTCTCCCTGTTCCGGCGGCTTCATCAAGAAGGCGCTGACCGAGACTGCGCCCAGGAAGGTCATGAAGACGATGGTCCAGATGAAGACAGTGCGACGTTTCATAAGCGTTCTCCTGTCCGGTTATGCCGAGGAGACAGCAAGAACCAAGCCAGATAGCTCATGAAGAATACGGCCTGATCGGAAAAGGCGGACTCTTGTAAAGAAAGGTCATCAGTTCTCGATCTCGTGCTTCTTGAGCAGGTCGTACATGGTCGGACGGCTGATGCCGAGCGCCTCGGAGGCCTTGACGATGTTGCCCTCGAACTTGGTCAGGGCGGCCAGGACCATCTTCTTCTCGATCATGGCCCGGGCCTCCTTGAGGGTCTTGTCCGTGAGCAGGAAGGAATCGTCCTGCCCGTTCCCGGTGCCGAAGCCCAGGTCCTCGGCGCTCACGCGCGAGGAGTTGGCCAGGACCACGGCGCGGCGCACCTTGTTCTCCAGCTCGCGGATGTTGCCCGGCCAGGTGTAGGACTCGAGGAAGGCCAGGGCCTCGGGCGTGAAGCCGGTGAGCTCCTTGCCCACCTCGCTGCTGATGCGGCGCAGGAAGTGGTCCGCGATCATGCGCACGTCCTCGCCGCGCTCGCGCAGCGGCGGCAGATGGATGTTGACCACGCTGATGCGGTAGTAGAGGTCCTCGCGGAACTGCCCGGCCTCGATGGCCCTCGGAATGTCCACGTTGGTGGCCGCGATGATGCGCACGTTGACCGTGATGTCCTTGCGGCCGCCCACGCGCTGGATGACCATCTCCTGCAGGAAGCGCAGGATCTTGACCTGGAGATTCACCGGCAGCTCGCCGATCTCGTCCAGGAAGAGCGTGCCGTTGTCCGCATACTCCACCTTGCCCTGCACCGTGGAGACGGCGCCCGTGAAGGCGCCCTTCTCGTGGCCGAAGAACTCCGACTCGAGCAGGTTCTCGGGGATGGCGCCGCAGTTGATGGAGACCATGGGCCCCTTGCGCCTGAGGCTCTTGGCGTGGATGGCCCGGGCCACGAGCTCCTTGCCCGTGCCGGACTCGCCCGAGATGAGGATGGGCACGTCCGAGGCCGCGACCTTGTCGATGAGCGCCAGGATGTTGCGCATGGCCCGGCACGAGCCCACGATGCCGCAGTCTTCCAGCGGCGCGGCATTAGCGCCGCCGCGCTCGCGCCCCTCGCGCTCGATGGCGTGCAGGTGGAAGGCGCGGCGCACGATGACCCGCAGCTCGTCGAGGTCGATGGGCTTCCTGAAGAAGTCGTAGGCCCCGGTCTTGATGGCGTTCAGGGCGTTCTCGCGCTCGTCGTTGCCGGTGATGACGATGATCTTGGCCGAGGTCCCGGCCTTCAGCATCTCCACGAGGCAGCGGAAGCCCTCCACCGAACTGTCCGTGTGCGGGGGCAGCCCCAGGTCCAGCGTGACCACGCCGGGCTGGACCTTCCTGAACTGCGCCAGGGCTTCGTCCACGTTCTTGGCGAAATGAAGATTGAACGATTCCGAGGCCAGCCCCCACTTGAGCTGGGTAAGCACGTCCTCGTTGTCGTCCACGATCAGCAGGTTGTCCATGTTCCTCGTCCCCTTTCCTCGCCCGAGCCCGCGCCGCAGCGGGGCCCGGCCGCGATCAATCCGCCCGGGAAGACCCCGGGTGCCGGGCGCCTCGGGGCGCCCCCGCCGCGTCCGGCTCGCCGGGGAGCCAGACGGTGAACAGCGAGCCCTTCTGCGGAACGCTCTCGACCTCGATGCGCCCGCCGTGGGCCTCGACGATCTGCTTGCACTGGTACAGGCCGATGCCCATGCCCTTGGCCTTGGTGGTCTTGAAGGGCACGAAGAGCCCGCTTTTCAGAAATTCCTCCGGGATGCCACAGCCCTCGTCCGCGACCCGGACGTAAGGGTCCTCGGCCCTGCCGACATCGACCGCGACGCGCTTGCCGTCGCCCGAAGCCTCCAGCGCGTTGAGGCAGAGGTTCAGGATGACCTTCTGCATCTCGTCCCGGTCCGCGAGGACTTCGACATCCTCTCCCGTATACTCGATCCGCTCGCGCTGCAAAAGGCTCGTGGCCTCGCGCGCCAGGGTCAGGAGCCCCACCCGGTCGCGCCTGAGCGTCTGCCGGTCCGGCAGGCCCTTGAGCTGCGAGATGAGGATCTTCATCTTGCTCACAGTGTTGCCCAGCGATTCCACCATGTCCTTCTGGAACTCCGGGATGGCGATGAACTTCTGCGCGTTCTCGGCCATCAGGGAGAGCGTGTAGACGTGGTTCTTCAGGTCGTGCAGGACGAAGGTGGAGACCTTGCCCATGACCTCCATCTCGCGCGCCCGGGCCAGCTGCTCGGCCAGGCGCATGTTGAGCAGCGCGGAGGCCACGTGCCGGGCCAGCGTCTCCATGAGCTCGAAGTCCTCCTCGTCGTACGGCTCGGACTTGTTGATCGGACGGCAGAGAAGGACGAAGCCGTCGAGCGACTCCTCGCGCATGAGCGGCACGGCGAACGAGGCGCCCGCCGCGCCCAGCCAGTCCCCGCTCTCGGTCCCACGGGCGCCCTCGGCCGTAGCGGCGGCCGCCATGAGCCCTGTCGCAACAGCCTCCTGCGCGGTCCCGTCTCCACCGGCGGCGGCCGCGGCCCTCCCTTCCTGGGCGGCCTGCCCGGCCGCGCCGACCGGGACCACGGCGCCCGTGGAGCGCAGACGCACCACCAGGGGGTCGTCCTCGCCCAGGCTCCCGGCCCGCGCGCCCATCTCCAGGGTCGATGCGGGCTGGTAGGCGTGGCTGCCGTAGTCGTAGAGGAAGAGCGCCGCGCCCTCGATGCCGAAGGTCTCGCAGTAGCCGGAAAGCGCGGCCTGCTGCAGGTCCTCCTGGCTGCGCGCCGAGGCCAGCCGCTCGGTGAGCTGCATCCACTGGATGCGGTAGTCGTACTTCTCCTTGTAGAAGTTGCGCTGCAAAAAGACCTTCACCTTGCGCCGCACCGTCTCGGAAAGGCTCAGGACCAGGAGGCCGAGCCCTGCGGCGTAGCCGAGGGCGAGCAGCATGGTCCGGCCGAGCGTGTCGCCGAAGTGGCGCGCGCCCTCGCCGATGACCCCGAGCCCCACCAGGTAGAGCCCCGCCACCACCAGGACCACGGACTTGTAGGCCAGGCGGCGCGAGAAGCTGATGCGGATGTCCGGGCCGCGCCGCGCGTCCGAGTACCACAGCAGGAGCACGCCCAGCAGCAGGGCCATGGCCCGGGCCGGGGCCAGGGTCATGTCGATGGAGCGGTAGAGCAGCCCCTGGCTGTAGTAGAGCAGCATGGCCGCGAGCACGGCGATGGCCCCGAGCAGGGTGAACTTGATGCGCCAGCGCCTGAAGTGCGCCGCGTTGGCCAGCGTGGCCTCCAGGTTGAAGAGGCTTAGGACCGTGAACAGGACGAGGCCCAGGTAGAAGTAAAAGGCCGAGGGCTCGAGGAAGAGCAGGTGCTCGTTGGCGAAGTCGGGCGAGTAGTAGTAGCCCTTCCAGGCGAGCACGCCCCCTGCCAGGGGCATGAGCGCGGCCAGCCCCAGGGTCAGGCGCTGCATGGCCGGAACGCCCCCGCTCTCGTACTCGCGGGCGTAGAGCGCGGTGAAGAGCAGCCAGGTGGGGCACATGGCGCCCTCTAAGACCACGCCCGTGCCGAGCCACAGGGAGGCCGCCTCCGGATGGAGCACGGCCATGAGGTCCGCCGTCTCGAGCCCGGCCGCGACCAGGAGCCCGGCCGCCAGCGCGCCGAAGGTCGCGCTGCGGCTGCCCCGCGCCACGCCCTGCAGCAGGTAGAGGCTGAAGATCGCGGCCAGCCCGGCCGCGCACAGCGTCATGGAGAGATAGAGGAGCCCCGTCTGCATGCTCTGCGTCCCCCTCCCTACGAGGGCAGGAAGTTCCTGATCACCGGATAGAAGTCCTCGATGAAGCGCATGCCGGTCTGGTAGGCCTGCTGCGGATTGCCCTGGATGGGCACCACGATGCGCACGAAGCTCTCGTCGCGGCGGCGATGGATGGCCGAGCTCAGAAGTTCCATGAGCTTCAGCGAGTACTCGTTGGTGAGCGAATGGCCGCGCACGTCGAACCAGTAGAGCATGAGGTCGTGCGTGTCGCCCATGCCGTAGACCGCCTTGACCAGCTTGAGCCTGTGCCCGTTCAGCTCGACGGTCGTGGGCTGCGAGGAGAGCTCCATCCAGCCGCTGCCGGGCAGGCAGTTCTTGGGCGAGTGGATGCCGCCCGTGGAGCGGCCGCCGTCGAAGTAGCTCAGGTAGAAGTCCACCCGGTTCCCGGCCGCGTCCATGTAGCGGCGGTTCAGGTAGTCGGTGGGCTTCAGCACCTGCAGCACGCCCGGGCTCAGGGTTGACTGCCCGATCATGCGCCAGGTGGCGTGCACGGCAGGAAACTCGAGGAAGGGCCGGTCGAGCGGCACCTCCATGTCGCGGTGCAGGAACATGTAGGCCCAGGAGCCTGCGAGCAGCAGGGCGACGACCAGAAAGCGCGTGCGGCGTATCATTTCGCAGTCCTTATTTCGCTGTCTTCTTGAGAAGGGTGCCCAGTCCCAGGAGCAGGGCCACGGCGGCCATGAACACGAAGAGCCCGGCGAACTCGTGGAAGAAGCCCTCCGCCGCGGCCGCGCCGAAGTAGCGCGAGAGCACGCCCGTGGCGATGACGCGCAGGGCGTTGGTGGCGATGGCGATGGGCAGGCTGGCCAGGATGAGGATGATCCGGTCGCGCTTGGAGGTGTGGAAGATGAGCGCGTAGGCCGCGGAGAGCGCCAGCAGGGACATGATCGAGCGCATGCCGCTGCAGGCGTCGGCCACCTCCAGCGTCAGGTCCGGGAACATGATGATGTTGCCCTCGCGCCAGACCACGATGCCCATGGCCTTCAGCGCCGTCACCGAGACGTCGGAGACGAAGAGCTTCAGGGGAAAGGCCACCACGTTGTAGATCACGTAGGGGATGGGGATCATGAGCACCAGGTAGAGCAGCGGCGTGAGCACGATGTCGAAGACCTGGCGGCCGAAGAGGTAGAGCGCGCTGCCGCCCAGGATGATGAGCAGGGAGAGGCGCATGGTGAAGAACTCCGAGGCCAGCCAGCCGAGCAGCAGGACGGCCACACCGCCGAGGATCACCGGCAGCCCGGCGTTGTTCGGCTGCACCTCGGCCTGGGCCAGGTCGCCCCGCCGCAGCCACAAAAGGTAGCCTGCGATGAGCGGCACCAGGAAGCCGTGCGAATAGTTGGGGTCCCGGATCCAGTCGCTGACCATCCCCTGGACGATGATGCCGTAGGTGACCCCGAGCAGCGCGACCAGGCCGAGCAGCTCGAACCTATACCGCCGCAGGCTTTCCGCAAAACTCATCCTTCCTCCCCGGCCTTCTCGGCCTTCCCGGCTCCGGCCGCCCCGGGCATGGTCCCGGTCCCGGCCGTCAGTCCGGCCACGTCCATGGCGTGGCGGTAGATGTCCTTCATGAATTCCTCCGTGGTCATGGACGAGACGCGGCCCCTGCCCGCCTCGGCGAGGCGGGCGCGCAGCCCCTCGTCCTGCCACAGGCCGAGGAGCGCGGCGCGCAGTCCGGCCGCGTCTCCGTAGTCGACCACCAGGCCGTCGCGGCCGTGCTCGACGTATCCCTCCGCCACCCGCGGCCCGACCACGATCGTCGGCTTGCCCAGGTACATGGAGTTGAGAAAGGTCTGCTGTCCGCCCGAGTGCAGGAGCCCCCCGCGCATGGGCACCACGGCCACGCGGCAGGTGGCCATGCGGCGGCGGAACTCCTCGTGGCTTACGCCCTGCACGGTCACGTTCGGCGGCAGCTCCAGGCCCGCGAGGCTCTCCTTCGCCGTGGTGGCGATGAACACGGGGATGGGCAGGCCGCGCGCGGCCTCGACCAGGACGCGATAGTCGCGGTCGCCGTTGCCCCCGGCGAAGACGAAGCCCTCGTCGCGCACGTCGAAGTCGTAGGACTCGAGCGTGATGTGGAAGGGCTGGTAGGCGAACTGCTCCTCCGGGATGCCGAACTCCCGCGCGTACTCGGCCACCTCGTGGCGTGCCCAGACCAGGAAGCGGTCCACGCTCCGCGCCGAGAGGCGCTTGTGCAGGCGCTTCAGCCATTGCACCAGGGGCCGCCCGTCGCGGTACCACAGGCAGTCGATCATCAGCGTGGGCACGCGGGGAAACGGCAGCAGCGACTGCATCCAGGAGAACCACTGCCCGATGGGGCCGCCGTCGATGACGGCCACGTCGTAGGCGCCGCGCATGCGGTACATGCGCCAGGCCACGGCCAGGGCCAGGAGATGGCGCCTTTTCGGGCTCATGGGGCTCTGCAGCACGTCCACACAGCGCGGATCGGCCACCTGCGTGCGGCTGCCCCAGAACTTGCCCTGCCTTCCGGCCACCGTGGTCAGGATCTTCATCACCGGCTCCCCCGCATCCTCACGCCGCGCTCTCACCGGCCGGTATCATCTCGTCGAAGAGACGCTCCACCTGCTGCGCCGTGCGGGCCGCGTCGAAGCGCCTGGACGCCTCCTGCCTGAAGGCCTGAAACTGCTCGCGCGCGCCGCCGGAGAGAAGCGAGGCCATGGCCCGGGTCAGGGCCTCGGGCTCGCCGCCCGGCACCACCAGGGCGGGCGTGTCGCGCACCACCTCGCGCAGGCCGATGCAGTCCGAAGCCACGAGCGGCACGCCGCTGATCAGGGCCTCCATGGGCTGCAGCGGGCAGGCCTCCCAGTTGGAGGGCATGACCACCGCGTCCAGGTCGCGGTAGATCTCGGCCACGTCGCGCTGGAACGGCAGGAAGACGATGCGCCCGCCCACGCCCCGCTCGGCCGCCATCCTGGCGTAGAAATCCTTGTAGTCCCCGGAGCCCACGGCCACGAGGCGGTAGTCGGGCCCCGCGGGCCTCTCCTCCTCGAGCCTCGCGAGCGCCGCCACGATCTTGTCGAACCCCTTCTGGGGCATGAAGCGGCCGAGGAAGCCGAAGAGGAAGACGTCCGCGGGAATCCCGTGGCGCGCGCGGAAGGCGCCGGGGGTGCCCGGCGCGAGAAAGATGGCGGGGTCGATGCCGTTCAGGATGGACACCTGCCGGACCCGCGAGGCGGCGAGCCCCGGGACCTGCTCCTGCAGATGGGCCAGGATGTCGCGGCTGACCGCGTAGACCGCGTCCACGGAGAGGATGGCGCGGTTCGTGGCCAGGCGCTTGAGCCTGCCCTTCACGCCCTGCAGCAGGCGGTCCTCCAGGATGCCGTGCACCGTGAGCACGTGCGGCCTGGAGAACGGGATGTTGGCCGCGCAGGCGATGACGGCCGAGATGAAGCCCTGGCTCTGGATCAGGTCGTAGCGCCGCCCGGCCAGGGTGCGCACGAGGCAGGAGAGGAGCCCCTTGACCGAGGGCGGCGAGAGGACGAGCCGAAGCCCCAGGGCCTCGGCGTCCGCCTTGAGCGCGCCGTCCTCGGGCGTGCTCGCCGCGAGGATCGTGATCTCCCAGTCGCCGTCCATGCGGCCGTAGACGTAGCGCATGTACGTCCGGATGCCGCCGAGCGGCCAGCGGGCCACGACCAGCAGTCGCCTATTCTTCGGCATCGTGGGCCTCATAGGCGCTCAGCTCCTGCTTGTAGAAGTCGTAGGCGAGCACGGTCAGGGCGGCGACCCACAGCCAGTTGTAGCGGTAGAGGTTGTGGTCGCCCCAGCCCTTGAAGAGCATGAGCACGATGGTCTGCATGACCGCCTGCCCGATCAGGGCCAGGAAGCCCATGCGCCTGAGGATGCCCTCGCGGGACTGGTCCGTGGCCCAGTCGGCGGGCCATTCGCGAGAAGCGCCGTCCTCCTCGTCCTCGGCCTCGTCCCCGGCAGGGGAGGAATGGGCGGCGTGCGCCGCCGGGGGATCGACGTCGCCCGCCGAGGCGGCGGCCGCCGCCTCCGTGCTCCCGAAATCCTCCTCCGGGGGGGCGTGCGCCTCGGCGTACTCCCGGGCGAGCGTCTTGCGCCCCTCCGTCATCCTGCGGCTCACGCTCCAGACCAGCCAGAGCAGGCAGCCGAAGGCCACCACCCCGGCAAGGCCGAGTTCGCCCATGGTCTGGCCGTAGAGGTTGTGGGCGTTCATGCCGTCGACCACGCCGGGCCAGCTGTAGGGAAAGTTCGAGGGGCCGATGCCCAGGAGCGGGTGCTGCGTGAAGACCTCGACCCCGTGCAGGAAGCCCTCGAGGCGGCCGGCGGCCGAGTTCTCAGCGCTGGCCGGGCCCACGTCCTCGAAGAGCGAGAGGAAGCGCGTCTGCAGGTCCTCGGGCATGAAGTTCCACGAGACGAGCAGCACGAGTCCGATGCACAGGGCCGAGCCCATCTTGCGCGAGCTGCCCAGCAGGACAAGCCCCAGGAAGAATAACCCCGTCATCATGCCACTGCGCGAACCGGTGAGGATGATGGCCGCGATGGCCATGCCCTCGTAGCCCCACAGCCCCAGGCGCAGCCACTTGTGCGGCAGCTTCATGCGGATGGCGGCCCAGGTCAGGGGCAGGGAATAGCAGATGGTGGCGGCGAACGAGTTGGGATCGCCGTAGGTGTTGTCCACGCCGCACAGGCGCGCGATGCCCATGCGCCAGACGTAGCGGCCGTGGAAGGTGAACTCCCACAGGGACTTGCCCACATAGATAGCCATGACGGCCGCGAAAGCCACGACCAGGTTGCGCAGGTCGCGCTCGTCGCGCACGGAGAGGATGACCATGAAATAGAAGATGACGTACTTCAGGTAGTCCTGGAACAGCAGCCAGGCCGGATCCCAACGGTAGGCCAACACTCCCGAGACCAGGAGCACGCCGGTGAAGAGGACGACCATGCCGTTGACCGGGCTCGGCACGAAGCGCTTCTCCTTGTTCAGGAAGGCGATGCCCATGAACATGAGCATGTAGACGCGCTCTATGTGCAGCTCGCCGAGGACGGGCCAGTACTCGTACGGCCGGAAGATGAGCAGGAAGAGGTAGCCCGCGAGCAGGAACGTGAGGAAGGACGTCCTGCCGGTGTCCTGGAACGCCTCGTCCGGCGCCGCCATCAGATTATAGTGCCCGGATCCGTTCGACATGGCGTGTGAACTGCTCCTCAAGGTTTTCGAAAAGCTTCTTGCGCAGCACGGCGCGGGTCGGCCCGAACCGCTGGCCCAGGCGCCTGAGCAGCCGCTCTCCCCTGCCCGGCTGCTCCGCCCGCAGCCGCAGGCAGGAGTCGTGCGCCAGGGTACGCGCGATCTCGTGCAGGCTCAGCCGCCCTTCGAGGGATTTCGCGAACAGGGCGCGCGCCACGGCGCGGTATCCGCCCGCGCACAGCCCCTCGATGGCCTGCTCGGGCACGCCCGCGTCGGCCAGGCCCGAGGCGAAGACGCCGCCGCCGTTGCAGACGTAGCCGGGGAAGCAGGCCACCCCGCTCTCCTCGAGCGTGCGCAGGGCCTCGTCCGTGTAAGGCTTGTTGGCGATGGGCACGATGTAGCCCGCGTCCACCGAGCCCACGTTGCCGGAGTGGATGGCGTCGGTGCGGGCCGCGGGCAGCAGGATGTCCACCGGACAGGCGTAGAGGCCGTCCCTGTCGTCCAGGAGGCCGCGCCCCAGGCGCGTGACGAAGGCGTCGCCGTGCTCCCTGCAGGCCGCGAGGACCTCGGCCGGATCGAAGCCCGACTCGTCGTAGCAGGCGCCCGTGGCCGTGGAGAAGCCGACCAGCCGGTAGCGGCTCATGTCCAGGCGGTCGATGAGATGCCAGGCCACGCGGCCGAAGCCCGCGATGGACAGGGACAGGGGGGAGGAGTCCTCCACCTGCGCGCGGACCGCCTCCAGCACCTGGGCCACGGACATGGCCGTGTAGTAGGAGGAGTCCGCGTGGTCGCCGATGGTGTATCCGGCTCCCTTGTAGATGTTCTGCAGGTCCGTGAAGCTGCAGTTCATGTCCATGCCCGGATAGTAGAGGCCGTGCGCGATGATGGGCCTGAGATGCCTGCCGAACTCGCGCAGGGCCTCGGCCTTCTCCTCGGGCGTCACGGAACCCGGCAGACGGATGCCGCACTTGGCCCCGCCGCGGCGCAGGCCGAAGAAGGAGTACTTGAGGGTCATCTCGCGGGCCAGGGCGTGGACCTCCTCGCGGCTCACGTCCTCGGTGATGCGCACGCCGCCGGAGCTGGTGCCGTGGATCGTGCTGTCCACGACCAGCACGGCGTCCGCCTGGTCGCTCATGCGCAGGCTGATCTCGAGGTTCTCCGCGATGCGGTCGAAGGCGTCGCAGGCAGCGCTCATGCGAACGCCCCGCGCGCCTTGCCCCGGGATGGAATCCGCGGCGACGCGGACGTCGCGGTGGACATGGTGGCTGGATCGCACGCCCGTGCGTGCCGCAGGATGTTCTTCAACAGCGTTCGCCCCCCGGCTCACGTGGAAGGTTGCCCACCGTTGCCCGTCCTCCCCTGCCGCTACCGGCTCCCGGCGCGTCGAGGGGACGGGATGGTGGTGTCGATGCAGGGGGGTACTTCAAGATTTATGCAAGGATGGACGCGCCGCGCGGAGAATAGATTCATATCCAATGAAAACGGCATATTGCAATGCTCATTAGGTCCTTTCGACCACGTCTTCCACTGTCTTCGGAGCGCTCGCGAGGGGTCGTTTCCCCGTTTCGAGGTACGGTTCTCCCGGACCCGTCCGAGAAAGTCGGACGCATTTGTCCGCGACAGCCCCGCCGCGCATTGCCGCAAGATGTCAACAGGCTGGAATCACAAGGCATGTCCGGCTCCGGATAGCTGGCATGCAATTCGCTAAGCAGGGAGGAGGGGTCTTCGGTCGGCCGCGCGTCGGCCAGGGAACCCGCCGCCTGCACTCCGGCGGACACGAGCCGCCGGGGCACGGGGAACAGGGGAACGCTCACCACAGGAAATCACGCATGGCGCCGCGCGGCACGTCCGCCCGCCATGCCGGGGGAACATGTCGCGCATCACGCCGCACGTCATGCCGCACGGAGGTTCCGGCTCGCCCGGCGCCCCCAGACAGGAGCCGGACAGGGCATGAAATCCGTGCACGCCATACTCGGCAGGAACTCGTTCTGGAACCTCCTGCGCTACTTCGTGAACTTCGCGGTGATCTTCGTCATCACCCCGGTCATCATCAAGAGCATAGGCAACGCCCAGTACGGCCTGTGGGCGCTCATCTTCTCCCTCGTGGGCTACGCCGGGCTCCTCGAGCTCGGCGTGCAGCAGGCCACCATCAAGCTCGTGGCCGAATACCGCGGCCGCGAGGACGACGAGGGGCTGAACGCCGTCGCCTCGTGCGGCATGCTCTTCCTGGGCTTCCTGGGCGTGGCCGTGGCGCTGTTCTGCTGGTTCGCCATGCCCCTGCTGCTGCCTCGCTTCGTGCAGAGCAGGGAGATTCTCGACGTCTCCGGCCCGCTCCTGCGCATCATCGCCGTGGACATGTTCTTCGTCTTCGTCGGCCAGGGGCTGACCGGCATCGGCCTCGGGCTGCACCAGTACCACTACAAGTGCTTCTTCGACATCATAAGCGGGCTTCTGCGCCTGGGGCTGACCATCATGGTCCTGTCCGCCGGCTACGGCATCGCCGGGCTGGCCGCCATCAAGGTCGGCCTGGACCTCATGAACTGCCTGACCCTCTACTGGATCTGCCGCAAGGGATTCGCGAAGCTCCGTTTCTCCATGCGCTATGTCTCTCGGGCGGCCTTCAAATCCATCATCCGCTTCGGCGGCAAGCTCTTCACCGTGACCACCATCAGCCGGATCAACATCATCAGCACCCCGGTGCTCATCTCCTACTTCCTGTCCACGGTCTGGAACGCATACTACAGCGTGGCCACCGGGCTCGTGGGCTACGCCAACCAGATCCTGTGGTCGGCCACGGCCTCGTTCCTGCCCGTCTTCAGCGAACTTGGAGCCCGGGGGCAGCCGGAAGTGGTGCGCGGCCTCTACTACCGCTATTCGCGCTACATCCTCATCCTCTCCGGGCCCATGTACGTCTGCCTCTTCCTGCTCGGGCCGGATTTCGTGGGCCTGTGGATCAACCCGGAATACGCGGAGAAGAGCCGCGTGGCCCTGCTCCTGCTGGCCGCGGAGGCCACCGTGAGCGGCATGCAGCCCATCGCCGAGCGCATGGTCATCGGCTGCGGCGACGTGTCCTTCTATTCCAGGCTGACTACCGCGACCATCGCCTGCGCCCTGGCCCTCAGCGTGATCCTCCTGCCCTCCCTCGGCATCGCCGGCCCGCCCCTGGCCATGCTCTCCATGACCACGCTGCAGCAGAGCCTGCTCGCCGTGCACATCAACCGGCGCATGGGCGTGAACATGATCTCCTTCTTCCGCCAGTGCCACCTGCGGCTCCTCCTCCCCGCGGCGGCCTTCGCCCTCTGCCTGGCCGGGATGCGGCCCTTCCTCGAACAGGGCCGCTATCCGCTGTTCCTGGCCGGAGCCACGGCCGCGGTCGCGCTCTACCTGGGCATGGCCCTGTTCACCGCCCTCACGCCGGGAGAACGCACGATCCTGGCCGACGGCATCGCCAGTCGACTGCACAGGCCCTCGCCGTCCATGCCGGGAGTCGGGTCGGGGATGGGTCCGGAAACACGGCCCGACACGGCGTCGGGCAGGGAGAGGAACGAGCGATGACGGGGCAGCCCGTTCGCGGGCGCGAAGGAGCAGGCGGGGTTCCGGCCGCGCGGACCGTGGTCGCGGTCACGCCCAAGGTCGCGCGCGCCTTTGCCGGAGAGCTCGGTGCCCTGCCGCCCGAGGCCGCGGTGCGCGTCCTGCCCGAGGCGGCCATGGCCGCCGCCGGGCGGCCGAAGAGCCCTCCCACCCTCCGCGCCCGGCTGCACGCCCTGTTCGGGCGGGCGGGACGGGCGGACGGACAGCCGACGCCCGCCTTCGACCAGGGCCCGGTGGAGGAGGCCACGGGCCTCGTGGTGGACTGGGGCGTGCAGGACGGGATCGCGGCCCTGCTCGAAGGCCTGCCGCGCCTCTCCTGGATACACGTGGTCAAGACCGGCGTGGACCATCTGCCCCTGGACCTGCTGCGCGCGAGGAAGCTGCGCGTGACCTGCTCCAAGGGGGCCTACAGCGAGGCCGTGGCCGAGTTCGCCATGGGCCTCCTCTATCTTTTCAGCAAGCGCTACCTCGAGCACTTCGCGCGGCCCGAGGCCGATGCCGTGCTCTGGGGCAGGAGCCTGCGCGGCGAGAAGCTCCTGGTGCTCGGCACCGGCCACATCGGCTCGCAGCTGGCAAAGCTCGCCGCGGGCGCTGGTCTTACGGTGCTGGGCGTGAACAGCAGCGGCCGCCCGGTCGAAGGCTTTTCGCATACCGTGCCCTGGGAGCGGTCGGGCGAGTCGGCCGCAGGGTGCGGCCTGGTCGCGGACTGCCTGCCGCTGACCGCGGCCACGCGCGGCGCGGTCGGCCGCGAGCTCTTCGCGCGGCTTTCGCCCGGCGCCTGCTACGTCAACGTGGGCCGGGTCGAGACCGTGGACCAACGGGCCCTGTCCCAGGCCCTGCGCGAGAGGCGGCTCGCCTTCGCCGCGCTGGACGCCGAGGCCTCTGCCGTGCGCCTGGACAGGGACGTGCGGCAAAAGGTCCTGGTCACGCACCACTCGGCCTACGCCACCGAGGAATCGCGCGCCGGGCTCGCCGCCCTGGTCGCCGGGAACATCGCCGCCTTCGCCGCGGGCCGGGAGCTTGCCGGACTCGTGGACCTGGACGCGGGGTATTAGGAGGCCGGGGGGAGCCGTGCAGCGCGACACCGCCATAGACTGCGCCCGGGGCATCGGCATCCTGCTCGTGGTCGCGGGCCACGCCCGCGGCCCCTGGCCGCTGGAAAAGGCCATCTACTCCTTCCACATGCCCCTGTTCTTCCTGGTCAGCGGCTTCCTCGCCAAGCGCACCGGGCTCGGCGGGCTCGTGCGCGCCAAGGCGAAGACCCTGCTCGTGCCCTATCTCACGGCCTGCCTGCTGACCTTCCTGGCCTTCGGCAACGGGCTTGCCGCCTCCGCGGCGGACCTGCGGGAACTGGCCCTGGGCATCGCCACGGGCGGCGCCAACGGCACGCTCCCCTTCGACTCGCCCCTGTGGTTCCTGCCCTGCCTGTTCTGCGTCTTCGTGCTGCACCACGCGCTCGCGCGCCTCGTGAAACGTCCTGACGCCGCGCTGGCCGCATCCTTCGCCCCCGCCCTGGCCCTCGCCGCCCTGCCGTCCTTCCCGGCGCTCTCCGTGCTGCGCCTGGACACGGCCGCATACTGCCTGCCCTTCTTCTGCCTGGGCGCGCTCGTGCGCCATGCGGAACAGGGGCAGTCGGGCGGCGCGCTGCCGCTGCTCGGCTCCCTGCGCGGCCCACGCGTCCTCCTGGCGGCGCTCTGCCTCTGGCTGCTGGCCCGCGTCCTGGACCACAACGCCTACTACGTCATCGCCCAGAACAGGTTCGCGCCGCTCGCGGGCTTCTACCTGAACGGCCTCGCGGGCAGCCTGATGGCCTTCGCCTTCGCCGGGACGCTGACCTCGCTCGCGGGGGCGGCCGTGCCCGGCGCGCTGCTCTCCGGCCTCCTGGCGCTGTCAGGGCCGTCCTTCGGCATCTACCTGCTGCACAAGCCCTTCGTCCTGCTCGCCGACTCCCTGCTGCGCGGGGTCGTGGGCTCGGACCTGGCGATCTGGATCCTGAACATGGCCTGCGGCATCGCCGCCTCGCTCGTCTGCGTCCGCCTCCTGTGCCGCTTCGCGCCGCTCCTGGGCGGCCTGCTGCTGGGCGACAGGACGCCGGGAAGGCGCGCGGCACAGGCGACGGCCCAATGAAGGGCGCCATCATGACGCGCATGCAGAGAATCGACGATAGGCGGCCATCCTCGCCCGGCCGAGGAGAAGACATGCCCGAAAAGCTCGTCCACCTCATCACAGCGGTCCGCCCCAACTTCATGAAGATCGCGCCGCTCAGCCACGCCCTGCGGCGCGAGCCCTGGGCCAGGGCGGTGCTGGTGCACACCGGGCAGCACTACGACCTGAACATGTCCGACGTCTTCTTCCGCGACCTCGGGCTCTCGGCCCCGGACCACAACCTGGAGGTGGGCAGCGGCCCGCACGGCGAGCAGACCGGCCAAGTCATGGCCCGCTACGAGCGTCTGCTCATGGAGGAGCGGCCCGACGTGGTGGTGGTGCCCGGCGACGTGAACTCGACCCTGGGCTGCACCCTGGCGGCCGTGAAGATGGGCGTGAAGGTGGCCCACCTGGAGGCCGGGCTGCGCTCCTTCGACCGCACCATGCCCGAGGAGATCAACCGCGTGGTCACGGACGCCGTGGCCGACCTCCTGTGGACCCCGTCCCCGGACGCGGACGAGAACCTGGCGCGCGAGGGCGTGCCCCCGGAGAGGATCGAGCGCATCGGCAACATCATGATCGACTCCCTGGAGATGCTGCGCGAGGTCATCGAAGCCGACGGCTCGCGCGAGCGCCTGGGCCTCGACGAGCGCGGCTACGTCCTCACGACCCTGCACCGCCCGGCCAACGTGGACGACCCGGCCGTGCTGGCGCGCATCTGCGGCGGGCTCTGCGCCATAGCCCACGACACGCCTGTCTGCTTCCCGGTCCACCCGCGCACGGCCGCGCGCCTGGACGCCGCGGGCCTGCGCGGGACGCTGGCGGACTGCGGCGTGCGGCTCATGGAGCCGCTCGGCTACACCTCGTTCATGAACCTGGTCTTCGGGGCCAAGCTGGTGCTCACGGATTCCGGCGGGGTGCAGGGGGAGTCCACCTATCTCGGCATCCCCTGCCTCACCGTGCGTCCGCGCATCGAGCAGTCCGCCGCCGCGCTCCGGGGCGCGAACCGGCTCATCGACTCGGCGCAGGTCGCCGCGGCCGTGCGCGACGTGCTCCAGCGCGGCATGCCCCGCTCGAGTCCTCCCCCTCTGTGGGACGGCTGCGCGGCCCCCCGCGCGGTCGCCTCTCTCAAGCGATTCCTCTTTCCGGCCGAGCAGGCCGCGGCCGGGACGCCGCGAAGCAAACGGACGGCCTAGCCGGAGACCTGCGAAAACACATGGAGTTGGAAACATGAACCAAACGCGGACAATCGTCGTGGCGGTCGGCACCCGGCCGGAGATCATCAAGCTCGCCCCGGTCATCAAGGAACTCGGACGCGAGCCGAGATTTTCCACCCATGTCCTGTTCACGTCCCAGCATCGCGACATGCTCCGCCAGATCGCGCAGGACTTCGCGATCACGCCGGACCATGACCTGGACCTCATGGTCCATAACCAGGGGATCACGGATTTCCTCTCCCGCTGCATGTCCAGCGCCTGTTCCCTGCTCGAGTCCCTCAAGCCGGACCTCGTCCTGGTGCAGGGCGACACCTCCACGGTCCTCGGCGTCGGCCTGGCCTGCGCCTTCAACCGGATATCCCTGGGACACGTCGAGGCAGGCCTGCGCACCAACAAGAAGTATCTGCCCTTTCCGGAAGAGATGAACCGCCACTTGGTGTCGGTGGTCACGGATTTCCACTTCTGCCCCACCTCCCTCGCCGCCGAGAACCTGCGGCGTGAGAACGTTCCGGACTGGTCCATCCACGTCACCGGGAACACCGTGGTGGACGCCATGCTCCAGATCAAGGACAGGGCCCGGGACACGGCACTCGAGCCAGGCCTGCAGGCGTTCGTGGACGAGCATCCCAAGTTCGTGCTCATCACCGCGCACAGAAGGGAAAACTTCGGCGCACCCCTGCTTTCCATCTGTGAATCCGTGCGCGAGCTGGCCGAACAGCATCCGGAGAGCGGGTTCATTTATCCGGTCCACCAGAATCCCAACGTCAAGACGGTGGTCATGGAGAAGCTTCACGGCGTTCCCAACATCCATCTCTGCGCCCCGCTCTCCTACTTTCAGTTCATCAAGCTGCTGCAAGCCTGCCACGTCATCCTCACGGACTCCGGAGGCGTCCAGGAGGAGGCGCCGACCTTCGGCAAGCCGGTGGTCCTGATGCGGGAGGAGACGGAACGGCCCGAGGGCGTGGAGGCGGGGGTGACCTTCATGACCGGCACGGACAGGAGCAGGATAGTGAGCACCGTCAACGGCTTTCTCGGCAAGGCCGCGGAGACCGTCAGACAGTCCTTCGACAGGAACCCATACGGCGACGGACGGGCCGCCGAGCGCATTCGTCGCATACTGACGAACCATTTCTTCGGAGCAGGCAAATGAGGGTCCTCTTCGTCCCCTACGTGCTCCCGCCGCTGCAGTATCCGGCGGCCCTGTGCTACCACAAGCTGCTGCTCGGCCTCGCCATGCAGGACGCCGAGATCGAGGTCTGCCACGTGGACCCGGCCTCCTACCGCCATTTCGGGTCGCCCGCCCTGGATCTGGCCCTGGCCTCGAAGCTGCCGCAAAACGTTATCTACCTGCCCGTCTCCTCGCCGGAGACGGGCCTCTTCTACCGCAAGATCAACGCCAATCCGAAGATCTCCCGGCTCTTCTACTTCCTGACCCAACCCACCAAGCGGGAGTGGATCGGGGCGGCCAAGGCCCTGCTCGCTCGGCGCAACCCGAGGCGCTACGACGCAGTGGTCACCTGCTCACAGCCCAACTGCAACCACCTCCTGGGCTTGTGGCTCAAGGAGAACTACTCCATCCCCTGGATCAGCTACTTCAGCGATCCATGGGTGGACAACCCTTACTCCCATCTGCGGAACGACGCCTTCCTGCGGGCCCATCAGGCACGCATGGAGGCCAAGGTCGTGGCGGCCTCGGACTTGGTGCTCTTCACCTCCGAGGAGACCCGGACCCTGGTCATGGGCAAGTATCCCGAAATCCCGCGCGAGAAATCCGGCGTCCTGCCGCACTGCTACGTCCCCGGGTGGTATCGCAGGCAAAGTGGGGCGCTAAATGAGGCGAAGGAAGGGGCGAAGGGAGAGGGGCCGCTGACCATGCTGCACGCGGGCAACTTCTACGGTCCGCGCTCGCCCAGGCCCGTCATCGACGCCCTCTCGGAACTTGAGAGGAAGAAGGGGATTTCCGGACGGTTCAGGCTGCGCATGGTCGGGGGAATGCGGGACGCGGACCGCACGTACGCGCGCGAGCAGGGCGTGGGCCATCTCATCGAGTTCCACCCCACGGTGCCCTACCTCGATTCCCTGGCCCTGCAGAGCCGGGCCGACTGGCTGCTGCTCGTGGACGCACCCTCGCCGGACGGTCCGAGCGTCTTCCTGCCCTCGAAGCTCATCGACTATTTCGGCAGCGATAAGCCCATCCTGGGCGTGACCCCGATCCCCGGCACCAGCGCCCGCGTCCTGGCCGAGGCCGGGCACCCGGTGCGCGACCTTTTTGACCACGCAGGACTGGTGGAAATATTTGCCCGCATCGCGGACGGCTGGATACCTGACCGTCCCGACGTCTCCGCCGATTTCGAGGTCGGCAGCGTGGGACGGACATTCCTCGGCTTCGTCGAACGGGCCGTGGCCCGGGGCAGGCCGCTCGGCAAGACGGCGAAGAGCGCGCGCTGAAAAGCCGTCCCCGTGCCCCGCACCTAGAGCCTGACGTCCACGCTCTCGTCCTGCGTGGGTGAGAGCGTGAGCGTCTTCGTCTTGCCGCCCGCCTCCACGCGCACGCTGTACGGCGTCAGGGGAATGTCCTTCAGGTCTCGTCCGGTCCAGAACGAGCCGTTTTTCTCGTTGGTCAGCCGCCTGACCACCAGATCGAGGCTGGCCGTGCCCTTGGCGTCTGTCGTTCCCTCCACCGGTGCGTCCATCGCGGAGTTGGTGGCTGTGATTCTGGCTCCAGGCACGGGCGCCCCCGAGGCGTCGCGCACGGTGAGGGTCACGGTCCAGCCGAAGCGCAGCTCCTTGAGTGCCGTGGCGGGCAGGCGGAAGTCGATGTCGTCCGGCCGCGCGCCGCCCTCGAAGGTGTTGGAGATGAGCGTGGCCGTGGAGGGGATGGAGCCGTCCTCCGTGCGGATGGTGAAGAACGACGGGCTGCCGTCGTCGATCTTGATGATCCTGTTGTGCCGGAAGACCGGGAAACCGTCGCTGAAGCCGTAGGAGTCGGCGAGCAGGATGGGGCCCCAGTCGCTGGCGATGATGTTGTTCTCGAACACGAAGCCCGAGGTGTTGTTGTTGCAGACCATGGCCACTGCCGCGGCCTTGGAGCCGTCGCCCGGGCTGGCCGCGACGATGATGTTGTGGTGGAACAGAGCCTTCTGTCCGGGCTTGGTCAGGCCGACGAACAGGCTTCTGCCCCAGCTGTTCTCGCCGGGGGACACACCGTCGCGCTTGCCGCGAACGTAGAAGATGTTGGCCCAGGCCTCCACGTCCTCGTTCGTGCCCCAGGTCATACGCAGCCCGGCCGAGCCGGGATCCTTGTATTCCGGGCTCTGCGTGGTGTTCTGGACCTCCACGTAGTTGCCCACGACCTTGACCCCGCGCCCGGGCCAGATGCCGATGGGGTGCGTGCCCTTGCCGAAGATCTTGTTCCCCCGGATGACGCCCGAGCCGGCGTACACGCCGATGGAGTTGGTGCCCACGCTGTCCACGTGGACCT
Organism: Desulfovibrio sp. X2; assembly: GCF_000422205.1. Classification (NCBI taxonomy): domain Bacteria; kingdom Pseudomonadati; phylum Thermodesulfobacteriota; class Desulfovibrionia; order Desulfovibrionales; family Desulfovibrionaceae; genus Desulfovibrio; species Desulfovibrio sp. X2. The sequence continues at coordinate 281,412 of NZ_ATHV01000065.1, forward strand.
CGTTGCCCTCGACCACCGGATCCGTGGTCGCGATGGCGATGCCGTGGTGCCTGGCGCGCTCGATCAGATTGTGACGCACGACCACCTTCGTGCCGCCGTTGACGCGCAGGGCGTCCAGCCCCTGGTGGCGGTTGGTCAGCCCGGAGCCCTTATCCGTGAGCGTGTTGTACACGACCTCCAGGCCGTCGTGGTACTGGATGTACATCCCGTCTATGTCGTCGCCGGACCAGACGATGTGCAGGCCGGCCAGCCTATTGCCTTTGCCGGAGAGCGTATGGACGGGGTTGCAGCCGATGCCGTTCTGGTTCCCGTGGCCGTTGGCCGCGCCCTGCTCAATGGTCCCGTTGATGACCTCGACGTCGTTCTGCCACCAGGTATCCAGGGCGACGCCGTAGCCGTCCTCCTTCTCATTGTAGAAGACGGTATGGCCATTCAAGTTCAAAGTGATGCGCCGCCCTTTGATTGAAAAGCCCGTGCCCGGGGCGTGGATGTCGCTCTCGAGCACATATTCCGTGTCGTCTTTGTCCAGCACGCCCGGCGCGGTGACCACCACGCGGTGCGAGCGCTTGCGCGGCTCGACCATCTTCTGGCCCACGTCCATGGGCGTGTCGCGCCGCAGCATGGGATCCGGACAGCCAGCGGGAGTCATGGCCAGGATCTCGTCCAGGGTCGGCGAGGCGGCCTGGGCCGCCCCCCGCTCCCCTCCGGACCAGGGGACGAGCATCAGGAGGAACGCCGCGGCGCACAGCCACAGCGCAAGGGCCGGCTTGTTCCGAAATATCCTCTGCATCACCCGGTTCATGATCATTGCCTCACTGGCGGGCGCAGTTTGTAGAGCGGATCGCCCACCGCGCACATGGCCCAGCGCACCGTGGGCGTGGCCATGGCGAAGGATTCCGCGAAGGTGAATTCGCCGCCCCAGAAGCGGTCGAAGAAGACGGGACCGTTGGTGAAGCCCTGCACGTAGGGCTCGACCACGGAGCCGAAGGTGGCGGTCACGCCCTCCTCCAGCAGCCCTTGGGCCCAGCAGACGTACGGACCGCCCCGCAGCCAGAGCATGGAATCGGACTTGAGCACCGCGGCCACGGAGCCCACGGGCCACTTGCCCTGGAGCAGCCGCTTGTAGGGATGGCCGTAGATGAAGACCCACATGGTGTCGTCGGGCAGGAAGTGGTCCTTGGTGTAGTTTATGGGCTCGAGATGCACGGTCACGCCGCGGTGCTTGGCGATCTCGCCGCCGAGCGAGCCCTGCTTGTCCTCGATGAAGGCCGCGGCCCCGGAAAAGGCGGAGACGGTCTTCTCCGCGGCCAGGGCCTTGTCCGTGAGGGCCTCGGCCGCCGCGGGCGTCGCGCCGTCGAGCCTGGTCACCAGGTAGAGCCCCCAGGTCCCGTCATAGTGGTGCGCCTGGTTGAAGAGCGGGCTCGGCGTGCCCATGGTGCGGCCCCAGGTGAAGCGGTCGAAGAGGTCCGCGAGCATGGAGTCCAGGGCGCGCTTGTGGTCGCCCAGCGGGATGCCGAAGCAGGGCACGATGACCCTGATGCGCCCCGCGATGCCCCGCTCGAGCATGATCTTGCGCAGCGGCGCGCAGACGTCCTTCTCGCAGTCGAAGTTGCGAAGCTTGCGCGGGAGATCGATCTCCACGATGTTGCCCTGCGGCACCCCGCGCGCCGTGGCGTAGTGCCGGGCCACGCGCATGGAGTCGTCCGAGCCCTCGGCCACGAGGAGCAGCACCTCGTCCGGCCGCGGGGAGCGCGACTCCACGGTGCTCGCCGGTTCGGTCTCCGCGTCCGGGCTGACCTGCTTGCGCAGGTTGATGCTGCGCACGCGGTAGGTGTACTTCGCGCCCGGCGCCACGGTGGAGTCGCGGTAGAGCGTGGGACGCAGCTGCGGCAGCTCGGCCTCGGGGGGGCCCTTCTTGCCCGGCTGCGGCTGCAGGACGCGCGGCACCCGGGCGATGAGCGTATACTCGGACTCCCCTTCCGCCTTGCGCGATATCTCGTAGCCCAGGACGTCGATCTCGTCCGTGGGGTCCCAGAAGAGGCTTATGGCGTCGGGTCCGGAGGCCGTGTACAGGTGCTGCACCGCATCCGGCATCTCGCCTCCCTTGCGGCCCGGATAGAGGGGGAACATGGCCTGGCCGATGTCCTTGCCCTCCGCGTTGTAGGCGCGCAGGAAATAGATGTAGACCTGCCCGTTGGTGAGGTCGTCCACGCCGTATTCGGTGGCCATGCCCAGGTCCTTGACCAGGACCACGGGCGGCTTGCGGAAGCCGGTGTCGTCGGCGTCCACGAGGCGGTAGAGGCGCACCCCGCGAAGGCCGAGGTGGGTTGCCTCGTCCTTGTCGAAAGTCCAGCGGAGCTCCGCCCCCGAGTCCCCGTTCTCCGCCCCGCCGCTGGCGAAGACGCTCTTGCCCGGGGTGGGCTTCGGCCCGTTGTCGGCCTCCTTCTGTGTTCCGGCCGTAGTCCCGGCCTTGGCGTCCGCCTTGGCCCCGCCCTTGGCCGCCCAGGAAAGGGACGACAGGGACAGCACGAGAACGAGGGAGACGAGCGCCACGACCGTCCAGTCCGTCGCCCGCAGGAATCGATGCATCAAGGCCTCCTTTCGGATGAGTCGTCTTTCTTCCGGTACAGGGCGGCATAGTCCGCCACGTACCGCTCCCTGGAAAACATCTCCGCCACGCGCCGGGGATGGCGGGCCGCGGCCTCGCGGCGCAGCCCCTCCTGGCCCAGCAGCATGCCCACGCCGCGGGCCAGCCCCTCGGCGTCGCCCGGGGCCACCAGCACGCCCGCCGGGCTGTCGCCCAGGGCCTCGCGGCAGCCGCCCACGGCCGTGGCCGCAACGGGCAGTCCCGCGGCCATGTACTCGAGCATGGAGTTGGAAAAGCTTTCGGAGTCCGAGGTCAGCACGCCCACGTCCAGGCCGGGCAGGAGATCGGCCACGTCCGTGCGCCGCCCCAAAAAGCGCATGTTGCCGTTCAGGCCGAGCGCCGCGGCCCGCGCCTCGAGCCCGGGCCGCTCCTCGCCCTCGCCCACGACCACGAACACGGTGTGCGGCCTCTCGGCCGCCACGCGCGCCGCGGCCTCCACGAAGACGTCCACCCGCTTCACCGGGCGCAGGTTGGCCACCATGCCCACGACCAGGGTCCTCTCGGGGATGCCGAGCAGCGCGCGCGCCCGGGCGCGGCGCACCGGAGTGGGCGGAGGCAGGCTCGCGAGGTCCAGGCCGTTGTGGATGACGCGCATGCGCTCGCGGGCGATGCCCTCGCCCGCCACGGCCTTGTCGCGGGTGTCCTCGGAGTTGGCCACGAAGACGTCCACCCCGCGGTTCAGGAGGCGCTGCAGGAAGCGCTCCCGGCCGTTCATCCAGTAGCCCTGGTTCTTGCGCGTGCCCACGACCAGGGGGGTTCCGGCCAGGGCCGCGGCCGGGACGCCGGCCAGGGCGGAGTCGCGGAAATGCATCTGCAGCACGTCGATGCGCTCCTGCCTGAGCCAGCGCGAGAAGCGCCACACGCCGCGCCAGGCCGCGGGGCTGAAGAAGGAGGCGATGTTCAGCACGTGCAGCGGGCAGGCGCCCGGTCGCCGCGCGAACTCCCGCTCGATCCAGGGCGTGCTCCTGAGCACGCACAGGTGCGGCTCGAACTCGCGCCGGTCGAGCCCCTCGATGAGCATCAGGAGCTGGCGCTCCGTACCTGCCGCGGGCGAGAAAATCTCGTCGATGAGAAAGGCGACGCGCACGGGCCCGCTCATGCGCGCACCCCGCCGCGGCCCGCCCCGGATTCTCCCGCCTGTCCGGATCGGCCGGACTGGCCGTGGCAAGCGACCCCGGCCTCGGGGCGGGGGTCCGGTCCGCCGTCCGGCCCTGCGGCGTTCTCCACCCGCGCGGGCTTGCCGCCGGGCCCAAGAAGCTCGCGCCACATGCCGAGGCCCAGGCCGAAATGCACGGCCGCGAAGATGCCGGGCAGGCGCAGGGCGTGGCGCGCGGCGGCGCAGATCCCCTCTTCCTTCGCGCGCGCGAGGCCGATGCGGGCCGACTCGGCCGCGACCACGAGGCCGTAGAGCGCGGCCCCGCCCGTGCACAGCCAGAGCAGCCCCGCCAAGAGGGGATGCAGCGGCCCGGCCAGGAAGCGCGCGGCCCACAGCGCCGCGGCCGCGGCCACGCCGCCCGTGAGCACGGCGGGCACGGCCGCGTGCAGGCCGAAGGCCTCGGGGTGCGCGCGGTACAGGCGCACCCGGCCCCGACCGTAGCGGATCATCTGGCGCACGAGCCCCGCGAGGCTCTCGCGCGGGTAGTAGCGCACGGTGAGCCGCGGGCTCGTGAAGGTCGGGCAGCCCGCCTCCTCCACGCGGTAGTTGAACTCCACGTCCTCGCAGGCGTCGAAGGCCTCGTCCACGTAGCCCACGCGGGCGAAGATCTCGCGCCGGTACGCCGCGCCGTTGCTCACCGGGCTCGCCGGCCCCTCGTAGTCGCTGTAGATCAGCGAGTCGCCGCCGTGGCCGAGCCACGAGGCCCGGGCCAGGGCAACCGTCCGCTGGAACGGCGTGAGCCCGGGGGGGTCGAGGGGCTGCGGCCGTCCCAAACAGAGCGCGCCGCTGTGCGCGAAGCAGGCGGCCACGTTGCGCAGGAGCCGGTCCGTGGGGATGTGGCAGTGGCCGTCCACGACCAGGAAGATGTCGCCCTGCCCGGTGCGGAAGCCCACGTTGCGCCCGGCGCTGGACAGGCGGCCGGGGTTGTCGAGCAGGCGCACCTGGGGGTGCCTGGAGGCGATGCGCGAGACGGTCTCCCGCGTCCCGTCGTCGGAAAAGCCGTCCACGACCAGGATCTCGAAGCGGTTGGCCGGGTAGTCCTGGCCCAGGAGCTGGGTCAGGGTCTCGGCGATGAAGCGCGCCTCGTTGCGCACGGGCATGACCACGCTGATGAAGGGAAGCATTTCGGCCATCTGCGCCACCTCGTCACCCCGCCATGCCCGCCGGAGTCGCGTCCGGCCGCATGATCCTGCGGTAGAGCCTGCCGTAGGCCGCCGTCTGGCTTTCGTAGTTGAAGAGCGCGCGCACGGTCTCGTAGCCGCGCTCGCCCATGCTCCGCCGCTCCTCGGGCGAGGCGGCCAGGGCGCGGATGGCCCGGGTCAGTCCCTGTCCGTCGCCCGCCGCGACCAGCAGGCCGTTCTCGCCGTGGCGCACCACCTCGGGCGTGCCGCCCACGGCCGTGGCCACCACGGGCTTCCTGCAGGCGAAGGCCTCGAGCACCACGTTGGGCAGCCCCTCGGTCAGGGACGGCAGGGTGAAGACGTCCACCTCGTGCATCACCTCGCGCATGTCGCTGCGGAATCCCGGCAGCAGGAAGCGGCCTTCGAGGCCCGCCTCGCGCACGGCCCGCTCGAGCTCGGGACGGAGGAAGCCCTCGCCGAAGACCGCGAACCACACGTCGTCACGCTCCGCCGCGATGCGGGCCGCTGCCGCCACGAGGGAGGCCTGGTCCTTCTCGGGGCTGAGCCTGCCTGCCGTGGCCACCAGCAGCGCGTCCTTCGGGATGCCGAGGCCCTCGCGCGCCGTGCCCGGGCCCTTGCGCGGCGGCGGGTAGGAGTCGAGGTCGATGCCGTTGTGGATGACCGAGAGCCTCTCGCCGGGCACGCCCGCGGCCGCGACCTTGCGGGCCTGCCCCTCGGACACGGCCACCACGTGGTCGGCCAGACGCAGGAACTTCCGGTCGAGCATCTCGTAGACGCGGATCCTGCTGTTCTCGGCGGTCCAGCCCCGCGAGACGGAAATCTGGGGGATCCTGGCGAACCTGGAGGCCAGGCGGCCCACGATGTTGGCCTTGTAGCCGTGCGCCACGAGCAGCCCCACTCCCTCGCGCCTGAGCAGGTCCGCGATCTCCGTGATCGCGCCGGGGTGGAAGGCCGAGCGGGGCGAGAGCCCGGCGCAGGGCACTCCCTCGGCCTTCGCCGCAACGAGCAGGCCGTTGTCGCGCCCGGCCTCGGTGAAGGAGACGACCAGCGGAGCGAAGCCCTCCTGCCCGATGCGCAGGGCGTGGGCCACGATCTGCCGCTCCGGCCCGCCGTAGAAGTTCGTGGCGATGAGATGGGCGACGCGCGGCAGCGTCTTCACGCCCGTTTGCACACCCGTTTGCGCGCGCCTTTGCGCATGGGACGCGGCGAATTCGGTTGCGGGAGCCGTGGCGGGAGAGGTCATCGGTTCACGCTCCGTTTGGTGCGCACCCATTCGGACTGCCTGGAGCGCGCGAGCCCGAGGGCCGAGATGCCGAGCAGCCAGGCGATGGAGAAGAGAGCGGTCAGGGCCAGCCGAAGCCTGCGGCCCGTGAGCCCGAGCGCCGCGACGCCCGAGAGCAGGTAGAGGACCAGGCAGCCCGCGGCGCCGAGCGCCCAGGCGACCTGGCTGCCGAAGAGCAGAGCCAGGGCCGAGAGGAGCACGGCGAGCAGCAGGAGCATGGCCTTGCTGCGCACGAACAGGCACCAGCCCATGTCGGCGAGCCCGAAGTCGCGGCGCCTGAGCCCCTCGGCCATGAGCGCGAAGCCGCTCATGCGCGTCAGGCGGCTGTTGCCCGAGGCCCAGCGCACGCGCTGCGTGGAGGCCTGCTCGAAGGTCTGCGCGGCCCGGGCCCGGACCTCGGTCTCGCCCGCGTAGTGCGTGACCACGCCCGCGCGCAGAAGGTCCAGGGCGTACTCGGTGTCCTCGGTCACGGAGTGGGCCTCCCAGGGGTGCGCCCTGAGCACGTTCGCGGCCAGGCACATGCCCGTGCCGCGCAGGAGCGAGGGCAGGCCCAGGACTTCGCGGCCGCGCAGGAGGAGGTCGTTCTCGATGGCGTTGCCCACGGCCAGCACGAAGGTCAGCGGCGTGTCGTCCGGGTTGGCCACGGCGTTGCGCGACTGCACCGCGCGCTGCCCGGCCTGCAGGCGGACGTCCATGGCACGCAGGAAGTTCCTCTCCACCACGGTGTCCGCGTCCACCACGACCACCGCGTCGAAGCCCTCGGGCAGCAGCGCGTCGAAGGCATGGCGCAGGGCGTAGCCCTTGCCGCGGAGCAATGGATCGCGGCGCTCGAGGCAGCGCACGCCCACCCGCCGAACCGCGCCTGCGGTGTCGTCCGTGCAGTTGTCGGCCACCACAACGACCTCGAAAAGCGCGGCGGGATAGTCCAGGGCCGCGAGGCTCTCGAGCGTCGGGCCGATGGAATCCTCTTCGTTGTGCGCCGGGATGACCACGGCGAAGCGCAGGGCAGGTGCGGATCGTTCCCCCGGCCCGGCGCGACGGGGCATGAGCCCGGCCAGGGCCAGGAGCACGAGGTAGGCCACGGCCAGGCTCAGGAAGAGCAGCGGGAGTGCCAGCAGCCAGCTCACGCGCGCACCTCGCCCGCGTGCGCCCTGCCCCCCGCGCCCCAAAGCTGGTCGGGCGGGAGCTTGGATACGCAGAAGCGGTACTTGCCCGAGCTTTCGGACTGGATGGAAGGAACGTACTCGATGTCGTGGCGCATGCCCTCGCCGAAGCGCTCGCGCACCAGGCGGGCGATGTCCTGCGCGAGCCCGGCGTACTCCCCCTCTCCCCTGACCACGCGGAAGAGCAGATGGTCCACGGCGTCCTGCACGATCTGCAGCTGCTTCACGCCGTCGAGCACCATGGCGAAGTTCTCGGTCAGCGAGATTCCGGAGACGAACTCGCCCTCGGGCGTGCGCACGTAGTCCGCGATGCGGCCCTCGAGCGACTCGATGAGCGGGTAGGTGCAGCCGCAGGGGCAGGCACGCTCGGACATGCGCGCGGTGTCGCCCACCAGATAGCGGATAAAGGGCATGCCGTAGTTGGTCAGGTCCGTGAGCACCAGGGCCCCGGTCTCGCCGGGCGCGGCGGGCCTGCCGTCGCACAGGCACTCCACGACCAGGGTGTCCATGTTCACGTGAAGCCCGTTGTGCTCGCGGCACTCGCAGGCGATCAGGCTCACCTCCTCGCAGCCGTAGCGGTTGGTCACCGGACAGCCGAAGACCTCCTCCACCAGCGCGCGCTCGAAGTCGTGCAGGACCATGGCCGTGGAGATGATGCCCTTGGGCCGCACCCCGGACAGTCCCCGCTCGTGCAGGAAACGGGCGAAGAGGTAGAGGGAGTGGGCGTGGCCGAAGAGCAGCGTGGGCCTGTCGCGCAGGACGGCGCGGTAGAAGTCGAGCATGGCCGCGTCGTCCATGCGCAGCGTGTCGAGATAGGTGAAGCGCTCGAGCAGGAAGTTGCGCAGATAGCCGCGCCAGGACTTCTTGTACTCCGGGTTGCCCCAGACCGCGCCCACGCGCTCGCCCAGGCGCCAGCCGGTCCATTCGTCGTGGCGCATGGCGCAGCCGCGCTTCCACTGCATGCTGTCCTCGTCCACGTAGAAGGAGAGCGAGACGCCCGTGGAGCCGGAGGTCTTCTTGGCGCGGAGCTGATCTTTCGGAATGTCGTCCGCGACCATCCCGTCCTTGTGCGCCCTGATGTCGTCCTTGGTCAGCACGGGCAGGCGGAGGAGGTCCTCCCAGCCGCGCACGTCGCCTGGCCTGAGCCCGGCCGCGTCCATGCGCTCGCGGTAGAAGCGGGTGTGGCTGTAGGCGTGGTCGAGCAGGATCTTCAGGCGCGCGAACTGGTCCGCGCGCACCTCGGAAAGCGGCCTGTGCTGCGTGCGCTTGAAGCGCGCCAGGTGGCGCAGGTAGGGGCTCTTCTCCCAGGCGGCCCACAGCGGGGCCACCGCGGCGCGCACCACGGGCGCGTAGAGCCCCCCGGCGTTGGTCCCGTCGGGGAAGGCCGTGGCCTCGGGTCCCGGCCGTGCGCCGCGCATCAGGCGGCCCCCACGGTCTTCTCGTCGGCCGAGCAGTGCGGCGGGATGTCCACGTCCGGCGCGGCGAAGCAGGAAAGGGTCTCGCGCATGGTCCCGAAGGGCAGGTCCGAGAAGAGCGTGCGCAGCTTGTCCTCGGTGCCGTCGAGGTTCAGGTAGTGGCGGAAGGTGGAGCGCAGGCCGGCCTTGATGCGCGGCTGCTCCGGGTCCAGCTCCCAGGGGTGGAAGTAGAGCACCGCGGGCTGCTTCTCCTGGGTGTTGATGCGGCGGATGCCGCCGCGCACCACGAAGGCGGGCAGGAGCCGCAGGTATCCGCCGCCCGCGATGGGCACGGTGAAGGTCCTGCCCATGGCCCTCAGGTTCAGCGTGGAGAGAGGGAACTCGAGGATCGAGCCCCCGTTGCGGCTGATGCGATGGGGGAAGCGCTCCCCGCCGGGGACGCCGTAGATGTCGTGGCGGATCGGAAAGATGCTCGAATCGTAGGAGAAGCCGAGCTCCTGGAGGATGTCCAGGGCCCACATGGAATCCGCGGTGATGGAATAGCTCGGGGCGCGGTAGCCGAGGACCGGCTGCCCCACGAGGTCCTCGAGCAGCTTCTTGGCGTGGGACACGTCCTCGCGGAAGGCGTCCGGGCCGATGGCGTAGACCAGTTCGTGGCCGTATCCGTGGCAGGAGATCTCGTGCCCGCGCCGTGCGATCTCGCGGACCAGGGCCGGATCGCGCTCGGCGACCCAGCCGAGCACGAAGAATGTGGCGGAAAGGGAATGCTCGTCGAGGAGATCGAGGACCCGCCTCGTGTTGTCGCCCACGCGCAGGGGGTAAATGTCCCAGTCCCTGCGGCTGACGATCTTCTCGAATGCCGTCACGTGGAAGTAGTCTTCCACATCAATGGTCAAGGCGTTGATCATGACCCACTCCAACGAGCTCGCTCGCTCTGCTGTACCCGAAAACAGGACGCGGCGTTCTCGTTTGGACCGGGTTTCGGCTTCGTTCCTCCTAGGCTCTCGTCTGCGGCTCCACCTTCGTCATCAGAACTGCTTGCTGAGCTGCAAGCCGAACCGATTCACGGTGTAGTTGTCGCCCGTCGATCCGTTGGTGAACGATTCCTTGGCCCTGTACCAGAGTTCCGCCGCGTATCCCTCCCCCATGTCGTATCTGAGTCCCGCGCCTCCATACCAGCGGTTGGTATCGTTGGAGGCGCTTGCATCCTGCAGTTCGTACAAAATGTTCGCGTTCGCGCTGAGCCGCTGCGTCAGCTGGTGCGAGATGCTGGCGCCCACCGAGCTCCGGTTCGTGGTCGAGCCGTTCAATCCGCTCTCGTACTGGTCCAGCCCGCCGAAGACGCTCACCGTGGTCCGCTCGAACTCCTTGGAAATGGTCAGCTTGTTGCTGATGTGCTGGTACGAGTCGTTGGAGTTCGGATCGTCCGTGTAGCTGAGCGACGACGTCAGGCTCACGGTCACCGAGCCGAACCCCTGCGTGATCCCCGCGTCCCAGAACGGCGTGGTCTTGGTCTCGCCCGTCTGGTCGTAGTGCGTGGAGCTGGGGCCGACCTTGGCGTAGATCATGCCGTCCTCGGTGTACTGGTACTGCGCGCCCACGTAGCCCATCTGCCGCTGGTAGCCGTTGCTGCCCCCGGAGCCGGCCTGCTCCTCGGTGTAGGAGTAGCCCGCGAGCAGGCTGGTGAGCTGCGACATCTCGTAGGTCCAGTCCGTGAAGCCCGTGTGGCTCTGCTTGTCCACGCTGCTGCTGGAGTCGTAGGCGATGTCCGTGTAGCGGTAGCCGACCATGGCCGTGGTGCGGTCGCCGAACCTCGGCTGGATGTAGGGCGAGAGGGTGAACGTGTTCTGGGCGACCTGGTTCACGGTGGTGGACTGGTCTCCTTCCACCACGTTGCCCCGGGTCGAATCCCGGTACACGTTCTGATACTTGTCGGCCGCATCGAGGTAGAAGAACTCGTTCCAGACATCGAGCAGACCGTGCCCGCCGAAGTTGTGAATGGCCTCGGTGTCGCGCGTCGCCTTGGCGTACCAGTTGTACGTTCCGCTATAGTCGCTTTCAAAGAGCAGTTTCGGTCCCTGGTATCTGAAGCCGACCGAAGGCTTGACCACGGTGACGAAGTCACCTGTGGGATTATGTGACTGGTTGACGTTGTCGTTGTACTCCTCGCCCACCGATACGGAGGCCCGGTACGTCGTCTCCGCGAACGCAGGCGCACAGATCAGCAGCAGCATCAAGGTCAGCAGATATTTTTTCATGCGGCGGTCTCGTGGGTTTAACGGGGCATACAACAATGCATGTGCTGCCCCGGTATGTACCCGAGCTTGCGGCGGCTGAAAACCCCCGCGTGTCGCATGACCAGAGGCTCATCTACTCACCCCACAAAAAATTCCAAATAAGACGCATGGTTCCAGGTGATTTTTTTATCTCTGGCGGATCGGGAACAAATTGCGTCTGCGTCATGCGCGGCGCATTGAGCTCCGTGCGGATCTTCTGCAACGCCATCCATACGGCGCGCAGCTTGGCGTCCATGTTCTTCTCGATCTCATCCAACCGCTGCCGCACTTCCAGAACTGACTCAGGCTCGCCGTACTGCGTCGCCTCGAGGGAGGAGACGCGTTGCGATAGATCACGCACGAGCGCGTTCAGCTTGCTCGCGGTGCGCACTGCCTGCGTGGTGGCGGCCACGGGGTCCGTCTGCGCTCCTGCGCCGTCCTCCGCCACGTTCGCCTCTCCGTTCGCGGGCGCCGCCCCTTCCGGGGAAGTCGACTCCCAGTACTGGGAATCGAAGGAGAGGTCCTGGGCCAGTTCGTTGATCGTCTGCGGTGTCACCTTGGTGCTCTGGGAGGCGAAGGCGTCGAGCAGGATGTAGTCGCACAGGATGTTGATCAGCCGCGGCACGCCCCGGGTGTAGGTGTGGATCGCGTCCATGCTCCCCGGCTCGAAGTTCAGGGCCTCCTTGTTTCCGGCCTTTTCCAGGCGGTAGAGGATGTATTCCTCGACCTCGGCCGGAGACAGGGGATGGATGTGGCAGTTGATCTGGATGCGCTGGCGCAGCTGCAGGAGCGCCGGGGACGACAGGGTCTTGCGCAGCTCCGGCTGGCCCACGAGGATGATCTGCAGGAGCTTCTCCCGATCCGTCTCGAGGTTCGAGAGCATGCGGATCTCCTCGAGGAGGTCCTGGGAGAGGTTCTGCGCCTCGTCGATGATCAGCGTGGCCATCTTGCCCGTGGCATACTGCCCGATGAGGTACTCGTTCAGCTCCCTGATGAGCGTGACCTTGTCCTTGCCCTCGGTGGGCAGGCCGAAGTCGTCGTTGATCATGGCCAGCAGCTGGTGCGAGTCGACCTTGGTGTTGAAGACCTTGGAAATGGAGATGTTCTGCAGCTGCTTGCGGATGAGGTTCCGGATGATGGTGGTCTTGCCCGACCCGACCTCGCCGGTCAGCAGGATGAACCCGACCCGTTCCCTGATGCCGTGGGAGAGGTAGGTCAGCGCCCGCTTGTGGGCCTGGCTCGGGAAGAGGAAATCCGGGTTCGGCAAGAGGTCGAACGGTTTCTCCCGAAGTCCGAAGAAGCTGGTGTACAAGACGTTCCCCGCCTACCGGTTACCGGTTGTAGTAGTAGTAGCCGCTGTGGAGGGGCGGCGACTTGGCAGCGTTGTAGACCACGCCCAGCACCTTGCGCTCGAGCGCGCCCACCGCGGTCTCGACCTCGTCCAGGGAGGGGCCGCCCTCGCGCACCACGAGGATCACGCCGTCCGCGATGCTCGCCAGGCTGCGCGTCTCCGCGAAGGGCAGCACGGGCGGGGTGTCGATGATCACGTAGCGGTCCGCGTAGCGGCCCTTCATCTCCGTGAAGATGTTCTTCATGGCCTGGGAGGAGAAGAGCTCGGCCGGGTTGGACACCTTGCTCCCGGCGGGGAGCAGCGCCAGCTTGCCGATGCCCGTCTTGACCAGCGCCTCGCCGATGTCGCGCCCCTCAAGGAGGCAGTCGGAGAGGCCGACCTCGGGCTCGAGGCCGAGGTAGAGGTGGCACGTGGGCCGCCTGAAGTCCGCGTCCACGAGGAGCACGGTGTGGTCGTACTCCTGGGCCAGGCTCACGGCCAGGTTGATGGCCGTCATGGTCTTGCCCTCGCCCATGGTCGCGCTGGTGACCATGATGAGGTTGTTGAAGCGGTCCTTGCGCGTCAGCTTGACCAGCGATTCCTTCAGCTTGCGGTATTCCTCGGCCGCAGGGGACTGCGGCTCGAAGATCGAGACCAGGGTGGACTCGCGCACGCTGACCTTGTTCATCTCGGGCGTTTCTGGCATCGGGCAGCATTTCGACGCCGCGACGCTCTTCGCCTGCGAGGGCCGGGGGCCGTCCACGGCCGGCTTCATGCCCGCGGCCTTGCTCAGGGCTTCCTCGATCCTGCTCATGCAGTGCTCCGTTTCATGCCTACTTTAAGAGGTGGATTGCTGGGAGGCGCTCAGAAGAACCTGCCCATGACCTTTTCCATGAGAGGCACGTGCAGGGCCTCCATGACCGCGATGCCGACGACCACGGAGAAGTAGGCTCCCGCGGCCACCAGGAACCTACGGTCCGCGCGGCGCTGCCGGGCCTCTTCCTCGGGCTTGGGCATGGCCGGGATGATGGCCAGGACCTTGATCTTCAGGCGCTTGAGCTCATCCGTGGCGTTCACGGAGCCCTTCAGCTTGTCGAGGAGCACCAGGAGCCCGAAGGCCAGGGCGAGACCGCCTCCCACACCGCCGAGGATGATCTGCAGCCGTTTCGGGCTGACCGGGATCTTGGGCGTGATGGCCGGGTCGAGGATGCGGAAGGTGGCGGCCTTGTTCTCGATCTCCATCTGCTTGGAGACCTCGGACTGGCCGTAGCGGCTGACGAGCTGGTTGTAGATGACCGACTCGTTCTCCTTCTTGGACAGGAGATCGTTCAGCTCGGTGCGCGTCTGGGGGATCTCGTGCAGCATCTCCCGATCCTTGTCGATGATCGCCTGCTGCTTGGCCTCGAGCTGCTTGTTGGCCTCGATCTGCACGCGCAGCAGCGGCAGATCGTCGCCGCCGCCGCCCCCACCGCCGCCGCCGCTCTTCTTGTAGGCCGCGATCTCGTTGCGCAGCCGGATGACGCTCGGATGGTCCTCCGTGTAGGTGGAGAGCATGGCCGAGAGCTGGTTCTGCATCTGCGCCAGCCGCTGCTGCTTGGGCGAGCGGCCCTGCGCGATGTTGACCTGGGCCTCGAGCTTCATCTGCTGCAGCCGGATGGAGTCGAGTTCGTTCTCGGCCTGGTCGATCTCGTGGCGCAAAAGCCCCTCGTCCACGGAGAGCAGCTGCATGTGGTCGGCCTTGTACTTGTCGATGTTGGCCTGGGCCTCGTCGATGCGCCGCTTGAAGGTCTTGATCTGCTCGCCGAGGAACTTGGTGGCCTCGAGCGATTCCTCGCGCTTGGACGACGTGCTCTGCTCGATGTAGGCCTGGGTCAGGGTGTTCACCAGGTCTCGGGCGTAGGCCGGGTCCTGGTCCCTGAACGAGATGAAAAAGACTCCTCGTTTCTCGTCCAGGGTGATGCCGATGCGGCTGCGCAGGTCCTTGATGTAGTCCTCGCGGTCCGCGTCGTTCTGGAAGGCCACGTCCTTATCCAGGAGCCGCAGGACCTTGAGCAGCATCGTGCGGCTGAGCATGGAGACGCTCAGGACCTTGATCTTGGCCTCCATGGACGGGGTCACGGCGATGCCGCGCACGAGGTCGTTGATCACGCTCTGCTCGATGAAGACCGTGGAGCGCGCCTCGTAGACCTTGGGCAGGGAGTAGCTGACGACCACGGCCAGGGTCATCACGGCCAGGGCCACGGTGACGAAGAGGCGTTTCCTGAGCGCCACGAGCCTCAGGTAGTGCTCGAATGAACCGAGTGATGCGGAATTCATGTCGTTCCCCTCCGGCGCGGCGGGCTAGAAGAAGCTCTCGTTGGCGATGAGGTAGTCGCCCTGCTCCAGGACCACGTTCTGGGTCAGGTCCTTGCCGTCGAGCAACTTCTTGGCCTTGACCGTGATCTTGGTTTCCTTTTCCCCATTGCGCCGCACGATGACGGTGGAGTCGCGGTCGGCGAACTTGTTGAAGCCGCCGCAGGCGAGGATGGCGTCGAGCACGGTCAGCCCCTCGCGGTACGGCACGGCGTGCGGGTTGTTCACCGCGCCGAGCACGTAGACGTAGGGTTCGGTCATGGCCGGAAAGAAGACGATGTCGTTGTTCTCCAGGGTGATGTCCTGGCTGATGTCCCCGTCGTGGTAGAGCTTGTAGAAGTCCACGTCGAGGTGCTTGCCCTCGCGGATGACGTGCGCCTTGTGCAGGTCGGCCGTGGACAGGTCCACCGCGGCCAGGAGCTGCAGGAGCGAGGTCTGGGTCTGCAGGTTGTAGACCCCGGACTTCACGCCGCCGCCCACGATGTAGGCCTTGCTGTTGACCACGTTCACCAGGGTCACGGTGACGATGGGGTCCTTGATCAGCTTGGACAGCTTCTGGGTGATGTCCTTCTGCAGCTCGACCGAGGTCTTGCCCTGGGCCACCACGTCGCCGATGCCGGGCACCGTGATCTTGCCGTCCGGACGGACCAGGGCGGTGGAATTCAGGTTGTCCTCGCCCCAGACCGCGACGGAGACGTTGTCGCCGGCACCGATGACGTAGTCCCCCTCGGCCATGGCCGGGCTCGATGCGAGAACCGCCGCGGCCAGCAGGGCCGCGGTGCAGAGGTAGATGAAAAAGATGTTTCTCCAACGCAACATGACTGTTCCTCCCCTTGGATTGAAAGACTAGCGGCCCTTGCCGAACAGGACCACGCCCACGGTGCGCAGGATGATCCTGATGTCGAGCGTGAAAGAGATGTTCTTGATGTAGTAGAGGTCGTAGCGCAGCTTCTCGATGGCGTCCTCGACCGAGGAGCCGTACGGGTAGCAGACCTGGGCCCAGCCGGTGAGGCCCGGCTTCACGTAGTGGCGCTCCGAGTAGTAGGGGATGCGCTCCTTGAGCTTGGCCACGAACTCGGGACGCTCGGGACGCGGGCCCACGAGGCTCATGTCGCCGACCAGGATGTTGTAGAGCTGGGGGATCTCGTCCAGCCGGGACTTGCGCAGAAAGCGGCCGACCTTGGTGATGCGCGGGTCGTCGACCTGGGACCAGACGGCTCCGGTCTTGGCCTCGGCGTCCTGGCGCATGGTCCTGAACTTGTTCAGGGTGAAGGGCCGGTCGCTCTGTCCCACGCGCACCTGGCGGAAGAGGATGGGGCCGGGCGAGTCGAGCTTGATGGCCAGGATGACGAAGGGCACGATGGGCAGCGCGATGACGCAACCGACCAGGGACAGGACGATGTCCGAGAGGCGCTTGAGGCCGCGCAGCACCGAGGTGACCTTGAAGCCGTGGCTGAAGATGAACCAGCTCGGCGTGATGTTCTCGATGAGCAGCTTCTCGGTGACCTGCTCGTAGAAGGACGGGGCGTCCATGACCTCGATGCCCGAGAGCTTGCAGGACAGCATCTCCTGGACCGGGAAGACGCCGCGCCGCTCGGCCAGGGAGACCACGAGCTTGTCGGCCATGAAGTTCTGGGCCACGCGCAGGAAGCGGCCCGCGCGGTTCTCGCAGCCCTCGGCCGCGGCCTCGTCCGGCTTGCCCGGGCAGTCCACGCGGCCCAGGAAGACGTAGCGGCCGCCGCTGGCCGCGATGAGGCTGCCCATCTGCTCGGCCAGGGGACCGTTGCCGACCACAAGGACACGGTCCACCATGCCCGGAATGGCGTGGCGGAACCTGCGGAAGAGGAACTCGCCGATCTTCAGCAGGGCGAAGAAGCCGAGCCCGAGCAGGATCATGCGATGGTCGTCGCGGGTCAGGTTCTGGGCCGAGTCCATGGCGTACATGGTCAGGAGCGAGAGGCCCCCGGCCACGAGGACGCCGAGCAGGGCGTGCAGGAACTTCTCCATGCGCCCCGTGGACAGGATGCCGCCGACGAGCACGGAGGGAAGCACCGCGATGAGCAGGAACCCGCCGGTCTTGCCGTAGAAGACTTCCCTGCCAAGCACGTCGTTGATGGTCGGCGTCAGGGCCGCAACGGCGGCCGCCAGCGCGAGCAGGGCCCACAGGATGTCGTTGGCCAGGGTCTTCAGGATCATGCCTCTCATTGCTTGACCTCCGCATTCTGCTGCAGCGTCTTCATCAGCTGCTGGGCATTGCCCTTTTCGGGGAAATCGTTGGCGGCCACCGCGGTCTGGAGCTGGGCCAGGGCTTCCTGCTTCTTGCCCAGGGCGGCGTTGGCCATGGCCATGTGGTAGATGATCGAGGGATTGTTCGGCTCGATGGCCAGGGCGCGGTCGAGCACCCGCTGCGCCTCGGCCGCGCGGTTGTTGCGCAGGAGCACGTAGCCCAGCGTGTCGATGACGCGCGGGTCGCTGCTCGAGCTGACGAAGGCGGCCATGGCCAGGTTCAGGGCCTGGACCCTGGTCTTCTCCTGCTCCACGTAGAGCATGGCCAGGTTGTTCAGGGCCGGGGTGAAGTCGCGGCGGGACTCGACGGCCATGCGGTAGGCGGCGATGGCCTCGTCCCTCTTGCCGTGCATCTGCAGGATCATGCCCTTGCCGGTCAGGGCCGAGGCGTTCTCCGGATCCCGCTGCAGCACGGCCTCGAAGACGGGCATTGCCTGGTCCGGCTTGCCGGCGCGCTGGAACATCTCGCCCTTGGTGATGAGCACCTCGAGGTTGTCCGGAGAGACCCCGGCGGCCTGGTCGAGGACCTTGGCCGCGCCGTCGATGTCGCCCTGGGCCTCCTTGATGCTCGCCAGCGGCAGATAGGAGCCGGGCTGGTTGGGGCTCATGCTGATGAGCTTCTCCGCGGCCAGCTCGGCCTTGGTGAAGTCCCGCGCCGAGGCCCAGGCCCTGATCTTGGCCAAGGTGCCGGCCCAGGGATTGACGTTCTCGAGCTGGCTGTAGAGCGCCATGGCCTTGTTCGTCTCGCCCTTGGCCATCAGGATGCCCGCCTTGGTCTGCACCAGGTTCAGGTCGTCCGGATGCTTGGTCATGCCCTCGTCGAGCACGGCCATGACTTTGTCGTCCTGCTTCATCTTCTGGTAGTAGCGCGCCAGGATGATATAGGCGCGCGGGTCGCCGGTGGCCTTGGCCTTCTCCAGGTCGGCCAGCACCTCGGCCTGCTTGCCCTGAATGTCGAGCACCGCGGCCTGCCCGATGAGGGCGGCGACGTTGTTCGGATCCTGCGCCAGGGCCTGGTCGTACTCGGCCACGGCCTGGTCGGGCTTGTTGCGCGCCAGCCTGTAGGCGGCGGCGTTGAAGTAGGTCTTCAGGAAGCCGGGGTCGGCCTGCTTGGCCTTGGCGATGTAGTCGTCGCAGGCCGCGAAGTCGCGCTTCTCGACCGCGTCGCGGGCCAGGGCGTTGTAGATCACGGCGTCGGTCTTCGTGCCGGTGAGCCCATCGGACAGGACCTTCTTGGCCTCGGCATCGCGCCCGGTGCGCTGGTAGAGGGCATGCAGCGCCAGCCTGGCGTCGATGGCCGGAGGACCGGCCTCGAGCGCATTCTTCAGATCCTGCTCGCCTTCGGGCTTGCCCATGGCCAGGCGCAGGAGGCCCTTCTTGAGCAGCAGCCCATAGTGCTTCGGCGCGAGAGACGACGCCTTGTCGTATCCGGCCAGGGCCTCATCGGCCTTGCCCTGCATGAGCAGGGCGTCGGCCTGCATGGCGTAGCCGCCCGGGTCCTGGGGGTTCAGGCGTTGCACGGCCTGGGCCTGGGCCAGGGCCTCGGGCGCGCGGCGCTGGCGCAGGAAGATATCGCCCAGAACCATGTGCGCGGGCAGGAAGGAAGGATTGTAGTCGACCACCGTCTGCAACTGGCTCACCGCCAGCTCCAGGCTGCCGGTCTGGTAGTAGCACAGGCCGAGCAGGTAGTAGCTCTCGAGGTCGGGCTGCAGCTGGATGGCCCTCTGGAAGGGCAGGATGGCGTCGTGGTAGTTCTTCTCCTTGTACAGGAGCAGGCCGCGCAGCTTGTAGCCCTCGGCCTTGTTCGGGTAGTCCTTGAGCATGGAGTCGGCCATGGCCTTGACCTTCTCGAGCTCGCCCTTGTCGACGAGGAGAGCGCCCGCCTTGTAGCGTGCCAGGAGATCGTTCGGGTAGAGGCCCGCGATCTTCGTGTAGGTGGCCAGCATCCCCTCGTTGTCGTGGTCGACGGCCTGCAGCTGCGCCAGGGCGTGCAGCGCGGGGTGGTCCTTGGGATCCTTCTTCAGGATGGAGTCCACCTCGGCGCGCGCGGCGGCGAAGTCCTGCATGTCCATGAGCGTCCGAACCAGGCCGAGCTGGGCCGAGATGCGGCCGGGCTCGAGGGCCAGGGACTGCTCCAGGTACTTCCTGGACTGCGCGAAGTCGCGGCGCAGCGCCGCTGAAAAGGCGAGCTGCTCGTAGACCGCCGCGTCCTTGGGATTGTCGGCCTGATACTTCTCGAGGAGCGGGACCGCCTTGTCCGGCTTGTTCTGCAGGTTGGCGATGCGTCCGAGCTCGAGGTTCACCCGCTTGTCATAGGGGTTCAGGAGCAGGACCTTCTGGAACTCCCGCTCGGCCTGGTCGAGCTTCTTCGTCTCGATGTAGGCGAGCCCCAGGTTGAACCTGGCGTCCACGTAGTTGGGGTCTTTCTCGAGGGCGTTCTTGTAATGGATGATGGCGCCGTTGTAGTTCCCTTCCTTGAAGAGGGACTCGCCCTTCGCGTTCAGGGATTCCTTGGTGTTGCTCTGGCAGCCGAGGAGCAGGAGCGCCAGTAGGCAGGACAGGATGATGGCGAGCTTCTTTTGCAAGTATTCCCCCCGGTGCCGGCTCCCGGATCGGACCCTATTTCCGTTCCGGGAGGTTTCATGCTGCGCCGGGCCGTCGCTTCCGGCCCATCGCCTTGTCGTTGTGTTCGTCGAGTCCGTCTTTCCCGGTTCCGCCGAGGGAAGGAGGCAGAGCCATCCGCCGTCCCGCCTCGCCTTTTTCGTCCTTCCGGCTTCGTTCCGGAGGCCTTGTCGCGAAACCCGGCGCCTGAAGACGCCGTATGGATCATCCCTCCTTGAGCGAAGACTGTGCCACTCCGGGAAAATAGCTGAATATTCGTTTGATTATGGCATGTTGTATTGAAATCGAGGACCGGGACGGAGCCAGAAAACCCCGTCCGCGCATCCGGTTTTTTCGGACAGGTCCGGGATAGGCATACTCCGCGAAAAATCCTGACCGTCGCGGCGAATTGCAAAAAACGGATTTGATTTCAGGCGATTGAGCGTATAAACGCATACAGGGACAGCGAAGCGGCTTCGAGAAGGCGCCGCCGGGAGGCCGGTTTCGGGCCGTTTCGGCCGAGTTCGCGGCTTGCACGGTTCTTGTAAGTCCGGGTCCGCCATCCGCTCAACACACGAACGCAAGGGGAACACATCGACATGGACAAGATTCGGACGGCCGTGCAGCGCAAATTTCCCGACCGCCCCGGACGGTGGCTGGTGACCGGCGCGGCCGGCTTCATCGGCTCGAACCTCGTCGAGGGGCTGCTCAAGCTGGATCAGGAAGTGGTCGGCCTGGACAACTTCTCCACCGGACACCAGGAGAACCTGGACGAGGTGCAGGGCCTGGTGGAGCCCGGGCAGTGGGCGCGCTTCAATATGATACGCGGCGACATCCGCGAGCCCGGGGACTGCGCCGCCGCGCTCGAGGGCGTGGACTGCGTGCTGCACCAGGCCGCGCTCGGCAGCGTGCCGCGCTCCATCGAGGACCCGGCCATGACCAACGCGAACAACGTGGACGGCTTCCTGAACATGCTCGTGGCCTCGCGCGAGGCCGGGGTGAAGAGCTTCGTCTACGCGGCCTCGAGCTCGACCTACGGCGACCATCCGGGCCTGCCCAAGGTCGAGGACAAGATCGGCAGCCCGCTCTCCCCCTACGCCGTGACCAAGCTGGTCAACGAGCTCTACGCCGACGTCTTCGGCAAGTGCTACGGCTTTCTGAGCGTCGGCCTTCGCTACTTCAACATCTTCGGCCCCCGCCAGGATCCGGAGGGCGCCTACGCCGCGGTCATCCCGCGCTGGTTCGCGGCGCTGCTCTCCGGCACCCAGCCCATGATCTTCGGCGACGGCCTGACCAGCCGCGACTTCTGCTTCGTGGACAACGCGGTGCAGGCCAACATCATGGCCGCCTGCTGCGAGGCGCCCGAGGCCAGGGGACAGGTCTACAACGTGGCCTTCGGTGAACGCACCTCGCTCAACGAGCTCTTCGTCATGATCCGCGACCTCGTGGGCAAGGTCAGGCCCGAGGCGCTGTCCGTGGACGCCGAATACCGCTCCGAACGCCCGGGCGACGTGCGCCACTCCCTGGCGGACATCGGCAAGGCCCGCTCGCTGCTCGGCTACGAGCCCGTCTACTCGGTGCGCGACGGCCTGCACATGGCGGCGGAGTGGTACATCCGCTCGCTCGGCTAAGGCCGCGCCCAAGCAGGGCCGCGCTTCGCTGACGGAACTTGACGCAACCCGACCCGATCCGACCTGTTTTGCCCGGTTTTGCCGGGTTTCAAGCCGCCCCGGCCCCGCCTGGGCGGCTTCGTTTTGCCACCAAGCGACTCTCCGCTCCCCTCTCCCTGCCCCTCAGAAAACACGGTTTCTCTCTCCATCCATTCGATATGACTTGAATTGCCCTTTACAGAAATCGGCCGATGAATCCCCAGGATCTGTCGCATCCCCTTACACGGTTGCCACCGACAATCAAAAAAAGCGTACGATTAAAGACTGATAGAAAAGGGAACACCACCTGCACAAGAAAGCGCGACAGGCAGCCTGAACACACCCGTCACTTTCTTTTGAGGAGGAAAACCATGAACCGCATCATCAAGCTTCTGCCTTTCAGCATCGCGGCCCTGCTGCTCCTGGCCGGGAGCGCGTTCGCCTACCCCATACTCGGCAGCGGGACCAACCTGATCGAGTTCAAGGCGTGGGAGAACGTGACCAACCTGGCCGAAGACAACACCATCCAGGTCGGCACCATCTTCTACGGCGTCGCCCGGGCCCAGGCCATCTCCAACGAGGGCACGGTGGTCTGGAACTCAGACGACGTGGGCCCGACCTACGACACCCTGACCGCCTACTTCGTCTATGAAGTGGTCGGCATCGACACCGCCACCAACACCCTCATCTTCGGCGTGTCCTCCTACGATCCCAACGGCGTCCTCTCCGCGGCGGACCTGGCCGCGGGCGTGGTCCTGCAGTGGTACGCCGACGACGGCACCACCCTCGACCTGTCCAGCGTGGTCGACGGCGTCAGCACCGCCACGGACGGCACCCTGTGGGCCTCCATGTCCATCACGGACGGTTACTGGTGGAGCAACGCCTCCATCGACCCGACCGGCCTCGAGGGCTTCATCGGCACCTCCTACTTCGGCATCAACCTGGTGGACGGCGCGCTCACGGGCCTCGTGGACGTCAACGATCCCATCGAGACCCTCTACGACCTGGACGTGAGCATGTACGGACAGGCCAAGATCTACACCAACTCCGACGAGTTCCCCTCGGTCTGGGCCTACGTGGCCGACGACCCCGCGGTCATCGCCACGCCCGAGCCCGTCAGCCTGATCCTTCTGGGCGCAGGCATGCTCGGCCTGGCCTGCACCCGCGGCCGCCGCATGCCCTCGGCCGCCTAGAGCCCGAAAAAGACGACCAGGCGTTCCCCCCTATACGAGAGGGGAGGAGAGAGAAATCTCTCCTCCCCTCTTTGTTTTCGCGCTGTTCCCGACTTCCGTCCGGCCCACGCCCGCGCCCGGCAACGGCCGCCTCGCGTCCCCCGCTGCCGCCTCCGAAACATCCAGCCCTTGTGCCCGACCTCGCCCCCAGGCCGCATCCCGGGCCCTTTCAGGGGAAGGCGCGGGGGCTTGGGAGTCCCCCGATCCGGCTCCTCTCCCGGCAGCGCCGCGGGCGCCCGGGAAGGAAAGCGGGGACCGCCCTCCGTACACTCGAGGCGCACGGAGGGCGGACGGCATGAAGATCCGTCCGACCGCCCCGCAAGACCGGCAAAGTGTTCGGAGCTTTTTACAGACCTTTCAGAATTTCTTACAGCTGCCCCTTGAAAAAGCCCTCCTCGATTCAAAATAACACATGATTACAAAACTTTACAAAATGGCACGCCACCTGCACATGGAAGGGAGAACGGCAACTGGTCCCCACCCTTTCATTGAGGAGGAATAGTATGAACCGCCTTATCAAGCTTCTTCCCATCAGCGTCATGGCTCTTCTGCTCCTGGCGAGCAGCGCCTTCGCTCTCCCGATCTTCGGCCCCGGGTACAACTTCATCAGCTTCAACGACTACGAGAACCGCATTCCCAACACCCCCGGCTCGAACCAGATCAGCGCCGGCGACATCTTCTACGGCGTCGCCACGTTCACCAACGTGGATTGGGCCTCGACCAGCAACACCAGCCAGGACTGGGTCCCCACCCTGAACTCGCAGTACGTCCAGGCGTACTTCTACACAGAGGTGGAGTCCGTGACCCCGACCTCCGGCGGTAACGGCCACATCGTCTTCAAGACCCCGACCGCGGCCGATCCCAACGGCGTGTTCACCGCGGCCGACCTCGCCAGCGGCGTGGTCCTGAAGTGGTTCGAGTCCAGCACGCCCATCGACTTCTCCAGCACGCTGGCCAACAACATCGCCTCCTCCGTCGACGGCGACCTGCTGATGTCCCTGTCCATCCAGAAGGGCTACTGGTACAGCGATGCCCTGGTGACCGTGCCCACCGCCCCCAACACCTTCCTCGGCACCTCCTTCTACGGTCTGAACCTGGTCGGCGGCTCCATGACCGACCTTTCCCTGATCAACGACCCGCTGGAGAGCCTCGAGAACCTCGACGTGAACTTCTACGGCCAGGCCAAGATCTTCACGAGCGATCCGTCCAACAACACCGGCAAGCTCTGGCAGTTCTACAGCTCCGACCCCGCGGTCATCGCCACTCCGGAACCCGTCAGCCTGATCCTCATGGGCGCCGGTCTCCTGGGCATCGGTGGTCTCCGCCGCCGCCAGAACAAGGCCGCCTAACGAAGATCCCAGAGTTCCCCCCCCTATAAGGAGGAGGGAGGAGAGAGAGATCTCTCCTCCCTCCTCTCTTTTCATGCGCTTCAGGAAATGCAGCAGAAGGGGAGAGTGCCCCCTTGAGGCGTGCGCAGACGACAAAGGCCCGGCCGCTTGCGCGGGCCGGGCCTCGTCCGTTCGGGTGCCGTTCGGGTGCCGTTCGGGCGGCTAGCCCAGGAAGGCGTCCGGATCCTTGCGGAAGGTGCCGAAGCGCACGGGCTTGCCGTAGCCCACGCGAAAGAGCATGACCTGCCCCTCGCGGCCGAAGTCCGCGGCCGGGAACAGGGCGTCGTACTCGCTCCAGAGCTCGGAGAGCAACGCCTGGTGGGGTGCGGAAAAGGCCTCGGGCCCTTCGAGGTCCCAGCGCAGGCGGAAGAGGGTCACGGCGGTCATGGGCTGCATGGCGAGCCCCACGCGCGTGAGGCGCAGCCAGCAGCGCTCGAGCGCCCGCCCGCCCGCCGCGAAGTCCCGCGCCGCGAGCCCGGGGGCCGTGAGCAGGCAGCAGGCGCCGCTGTGCAGGATGCCCTTTCTGGCGTGCGCGGCCACCACCTTGCCCATGCCGAGCGCGTTGGCCGCGCGCATGACCGGCCAGGGTCGGGTCAGGCGCAGGAACATCTCGCCCGCGGCCCCGCCGTAGAGGTTCTTCAGCGGCAGGCCGTCGCGCGTCTGCTCCGCCTCCTCGCGGGAGAAGCGCACCATCTTCACGAAGTGCTCGTGCAGTCCGCGGTGCTCGGTCCTGATCCTGTCGGCCTTGAAGACCACGTCGGCCAGCCGGGTGAGCGCGTCCTTGCCCTCCACGAAGTGCAGGCGGCAACCGGGCACGGACTCCACCTCGCGCGCGAGCCGGGCGCGGATGCCCGGGGAAAGGGGCCTGGCGGAGAAGTCCATGCGGTTGGTGCAGCGCGACCACACGGCCGGGGCCAGGAAATCCTCCCGCCCGCCGTCCGAAAACCGGACCACGGCCACGCCGCCGTCGGCCTCCGGCTCGGGCAGCACCTCCACCGAGGCAGCGAGCCCCAGGTCCGGCGCGGCCACGGCCATGTTCTCGGCCGCCGCGCCGCAAGCGATGAGCGTGGCGATCTGGCGCACGTTGAAGAACGAGGTGTCTGCCTCGGCCGCCATGCGCACGCGCATTCCGCCCGGGACGGGCGTGAAGCGCCAGGGCTGGACGTTGTCGCCCGACGGCGCGGCCGCGCCCGCTGCCGCGAGATAGCGCACGCCCGCGGGGGAGAGGTCCGCCGCCGTGAAGGGCCCCTTGGGCGTGTCGGGCGCCTCGTGGCCGATGCGCTTGCGCCTGGCCAGGAGGAGCTTGCCCGCCAGGGCCAGCTTGAGGCGCTGCAGGGGGTTCCTGTTGCCGCCGCGAAGCCGCCCCTTGCACAGCTGCCCCCGGTAGGCGTCGTACTGCAGGTAGCCGGGCGTGGGGCGAAGCCCGGGACGGCCGAGCACGATGCGCGCCGCCTCCATGCTCGCGGCCGCGGCGCAGAGCTGGCAGGCGATGTAGGACGAGGGCCCGGCCCGGCCCTTGAGGTCGACCTTGGTCGAGTCCACGTAGCGGAAATGGACCCCGCGCGGGGAGAGCCCCATGGCGAAGCGCAGGTAGCACTGCTCCATGGGCAGGCCGTCCTGCACGTCGAAGTACTCGTCGAAGGACATGGAGTCCGGCGTGAAGACGAGCAGCGCGGTGCTGAAGCCGAGCGGTCCCGCGGTGATCACGGGCACGCCGAGCTCCCGGGCGCGCATGAACAGGCGGCGGCGGATGTCGAACTCGAAGAAGTCCAGGCTGTCCACGACCACGTCCGCGTCCGCCAGGAAGGCGTCCAGGTTGGCCTCGGTCACGCCTTCGGGGAAAGGCTCGATCTCCACGAAGGGGTTGATCGAGGCCGCGGTCTCGGACATGACCTCGAGCTTCGGGCGGCCGCGCGTGGCCACCGAGGCCCCGAACTGGCGATTGATGTTGACCAGCTCGAAGGAGTCCGGGTCCGCCAGACGGAACCTGCGGAAGCCGCAGCGCACGAGAGAGATGAGGTGCAGCCCCCCCACGCCGCCGAGGCCGGGGATGACCACCCGGGCCTCGGAGATGCGGTCCTGCTCCTCGATGGAGTAGAGTCCCAGGTTGCGGGCGAAGGCCTCGTCCTGGAATCGGGTCGGATCGTCGATCCCTATTTCATGGAGCTTTTTCGCGTAATCGTGGATCGTCATGCGGGCATCCGCGCATGGCCGGTGCTCATGGGTCCCCCTCAGTGGATGAACGACGGGACGTACAGGGCCTTGTTGTACTTCTTCTCGATGTAGTCGATCTGCCGATTGTTCAACTTATCGAGCACATCGGGCTTGTGCAAGAGAAGATAGCGCGCGGCGTCGTAGTCCAGGAGCTGGTTGCGCTCCACGTCCAGGGAGGAGATGTCCGGATCCACGGCGCTGTAGTTCATCTTCAGGAAGAATGAGTACAGGTCGGTCTCGAAATCCGCGTCTCCGTAGACCGATTTCAGCCGCTCCTGGTACTCGTCGAAGTTCACCCGCATGGCCACGGCGGGCGCGCCGACGGATTCGTAGAACTTCTCCTCGCCCAGGATCTCGCAAAGCATGATATCGCTGTAGAAGCGCACATGCTTCGGGTTGACCATGAGGCAGAGGTCGCTGGCGCCGGTGAAGATGGCGTAATTGATGATGGTCTTGTACAGGTACATGACCACGTTCCTGCCCCGCTTGCTGCGCTCCGTGGCCAGCGAGCCGATCTCCACGACCTTCCTTCCCTGCTCGCGCAACCCGTCCAGTTCCTGCTTGAAAAGCGAATCCATGGGCAGCCCGAAGAGCTCGGTGTCCGGGGTGTAGGAGATGGTGGAGATGACGTCCAGATAGGACTTGAAGATGAAGACGCAGGTCTTGGGCAGGAAGTTGTATACGCTGTAGAGCAGACCGTCCGGATGCGGCGCCTGTATGTACCCCTGTTCCATGTACTCCGCATAGATGAGCCTGAAGGACTGCAGAAGCTCGTCCAGCGTCTCGGCTATCTTGATGCTCGGCCTGTCCAGGTCGTCGAGCTTCGCCGCGGTCAGGGCCGAGCGTCTGATACGGATGGTTCGTCTGCGTTCGATTGATCGTTCCAGCATGGCGTTCCCCTTCCCTTAGGAAAATACGATGAGCGGAGCGGAGGGTGCTTCGTGCCCGGCCGCCGATGGTCGGCGCAGCGAGGTGGGCTCCGTCCGTCCTTTTCGGAAACTACTCTGCCGTTGAAGCGAGAAATGTGCCATCCTTGACCTGTTTATGGTGAAAATCTGTCGTCCGGGAAAATTGGATTATGCTTCCGGGACTTAGAGCAATCGGACTCCCGCGTAGATGATGCCCGCGACCATTCCGACGTTGAGGGCGAGGATCCAGCGGGTGCCCGTCTTGTGGATTTTGTACAGGGAGACGGCGATGGACAGGACGGCCACCAGGACCACGACCCCCCATCCCATGGGCAGGCCGCACCACTCCAGGAAGCGCTTGCAGACCCAGACCTTCAGGTAGCCGAGAAGCAGGCCGTGGGCGAACGACACGGCTCCGAGCCTGCTGAGCGCCTCGTCCACGGTCTGCGTGAGCTGGCTCAGGGCCATGGCGGCCACCACAAACAAGGCCTCGGTCATCTTCGCCCCCCGCCGTTCGTTTCGTCGCGTCCCTTCGCGCCCCCTGCACGGCTGGCGTGCAAGGTACGGTCCATTTTTCCTGGATCATGGAAGGATGGCGGATTATCTGGCACGGCCTTTGCTCAATTTGAACGGGATTCCAAGGAGGGGATTATGAAAAAATGCTTCTACGCTCTCGCGGTTCTGGCAGCGGTGCTCCTGGCGACAGGTGCGTACGCCACAACGGTCGTGTCCTTCACGGACACCTACGTGACCTGGCCCGGCTACAGCTCGTCGATCTCCAAGGACGTGAACGGGATTCCCGATCTCCTGGGTGGCAGCTTCACCTTCGACAACCACACCCTGGTGGGCATCTCGCTCGAGTACACCGTGTCCACCACGTCGGGCTGGAGCAGCCTGAAACCGGGCGACTGGTTCTTCGACATCAACAACGACAACGTCTGGGACTACGTCCTGCACAGCAGCAACAGCCGGAGCGCGGGCAGCTGGATGGCCTACGAGGTCGCCATTCCGCTGACTGACGGCAATCCTTACAACAATAACAACTACTGGGGCACGGACTACATCTTCTCCAGCGGCTCCGGCACCCGCCAGGGCCAGCCGGTGGAGGCGAGGATATCCGGGAGCGACAGCAAGCTCGGCTGGGTCGACTACTCGGGTTTCACCAAGCCCGTATGGAACTCCGCCACGCACTCCTATTCCATCGAGACCGCCTACTGGGATCTCTCCGGCATCGAGAAGCCCATCGTCTTCGACGCCGAGGGCGGCTATTTCGGCTACGGCTTCACCATGACCTGCGCCAACGACGTGATCTACGGGCACGGCCCCCTGCCTGCCCCGGAGCCGGGAACCCTGCTCCTGCTGCTGGGCGGCCTGCCCGCGGTGGCCGCGTACAGGCGCATGCGCGCAGCGTAAAGCCGAGGCTTCCCGTGCAGCGCGGCCCCGTCGACTCGTTCCCGAATCGGCGGGGCCGCTCGCTGCAAGGGGAGTCCGAACGGGCTTTTCCGGTCCGGATCGCGGGAAAGTGTAAAGTATCGCCACACCAAAGTCGGCGGACTTTACATTCACGCCTCCCGGACAAGGCTTTGGGGACGACAATCCGGTTCAACCGGACAGAAGGTCGGACGACAGGCCGGACGGAATCCGGGACCGACCTTCGGGCTGAGCGGTAACGGCCGCAGCGGCTGCCCGACTTCCAGGAAGCGACGAGGACACGCATGGCGACGCGAAATCCTGAACAGGACAGCGAGGCGCGGGAACAGATCCGCGTGCTCGTCGACTCGCTCGGCGCGCTGCCGTCGCCGCCTCCCGTGGCCGCCAAGATACTCTCCTCGGTCTCCACGGACAGCGAGCTGCGGGAAATCGCCGCGCTCATCGCCGCCGATCCCTCCCTGGCCCTCAAGGTCATGCGCCTGGCCAACTCGCCCGCCTACGTCCGGATGCGCAAGGCCGAGACCCTGGAGCAGGCCATCTTCGTCCTCGGCGTGGGCACGCTGCGCGGCCTGGTCCTGGGCGCCTTCATCCGCGACACGCTCCTGCGCGACATGAAGGCCGACGACCCCTTCATGCTCTCGTTCTGGAAGCACTCCCTGGCCTGCGCGGTCACGGCCCAGCTGCTGGCGGAGAAGCTCTCGCCCGCGGTCAGGGACGAGGCCTTCCTGGCCGGGCTGGTGCACGACTGCGGCAAGATCGCCCTGCTCCACCTGAAGCCCGCGGCCTACGAGCAGCTCATCGGCTCGGCCCGAGGCCGGGGGGTGGCGTACCACGTACTCGAGCGCGAGCGCTTCGGCGCGGACCACACCCTGGTGGGCAAGTGGCTGCTCGAGAAGTGGGAGCTTCCCGGCCGCCTCGTGGACAGCGCCTGGCTCCACCACCATTCCCCCGAGGCGCTGGGCCCGGACTTTTCGCCGCGCTCGCCCCTGGCCTTCGTCATGCTCGCGGACCTCGTCGCGCGCTCCATCATGGCCGACGCCACCGTGCCCGGACTCGCCGAGCGCATCGAGCGGCTCGCCGCCGCCCTGGAGGTGCCGCCCGGCATCCTGGACGAAGTGCAGCGCTCGGTGGCCGAACGCTACGCCGCGCGCGCCGAGGTCTTCGACCTCGACGGCGACGCCGGAAGCTTCTACTACGAGGCGCTCACGCGCGCCCAGGCCACGCTCTCCGAGACGAGCCTCTCCCTGGCCGCCGAGCGCGACGAGCTCAGGCGCGCCCAGCGCATCCTGAAGGCCGCCGGGGTGCTCGGGCCGCGGCTCGCCTCCGCCGCCACGCGCGAGCAGGTGGCGGGCATCGTGGCGCAGTGCTTCGCCGAGATATTTCCCTCCTCCGAGGGAGCGCTGTTCCTCGACGCGCAAAGCGGGGCGCAGAACGGGACGCAGGGCGCGGGGCGGCAGGCCGGCGCCTGGGGCCGCGGCCGCTTCGCCCAGCTCGCGCCGCACGGCGGCAGCCTCACCCTGCCCTCCTTCTGCAGCCAGGAGCTCGCGGCGGCCCTGGCGCGCCGGGAGGAGCCGCCCACGGGACCCGCCCCGCTGCCGGGCATCGACCATTTCGCCGCGGTGCTCCATTTCGCGGGAACCATCTACGGCAGGCTCATACTACGCCAGTCCGGAGGCCAGGCGGGCGGACGCCAGCCCCTCCTGCACAAGCGCGAGCAGTGGGGCCTGGCCCGCATCTCGGAGTTGGTGGCGGCCACCCTGAACCGCATCGAGACCTTCGATCGCGTTCGTCGGCGCTCCGAGGACTTCTCCCAGACCCTGCGCACCCTGGACCAGGTCAAGGAGCGCGGCATGCAGACCGCGCGGCTGGCCTCGGTGGCCAGGCTCGCGGCCGGCGCGGCGCGGGAGATCAACAATCCCTTGTCCGTGATGTCCGCGCGCACCCAGATCCTGGAGCGCCAGGAGGAAGACCCCAAGAAGAAGCGGGGTCTGCGCCAGGTCCTGGAGCAGATAGACCGCATCACCGGCGTGCTGCAGAGCCTCATGGATTTCGCGCGGCCCGCGCCGCCGCGCCTGGAGACGGTGGACGTCAACCGCCTGGTCGCCGCGTGCGGAGAAATCCTCTCCAAGAAGCTGACCGGCGCCGGAATCGCCTTCTCCACGGACCTGGCCGACGACCTGCCGACCATCGCGGCCGACACGAAACAGATGCAGACGCTGCTCGTGAACCTCCTGGTCAACGCCCAGCACGGTCTGGAAGAAAAGGGCGGCGGGGAGCTCCTGGTGACCACGGCGCCCGAGGCCATGGGCCGCGAGGTGCTGATCACGGTGCGCGACACCGGCGCGGGCATCGCGGAAAACGCCCTGGCGCACGTCTTCGACCCCTTCTTCACCACGCGCCACGCGGCCAAGGCGCCCGGCCTCGGCCTGTCCATCTGCCACGGCATCGTGCGCAGCCACGGCGGAGCCATCGACGTCAGCAGCCGCGAGGGCGAATGGACCGAGGTCCGGGTGCTGCTGCCCGTGTCCCCGCCCACGCGCGAGGACGGAGGGCGCCTCGCCCGCATGCCCGTGGTCGTGGCGCGCTTCAAGGACGTGCTCGTGGCCGATCCCGAGCCGCGCGTGCGCGAGCTCCTGGTCGAGGCGCTGGAGCAGGCGGGCCACTCGGTGGACGTGGCCGACACGGGCCCGGCCGCGGTCTCGCTGCTGGCCGAATGCCGCTACCAGCTCGCCGTCGTGGACGCTGCCATGCCCGCCGCGGGCGAGGTCCCCCTGCTGCGCGCAGTGCGCGCCGCCGCCCCGGAAATGCCCGTGGTGGCCCTGACCAGCCTCTCCGATCCGGACTCCATCGAGCAGGCCATGCGCCTGGGCGCGCTCAAGTGCGTGCGCAAGCCCTTCAAGGTCCAGGGCCTCCTGCACCACCTGAAGGGCCTGCTCGCCGAACACGCCACCTCCTAGCAGCCCGCCCTGAAGCGGCGATCCGCCGCGTCAGCGAAAAAATCCAGACCGCTTGTGTATGCGCAATACACTGCGCATCCTGGATTTTTTCACTTCCTTGCATCTCACCGCTTCGGGACTGGCTGCGATTTCGTTTTTCGACTGCCGCTCCGACTCCCCGCAAGGGGTTATCCCACCTCTCCCGCTTGCGGCACGCTCGGAGAACGAACACGGCCCGCCTGGGCGTGGACAGCCGAAAAGGAAAATTTAAAAAGCACGGCTTGTCGCGTGCGGACACCCGATTCACCCAGGGCGCTCAAAAGGCGTCGGATGCAAGGAACAAGGAAAGGCCAAGCCCGACGCGTATTCCGCATACGCGAGGGTTTGGCCTTTCCGCAGTGACGCCGCAGATGGCGCCTTTTCAGCGCCCTGACCAGGGAGGGCTCCTCGCCCTCCCTGGACCCTCCCCGCAAGGGGTAACCCCTTGACCTCTCCCGCTTGCGGCACGCCCAGGAAACGGACACGGGCCGCCTGGGCGTGGACAGCCGAAAAGGAAAATTTAAAAAACACGGCTTGTCGCGTGCGGACACCTGATTCGCCCAGGGCGCTCAAAAGGCGTCGGATGCAAGGAACAAGAAAAGGCCAAGCCCGACGCGTATTCCGCATACGCGAGGGTTTGGCCTTTCCGCAGTGACGCCGCAGACGGCGCCTTTTCAGCGCCCTGACCAGGGAGGGCTCCTCGCCCTCCCTGGACCCTCCCCGCAAGGGGTAACCCCTTGACCTCTCCCGCTTGCGGCCCGCCCAGGAAACGGACACGGGCCGCCTGGGCGTGGACAGCCGAAAAGGAAAATTTAAAAAGCACGGCTTGTCGCGTGCGGACACCCGATTCACCCAGGGCGCTCAAAAGGCGTCGGATGCAAGGAACAAGGAAAGGCCAAGCCCGACGCGTATTTCGCATACGCGAGGGTTTGGCCTTTCCGCAGTGACGCCGCAGACGGCGCCTTTTCAACGCTCTGACCAGGGAGGGTCCTCGCCCTCCCTGGACCCTCCCCGCAAGGGGTAACCCCTTGACCTCTCCCGCTTGCGGCCCGCCCAGGAAACGGACACGGGCTGCCTGGACGTGGGAAGCCGGAGATGAAAATTGAAATTGAAAAGGTGTCGCGTGCGGACACCTGATTCACCCAGGGCGCTCAAAAGGTGTCGGATGCAAGGAACAAGGAAAGGCCAAGCCCGACGCGTATTCCGCATACGCGAGGGTTTGGCCTTTCCGCAGTGACGCCGCAGACGGCGCCTTTTCAGCGCCCTGGATGGCTACTCGACGGTGACGCTCTTGGCGAGATTGCGCGGCTGGTCCACGTCCTTGCCCAGGTAGTCCGCGATCTCGTAGGCGAAGAGCTGCACGGCCGGGAGCACGGTGAAGGCGCCGAGCGGCCCCCAGACCTGGGGCAGGTACCACGGGTGGTCCACCTCGAGGCCAGGGCCCGCGTTGGTCAGGGCGATGATCTTGCCGCCGCGCGCCTTGACCTCGATGAGGTTGCTCTTGACCTTGCTGAAGAGGTCGTCCGCGAGGGCGATGGCGAAGGTGGGGAAGCGCGGGTCGATGAGCGCGATGGGACCGTGCTTCATCTCGCCCGCGGCATAGCCTTCCGCGTGGATGTAGCTGATCTCCTTGAGCTTCAGCGCGCCTTCCATGGCCAGCGGGCAGTAGGGGCCGCGGCCGAGGTAGAGGAAGTTGTCCGCGCTCGAGTAGCTCCGGGCCAGATGGCGCGCGGTGTCGCGCATGGCGGGCAGGCTCTGCTCCAGCACCCCGGCGATCTCCTGGATGCCGGACACCGCGGCCGCGCGGTCCTCGTCCGAAAGCAGCCCCTTGCGCTCGGCGTAGGACAGGCCGAGCAGGAAGAGCATGACCATCTGCGAGCACATGGCCTTGGTGGAGGCCACGCTGATCTCCGGTCCGGCCTGGGTGTAGAGCACGTGGTCCGACTCGCGCGCCACGCTCGAGCCGACCACGTTGCACAGCCCGATGACCGGGATGCCGTGCTCGCGCGCCAGGCGCAGCCCCGCCAGGGTGTCCGCGGTCTCGCCGGACTGGGAGATGGCCATGACCTGGTCGCCCTCTGCGAGGATCGGGTCGGCGTAGCGGAACTCCGAGGCGATGGCCACGTCCACGGGCACGCGGGCCATCTTCTCGATGATGTACTTGCCCCACATGCCCGCGTAGGACGACGTGCCGCAGGCCACGATGACCAGGCGCTTCGGCACGGGCAGCCCGTCGATCTCGGGCAGCTTCACGGTCTTCTTCTGCTGGTCGATGCGGCCGGTCAGGCAGTCGCGCACGACCTTCGGCTGCTCCATGATCTCCTTGAGCATGAAGTGCTTGAAGCCGCCCTTCTGCGCGGCCTGCACGTCCCACGTGATGGTCTGGGACTTCTTCTCCTTGGCCTGCAGCGTGGCCGCGTCCATGACCTTCCAGGAGTTGGCGTCGATGACCACCATCTCGCCGTCGTCGAGGAAGACCACCTCGCGCGTGTAGGGCAGGAAGGCGGGCACGTCAGAGGCAAGGAAATTCTCGCCCGTGCCCAGCCCCAGCACCAGCGGGCTCTGCTTGCGCGCGGCCCAGAGCCTGCCCGGGTGGGCGTTGGAGATGAGCACCACGGCGTAGGCGCCCTCGGCGCGCGAAAGCGCCTTGGACAGCGCCTCCTCCACGGAACCGCTCTCCTTCATGCACTCGCCCACGAGCTTCACCAGGACCTCGGAGTCGGTCTCGGAATAGAAGGAGATGCCCTTTTGCAGCATCTCCTGCTTGAGCTCGGTGTAGTTCTCGATGATGCCGTTGTGGACCATGGCCAGCTCGCCGGACTGGTCCAGGTGCGGGTGGGCGTTCGGCCGGTTGGGCACGCCGTGCGTGGCCCAGCGGGTGTGCGCCAGAGCGGCGGTGGCGTTCATGAAGTTGCCCGCCTCCTCCAGCGCCTCTTCCAGGGCCGCTATCTTGCCCTTCTCCTTGATGACCACGAGGCCGCCGTCGAGCTTGAAGGCCACTCCGGCCGAGTCGTAGCCCCGGTATTCGAGCCGCCGCAGCCCCTCGAGGCTGACGGGCACGGCAGGACGATGACCCGCGTAGCCGATGATGCCGCACATATGCATTCCCCCGGTTGTGTGAAGAACGATCAGCAGCCCTCTAACAAGACTCGTGCCAGCCTGTTTCGTCAATTATTCCGGCGTAGTGACAAAAATGAAGTGCAGCAGAAACGCCACAGTGTCTTGAAAAAACGGACGCGCGCGGCGCGAAAGGCGGACAGGGAAGAAAGGCCTGCCGGGCGGGCGGTTCAGGCCCAGGCTGCGAGCAGGGCCTCGTCCGCGCCGAAACGGCCCACGACCTGAAGGCCCAGCGGCAGACCGGACGGCCCTTCGGTCAGCGGCACGGTCAAGGCGGGCAGGCCCGCGTGCGACCACGGGAGATTCATGGCCGGACTGCCCGTGGAGGAGAGGCCCATGTCCGCCTCGCCGAGCGTGGCCGGGCAGACGAAGGCGTCGATTCCATGCTCGTCCATGAGGCCGTGCAGCCGTTCGCGCAACTCGCGGCACGAAGCCCGGGACCGCTCCATCTCCGCCTCGGAGACGCAAAGCCCCCGCTCGATGATCGCCGCGGTGCGAGGCCGGTAGAGGCGCTGGTAGCGGGTGAAGCAGGCCGCCTGCTCGCGCGCGACCTCCCCGGCCATGAGCGTCTCGTGGCGCACGGTGATCTCCGCGATGTCCTCGAGGCACGGCACCTCCACGACCTCGAAGGGCACGGCGGGCAGGCCGCGCCCCCCGGACCGGCCCGAATCGCGCGCGAGCTCCGCGAGCAGCCGCCCGAGACAGGCGACGGCCGCCTGCTCCAGGTAGGGGCCCACGGGCAGTCCCAGGCGCAGCTTCCGCGGGGCGGGGACGGGGCGCCACTCGGGGTCCAGGGCGGCCATGGCCCGGGCGGCCTCGGCCGCCGTGGCGCAGAAGATGCCCACCTGGTCCAGGCTGCGCGCGAAGTAGACCACGCCCTCGGCGGGCAGGCGGCCGAACGAGGGCTTGAAGCCCGCGATGCCGCAGTAGGAGGCCGGGCGGATGACCGAGCCCGCGGTCTGCGTGCCCAGGGCCAGCGGGAAGAAGCCCGCGGCCACCCCGGCTGCCGAGCCGCTGCTCGAGCCGCCGGGCGTGCGCTCGGGGTCGTGCGGGTTGCAGGTGGCGGCGGGCTCGAAATAGGCCAGCTCCGTGGTCGCGGTGCGGCCCATGATGATGGCCCCGGCCTGGCGCAGCCGCGTGACCGCCTCGGCCTCCGGGCCGAAGAAGACGTCGGGCGGCAGGAGCGAGCCGCAGCGGATGGCCTCGCCCTGCTGCCGGAAGATGTCCTTCACGCCCACGGGCACGCCGAAGAGCGGCGGGCGCACGTCCGGGTCCGGGAAGCGGTCGAGGAGCGCGCGCGCCTGGGCCATGACCTTCTCGCGCACCGGGCTGCCGGGCTCGAAGACGTGCAGCACATGGTCCAGCCCGCGGATGCGCTCGAAGAGCTTGTCGAGGAGGGAGAGAAGCTCGGCGCGGTCGGCGCGCACGAAGCGCTCGAGGGCCGGCGGCGCGGCCACGAGGGGTGGACGGACGGGGTTGTCGGTCACGGTCTGGCTCCTGCTCGCGGTTGGCGTGGCAGGGGAACAATGGCCCGCAGCGCGCCCGATGTCCAGAGGGACACGGCTTTATAAAGGGGAGGCTTGCGCCGCGCCCGCGCATAGGGCATCCCCTCCCTGTCGGCGGCCGTCCGGGCCCGCCGCGCCAAGGAGGATTTGATGGCCGGACTCGTGGCCCTGGGCGGCCTGGCCGCCCTGTTCTTCAGCAGCACCTTCGTCCTCAACCGGGTCATGAGCCTGGCCGGGGGGCACTGGTTCTGGTCGGCGGGCCTGCGCTACGCCTTCATGATCCTCCTGCTCTGCGTCCTCTTCCCGGCCACGGGCCAGACCCGGCTGCTGCGCGCGGCCTTCGCCGAGTGGCGCCGCAACCTCGGCTTCTGGAGCCTGGCGGGCGGCATCGGCTTCGGCGTCTTCTACAGCCTGCTCTGCTACAGCGCGGCCTACGCGCCCGGCTGGATCGTGGCCACCACCTGGCAGGCCACCATCCTGGCCACGCCCGTTGTCCTGCTCCTCTTCGGCAAGCCCGTGCCCGGCAAGGGGCTCATCTGCGTGGCGCTCATCTTCTGCGGCATCCTCATGGTCAACCTGGAGCACGCCGCGTCCGTTCCCTTCGCGGACCTCCTGGCCGGGGCCTGCCCCGTGCTGGTCGCCGCGCTGGCCTATCCGCTGGGCAACCAGATGGTCTGGGAGGCGCGCCACGGCAAGGCCGCGGGCAGGCGCGACATGGACCACGAGGTGCTCGACAGCAGCTTCGGGCGCGTCCTCCTGCTCTCCCTGGGCAGCCTGCCCTTCTGGCTCGTGCTGGGCGCCCTGGTGCGGCCGCCCCTGCCCCCGATGGGGCAGGTCGCCGACACCTTCCTCGTGGCGCTCCTCTCCGGCGTGGCCGCCACCTCGCTCTTCCTCGCCGCCCGCCACCGCGCCCGCACGTCCTTCGAGATCGCGGCCGTGGACGCCACCCAGTCGGCCGAGGTGCTCTTCACCCTGCTCGGCGAGGTCCTCCTGCTCGGCGCGCCCTGGCCCGGGGGCCTCGGGCTGTGCGGCATCGCCCTGGCCCTGCTCGGCCTCGCCCTCTCCCTGCGCGCCCGCGAGAAGACCGCCTGAGTCGGCGGGGATTCCGGCCTTCCGCGCTCCTTGCCTTGCGCCCGGGAGCGGGGCATCATCGCCCGTCCGTTCCGTCGCGGTCCCGCGCGGCGGCCCACGCAAAGGAGGAGCCATGTTCATCGTTTCCCTGCACTACACCGTCGCCATCGAGGAGATCGACAAGCACCTGCCCGCCCATGCCGTCTTCCTCAAGGAGAACTTCGCGAACGGCAACTTCCTGCTCTCCGGCCGCAAGGTGCCCCGCACGGGCGGCGTGATCCTGGCCACCATGGACGACGAGGAGGCCCTGTGGGCCGTGCTGCACAAGGATCCCTTCATGGTCCACGGCGTGGCCGAATACGCCCTTACCCGCTTCACCCCGAGCCTGGGTCGCCCGGAGGCCGCCCCCTTCCTGGAAGTCAGGCCCTGAGCGCCCGGGAGGCCGCGGGGCCTCCCTCCTCCCGTCTCGTGTGAAGGGGAGGCGCGAGAGAGGGGGCGAGCGGGCGCGCAGGGGCGTTCCTTTCCGGCGCTTCCGTTTTCCCGTTGCCCCCGCAGATACCCAGTGCTAGTATCGGGTACATTACCCGGCGGCATCCGCCGTCCGGGAAACACCCTGACCGCACGATGAGGATCGCATGAAAAAGACCCTCGCCCACCTCAAGGCCTTCGGCCCTGCCTCCGCCCTCGCCTGCCTCGCGCTCCTGGCCCTGCTGCTCGCCGCGGCGGCCCCGGTCCTGGCCGCGTCCGAGCCCGCCAAGGAGAACGAGCGCACCACGCTGGGCAAGTACGTGGACGCCAGGGAGGCCTACGCCATGTACAAGGCCGCCCCGGACAAGGTCGCCGTCATCGACGTGCGCACGCCCGAGGAATACGTCTTCGTGGGCCACGCGGACATGGCCTACAACATGCCGTCCATGTTCTTCTCCACCGAGTTCAACGCCGAGAAGAAATCCTACAAGATGGTCCCCAATCCCGGCTTCGTCGAACTGGTCAAGAAGCACTTCAAGCCCGGCGACACCCTGCTGCTCATGTGCCGCAGCGGCAGCCGCAGCGCCGCGGCCGTGAACGAGCTGGCCAAGGCGGGCTTCACCGACGCCTATTCCGTGGTCGACGGCTTCGAGGGCGAGATGGTCAAGGACAAGGCCAGCCCGGACTTCGGCAAGCGCACGGTCAACGGCTGGAAGAACGCCAATCCCTGGACCTACTCCCTGGATCCGGCCCTGGTCTTCAAGCCCTAGCCCCGCTTCGTGACGACCGGGCCGGAAGCCCCCGGCCCGGTCTCTTTTTCCGCCGCTTTTCTCCCCGTTTCCCCTTGACCCGTCTACGGCTTCACGGTGTTCCCTGCCTCCTTCCACACCACAGGAGGAGACCATGAGCACTCAGTCCACGCATCATGAGAATCGTCCCCAGGCCCCCCGCCCGGCCGCATCCCGGCGCGCGGTGCGCACCCATGACCACCTGGCCCCGGCCGCTCCCGAGCGTGTCTTTCCCCTGCTCTGCCCCATCCGGGAGTACGAGTGGATCCCCGGCTGGTCCTGCGACCTGCTCTTCAGCCGCTCCGGAGTCGCGGAACGGGATTGCGTTTTCAGCACGAATTTCCCACAAGAGGGGCCTGAGACGTGGCTCGCCACCCGGCACGAGCCGCCCCGCCTCGTGGAATTCGTGCGCATGGGGCCGGAGAGGGTGATGCGCTACGTCCTCGCCCTCGCCCCGGAGAACGGCTCGACCCGGCTCACGATCACCCAGACCGTGACCTACCTGGACCGGGAGGTCGCGGAAAGGCGCTGCGCCCTGGAGGACGAGGAGTTCGGGCGCAGGATGGCGCGGCTCATGCGCCTGCTCGACCACTGGCTGGTCCACGGGGAGGCCCTGGCGGACGCCCCGGCCGGGACCGGAGGCGAAGGGGCCGAGACGCAGCACGGCAAGGAGGGCTGATGTCCCTGACCGTCGGCAGGCTGGCGAAACGCCACGGCCTTTCGCGCAGCACCCTGCTCTACTACGACGCAATCGGCCTGCTGCGCCCCTCGGGGCGCAGCCAGGGCGACTACCGTCTCTACGACGCCGCCGACGAGGCGCGCCTGGCAGCCGTCTGCCGATACCGCCGGGCCGGGCTCTCTCTCGCGGCCATCGCGGCCATCCTGGACGGCCCCTCGGACCGGCGGCCGACGGTCCTCGAAAGCCGCCTCGACACCCTGGAGGCCGAGATCGCGACGCTCGTGGAGCAGCGCCGCCTCGTGCTGCGCCTGCTCGGACGAAGCGAGGAACTGGCCGCCGCGCCCATGGACCGCGCACGGTGGGTCGCCCTGTTGCGCAAGAGCGGCTTCTCCGAAGAGGACATGAGCGCCTGGCACGCCGCCTTTGAACACGACGACCCCGAGGGACACCAGGCCTTCCTCGAATTCCTGCGCATACCGGAGCACCAGATCGCGGCCATCCGCGCCCGCGCCAGGGAAGCTTCCCTTGCCTCCCCGGCCGAAAATCCGCGTCCGGCCTCTCCTGATGCCGCAACCTGACGCGACCGGGCCGGAGACCTCTGGCCCGGCCCCCTCTCCCACCTCCGCTCCCCGTGTCCGGCCTTCTCCGGCCGCCGTTCCGCAGCCCGCGCCGCCCTTTCCGCCGAGCGGAACGGCATCCCGGACAAATAACGTAATACACTGCAATCACATATCATATAGTTATTTTATATCACGCAACATGTTATCTCGCGGCTGGATCACTTTTCCAAAACACGCCATCTCATGGCGTGTTTTTTCAAAAACCTTGCAGGGCAAGCATTGACAGGCCCACGCCCTTGGTGGGAAAGTGTCTACCAGGTTTCCGAAGCCAGATTGGGCACTTGTAGCGGCATCCTCTAAGGAGCGGAGCGGAGGCGGTTGTTGAATGGCGACGCGTAAGAACGTGATGATCGTCGAGGACGAGGCCATCACTGCCATGTACCTGCAGAAGGAAATTTCGGGCATGGGCCTGAACGTCTGCTGCGTCGCTGACACCGGCCGCAAGGCCATCGACTACGCCAGCAGCAACCAGGTCGACGTCATCCTCATGGACATCCGCCTCAAGGACAACATCGACGGCATCAACGCCGCCATGATCATCAACAACAACATCCCGGTCATCTTCCACACCGCCTTCGCCGACGAGGAGACCATGGCCCGCGCCAGCCAGACCCGCCCCGTGGCCATTCTCGAGAAGCCCGCCTCCCTCGCCCAGATCCGCGAATCCATCTCCCGCGCTCTGAAAAAGAACTGATCCCTCCGGCCCGCGCGCCGCGCCCGGCATGCGGCCGCACCTTGCGGCCCGGCAACAGCCGTGCTAGACCCCTGCCCGACACCGATTGGGGTGCGTCGCATGGGCGGCGCTGAGAGCATACCCATCGAACCTGACGCGGTTTGCACCGCCGTAGGGAACTCGGGAGTCCACCAGCCAGGGCCGCCGTACGCGCGGCCGCCACGCCGGTCCCCCGCTTCCCGTCCCGGACCGGCCCTCATCGACCATGACGAGCGCCCGTCCGGGCGGAGCTCCTCCCCCGCGTCGCACGGAGGATCCATCATGATCGACGAGAACATCGTCACCAAGGCCATCGCCACCCGCTTCTTCCACAAGTTCCTCGACAGCGTCGAGCTCGACGTCGCCATCGTCGGCGCCGGGCCGTCCGGCCTCACCTGCGCCTGGCGCCTGGCGGCGCAGGGCTTCAAGGTCGCCGTGTTCGAGCGCAAGCTGTCGCTGGGCGGCGGCATGTGGGGAGGCGGCATGACCTGGAACGAGATCGTGGTCCAGGAAGAGTCGCGCCACGTCCTGGACGAGGCCGGAGTGCCCGTCTTCGAGTTCGCCCCCGGCTACTTCACCGCCGACGCCGTGGCCGCGTCCGTCACCCTGGCCTCCAAGGCCTGCCTGGCGGGCGCCCGCATCTTCAACTGCATGAGCGTCGAGGACGTCTGCATGCGCGGCGAGGGCGAAGACGTCCGCGTCACCGGCATCGTCGTCAACTCCTCGCCCGTGGAGATGGCGGGCCTGCACGTCGATCCCTTGGCCCTGTCCTGCACCTACCTCATCGAGGCCACCGGGCACGCCATGGAGGTCCTGCACACCCTGACCCGCAAGAACGGCGTGCGCCTGAAGACCCCCACCGGCGAGGTCATGGGCGAACGCTCCATGTGGGCCGACACCGCCGAACGCACCACCCCGGAGAACACCCGCGAGGTCTTCCCCGGCGTCTGGGTCGCCGGCATGGCCGCCAACGCCTGCTTCGGCGGCTACCGCATGGGACCCGTCTTCGGCGGCATGCTCCTCTCCGGCGAAAAGGCCGCCCGCGAGATCGCCGCCAAGCTGCGCGGCTAGATTCGCGCGCGTCGAATCGCCTCCGGCGGGCAGGGAGGGGGCTGCGCGCCCCCTAGATCGGAAGAGCGGGTCAGCAGGAATGCCGAGACCGGGAGCTAATCTCGTATGCCGTCTTCTGCTTGCAAAAA